>JASLAA010000299.1 GCA_030147325.1 Arthrobacter sp. | reverse complement strand
CCGGCACCGACCTCCTCGCTGCCTTGGCTCAGGCCCATGGACGAGTCATCTGGTCCTCACTGCAGGGGGTGCCGTTCAACATCATCATGATCGGGGCGGCAGGGCTGTTCGGCCCCCGGTACGGCATCCAGGCACTGGCCGTGGGCTTCGTCGTCGGCTCGGCCGCACGACTGCTGCTGCAACTACCGCCGATCAGGGCACTCGGCATGAGGGTCCGGCCCGGGCTGGACCTGCGGCAACCAGGTTTCCGCGAGATCGCATCCCTGATGCCCCCGCTGCTGGTCGGCAGCGCGATCGCCAATGTGAACTCGCTCGTGGACAGGGCGGTCGGCTCCACTCTCGGCGATGGGGCGATCACCGCCCTCTCCTACGGGTGGCGGCTGGTGAACCTGCCCGAGACACTGCTCATCGCGTCCCTCCTCGTGTCCCTCTATCCAGCCCTCGGGGCCACTGCCGGGAACCTCCCGGAGGTCCGCCGCCTGGTGTCGCGTGGGCTGTCCGTCACGGTCACGATCCTCGTTCCACTGACCCTCGTCCTGATGGTCGCCGCTCTGCCCCTCGCGCAGGTCGCCTACGGCCGGGGCGAGTTCACCACCGATGATGTCGCCGCGACCGCCGTCGCCATGCTCTGGTACGCACCGGCACTCGTGGCGATGGGTGTGCGGCAGGTCCTCGTCAGTACGTCCTATGCGCTCGGGGATACCCGTGCCCCGGTCCTGGTGTCCGTAGCTGCGATGGTGATCAACGTCACCGGCGACATCCTCCTCGCACCCGTGATGGGGGTGGCAGGTGTCGCGCTGGCGACGAGTGTCTCCCTGCTGGCCGCTGCGGCCGCCAACGGAGTGCTCCTGGCCCGCAGGCACACCGCCGTCGATGTGCCCGCGGTACGTGGGCTCCTGGTCCGGGCACTCGCCCTCGGTGCCGTGTCCGTAGTCGCCGGAGCGGGCATCGGTGCCGGGACACGGGTGCTGCTGCCAGGGGTCCTGCCTCTGGTCGAAGGCGCGGCGGTCGGGGTCGGGATGATCGTCGTCTATGTGGTGGGACTCGTCCTCGTCCGGGCGCCTGAGCGCCTCGTGCTCCTCGACATGCTGAGAGCTACGCGACGCAGGTAGGCCGCTGCTGCCGTCAGGGGCGGCGGAACCGCTCAAGCGCCAGGTATACGGAAGGCTTCGGGTCCTGCACGCTCCATGTGCTGTGCTCGGCCTTGAACGACCACAGCAGGGTCGACGCGACGTCATGCAGCAGTCCGCCCCGCCGCTCGATGCGTGCCCGGCGCAGATCCCCGGCGAACCACGCATAGCGTTGCCCTGCCCGGGCGTCAGGCAGGGCCGGGTGCTTCTCCCCCACTGCGATCTCACCCCACGTGCGTACGAGTCCGTGACCTGCGGCCTCGGCCAGGGCGAGGGACCCGAAGAACCTGCCGTTGAAATCGATCAGGTACGGGACGCCGTCATCGCCGGTGAGGAACTGCAGCTCGACCAGCCCGTGCCAGCCCAGTTCGAGGAGCATCTTCTCGACCTTGCCGACGAGTTCGTCATCCACGGGCACCGTGTAGGCACGCGCAGAGGCGCCATTGGGCGTCGGCCACAAGCGGGTCGAGACCTGCTGCGTGCGTCCGATCAGCATGCCGTCGTGGAAGACGCCGATCAGGGCGCCGAGTGATCCCGTGACAGGCGCCTGAAGGATCGGCTGCGCACCGGCCGCGCGGATACGTCCGACCTGCGGCCGGGCCGCCTCGGCGTTCGGGAAGAGCTTGGCCTCGATCCGCAACGGGTGGGTCTGGTTCGGCGCCCAGTGTTCCTTGCACTTGATGACCAGCGGGCCCTGCCACATCGCGAGCGCCTGATCGGTGGCCAGTTCGGTATGGGGCGAGGCCAGGCCGACCTTGTGCGCGAACTCGGTGAGCCGCATCTTGTCCAGCACGGTCTGGACGATGTCGAACGACGGATGCGCCACCGGCAGGGGAAGCTGGGCGCGGTACGCGGACAGTGCTGCCATCCAGTCATCGCCACCACCGAAGACGATATCGAACCGGCCGGTGCGGGTGGCGCGGCGTATCCCCTCGACGAACGCGAGCCCGTCATGGCGGGGGCGCGGTACACGGAAGGCGATGTCGCATGCCCGTGACGAACCCAAGACCCCACCGCCCTCGGGCGTCCCCACCCCGACGTACCAGCCGGCGGCGTGGAAGGCCCGTACCGCTGCGAGGGCGCCGCGATCCCTGCCCGTCGCGACGATCAGGACCCGGGGGCGGACCGCCTCGCCGGGTGGGCCGTCCATCAGGGGGTCGATGTCCTCGTCCTGCGGATGATGCATGGAATACCTCGATGGTGAACTCTGCCGGCGGTCCCCAAGGGGACGCACAATAGTCGGGGAACGGCAGTGAGCCACCCACTGACAGGGTAACAAGCACTGATGCGAGGAACGGGTCGCGACGCAGGCATCCGGGCCGGCGTCGTCACCACCAGAGGCCGCGGGGATGTGTGCCCGTACTTCCCGGACTACGTCCTGCTCGGGTGGGACGCGTCCAGCGCATCCAGGATCGCGAGGGAGGGCATGTCCGCGGCGGCGGCGACGACGGACAACGGTTCGCCGCTGCTCACCGCCGACGCGACGGCCGATTG
>JASLAA010000078.1 GCA_030147325.1 Arthrobacter sp. | reverse complement strand
GCCGAACACGGAGATGACGCGTCCGCCGGGCCTGCGGACCGAGGCGAGCGTCCGCTCGAGCGCGTCCGGATTGTGGGCGAAGTCGACGATCGCCGCGGGAGCCTCACCGATGAGCTGCATCCGGCCGGGCACCTCGGCGGTAAAGGGATTGTGGAGATCGAG
Organism: Arthrobacter sp.; assembly: GCA_030147325.1. Classification (GTDB taxonomy): domain Bacteria; phylum Actinomycetota; class Actinomycetes; order Actinomycetales; family Micrococcaceae; genus Arthrobacter_D. The sequence goes on along the minus strand of JASLAA010000078.1, from coordinate 7,044 downwards.
CGCCTGCTGGATGTCCTCGACCGGGACGCCGGAGGCGAGGACCATGAGTGTCGCGAGGGCGGCGTTCGAGACGTTGAAGCTTCCCGGCAGTCCGGTCCGCACCCTGAACCTCGCACCGTCCGGTCCCGACAGGACGAACGCATGTCCCAGTCCGCTCGGTTCGACGGTCGTCACGGACCAGTCTGCATCCGTTCCGGCTTCCGCCGTTCCCGGATCGCTGAGCAGCGTCAGGACAGGCACCTCGGCGGTCCCGGCGAGCTTCCGGCCCCAGGCGTCGTCGACGAGCACGACCCCCGTCCGGCACCGCTCGGCGGTGAAGAGCGACGCCTTCACCGCGAAGTAGTCCTCCATCGTGCCGTGGAGGTCGAGGTGGTCCTGGGTGAGGTTGGTGAAACCCGCTACGTCGAAACGCACACCGTCCACCCGCCCGAACTCGAGGGCATGGGAGGAGACCTCCATCGCCGCGGCGGACAGTCCGCGCTCCCCCATCAGGGCGAGCAGCGAATGGATCTGGGGAGACTCGGGAGTGGTCAGGAGGCTGGGGATGGCTTCGCCACCCGCCCTGATCTCGATCGTGCCGATGAGGCCGGCGGACCGCCCCAGCGCTTCGAGGAGCGCATTCAGGAAGTAGGTCGAGGTGGTCTTCCCGTTCGTCCCGGTGATACCGAACAGCGTCGGCGTCGACGCGTCCGGCTCACCCCGGAAGATCTCACGGGCGAGGGGGCCCAGGGCGCGCCTCGGATCCGGCACGACGACGACGGGCGGTACCGCGACGTCGTCGTCGAACGCCCGTCCGACGACGGCTGCCCCGGCGGCGTCCGTCACGATGGCCACCGCTCCCGCCAGCACGGCCTGCACGGCGAACTCGGCGCCATGCTTCGTCGCTCCGGGAAGGGCCGCGTACACGTCGCCCGGAAGCACCGAGCGTGAGTCGAGGGTGATGCCGGTGACCGCCGGGAGTCCTTCGGCCCGAGCGGGTCCCGCGAGCGGCCCGATGGCGGCCAGGGCCTCCGACAGGGCGGTGGGGTGAGGGATACGGGGGCGCATCAGCGAGGCTTCACTGCCCTGCGGCGTGATCGGTTGCACGGTGCTCTGACCTCCGCGTCAGTATTCGACCGGATAGATGTCCGGTTTCGTCGTCGACGCCGGGACGTTGTTCGAGTTCAGGACCTGCTTCATGACCTTCTGGAAGGATTCACCGGGGATGAGGTAGTACAGGTCGCCCTGGGGGCGCTGGAGCGTGATGACCACGACGTACTGGGGGTCCTCGATCGGCGCGATCCCGGCATAGGAGAGAGTGTAGCCGTCGTAGCCGCCCGTGGCGCCGGGCGCCTCGGCCGTGCCCGTCTTCGAGCCCACGCGGTACTGATCGAGCTCGCCGGACTTGCCGGATCCCTTCCGCGTCACCGTCTCGAGCATCTTGCGCATCTCAGCAGCCGTCTCCTCCGACACCACCCTCGTGCCCTCGGCCTCCGGGACCACGTGCTCCGTACCGTCCGGGTCGATGTACGCGTCGACGAGCCTCGGCTTGAGGCGGACTCCGTCGTTGGCGATGGTCTGATAGACCATCGCGGTGTGGAGGGCGGTCTGCGTCAGTCCCTGACCGAACAGCACGGTGTACTGCTGTCGGTCGTCCCAGTTGTCCGGGGTCGTCAGCAGGCCCTGGTTCTCCTCGTTCAGACCCGTTCCGAGCGGCTCACCGATGCCGAACTTCTTGAGCCAGTCGTACCTCTCCTGCTTGGTCAGCTTCTGGCCGATCTGCACGGTGCCCGTGTTCATCGACTTCGCGAGGACACCTGCGGCGGTCCGCTTCTCCTTTTCGTGCTCGGTCGAGTCCTTGAAGGTCTGGTTGCCCACGGTGTAGCGGTTCTCGAGCGTGAACCTCGACGTCGGTTCGATGAGATCCTGCTCCAGCGCACCCGCGAGCGTGATCACCTTCGTCGTGGAGCCGGGCTCGAAGGAAGCACTCACGGTGTTGGGGCGGCGTTGCTCCGCGGGGGTGGCGGTCGGGTCGTTGGGGTCGGGGGTCGTCGATTCGGCCATCGCCCGGATAGCGCCCGTCTTCGCCTCGACCACCACGATGTTGCCCCACTCGGCGTCGTAGTCCTCGACCTGCGAGGCGATGGTCTGCTGGGCGAACCATTGCAGGTCCTGGTCGATCGTGAGTCGGACGGTCTGCCCGTCGGCGGCGGGGATGTCCTCGTTCGTCGCATAGGGGATGCGGATCCCGTCACCGCCGATCTCGAAGGTGCGGCTGCCGGGTGTGCCCTGCAGCGCGTCGTTGAGCGAGTACTCGAGGCCTTCCTGGGGTGCGCCGTCCTGGGAGACGAATCCGACGACCGAGCCGGCCACGGGACCGGCGGGGTACGTCCGGACGCTGGTCATGTCCGCGTACACCCCGGGGATACCGACGGCGAGGGCACGGTTCTTGACCTCGGGGGTCACCGACTTCGCGACGTAGTTGAAGCTCTTGTCCCCCATGATCGCTTCCCGCAGGGTCGCGGCGTCGATACCGAGAACGGCGGACAGCTCGTCGAAGCCCTGATCGATGGGAACACCGGTCTCCCGCTCACTGGAGTCGGGTACGGGGCGGGTGAACTCCTCGACGGCGCTCAGCCGCTGGTCCACCACGATGTCGTAGCGCTCCACACTGCGGGCGAAGTACTTGCCGTTCATGTCCACGATGGATCCGCGCACCGGCTGGACGGTGGTGGTGGTCAGTCGGTTGGACAGACCGGCCTGGGCCATCCCGTTGAGGTCCAGGGCCTGCAACTGGAACAGCCGCACCCCGAGCACCATCAGGAGCACGAGGACGAAGGCGAGCCCCACCCTGAGCCGGGTGGAGCCCAGAGCCAGTCGGATGCTGTCGGGGCTGCCGGTGCGTGCAGGGGTCACGGGAGAGTCCTTGTCGATCAGTGCGTTCGAGCAGTACGGCTGGAGCGGTGCGCGGCGAAGGGCTGCTAACCGTCGGAGCCGACCTGCTGCGGCCCGGGGATCGTCCCCGGCGCCACCTCTGCGACACCACCGTCAGCGTCCGTGCTGTCCGACGAACCTGCGCCGGCGCCGTCGTCCGACATCCCGGCCTCTGCGGCAGCAGGCTCCACCGTGTCCGCCGGGACCGCCTCCACGGCCACAGGGGCCGGCTGTTCCGTGGCGAGTTCAGGCGCCGCGATCAGGACCTCGGGCTCGGGGCCCTCCGTCGCAGGTTCCGGCGTACCCGTCACCTTCTTCGAATCTAGCTCAATGGTCCCGAAGGTCGGGGAGGAGACCATCCCGAGTTTCGTGGCTTCCGCCGCCAGGTTCTGAGGTGCTTCCCTGCTCTCGATCTGCAGGACCAGTGCCTCGTTCTGCTGGCTCAGGGCCACCTGCTGGTTCCGGAGCTGCACCAGATCGTACTGAGTACCCGAGACGGAGATGTTGAGCATGAGGACTGCGGCCAACGCCGCCACCAGGACGAGCAGACTGAAGACCGCGAAAGGAACCCGACGGCGGTTCTGCCGTGCCGGCACGACGGACAGGGGTGTCCGCACCTTCCGCGCACCAGCGGCTGCCGAACTGCCCGGTTGGTCGCGCAGCGGCCGGGGGGCGACGGCGAGCGCACCGCTCGTGACGAAGGCGGCGGCGCCCCGGGTCTTCTCGACGGTCATTGCCTGGCTCATCTGGTGGTCCTGTCGATGGGTCCTGCTGCGATTCGTTCAACGGCCCGGAGCTTCGCCGAAGCCGCTCGCGGGTTCTCCTCGATCTCCGCGGTGGTCGGCGCCTCGGTGCCGCGCGTCAGGGACCGGAGGTATGGCTTGTGCTGCTCGAGTTCCACCGGGAAGCCCACGGGAGCGGTGGACTTCGTCCCGGCGGTGAAAGCGCTCTTCACGATGCGGTCCTCGAGGGAGTGGTAGGACATCGCGACGACACGGCCGCCGGTGACGATCGCGTCGATGGCGGCCGGCACGGCGAGTTCGAGGACCGTCAACTCCTCGTTGACCTCGATGCGCAGTGCCTGGAACGTCCGTTTCGCCGGGTGTCCCCCGGTTCGCGCCGCGGCCGCGGGCACGACGTCGCGGATGACCTCGACCAGCCTGGCCGTCGTGCTGAAGGGTTCCTCGGCCCTGGCTCGGACGATCGCGGAGGCGATCCGGCCGGCGAACTTCTCCTCACCCCAGGTGCGGATGATGCGGAGCAGGTCCTCCGCCGAGTAGGTGTTGACGACGTCGGCAGCCGTGATGCCCCTGGTCGTGTCCATGCGCATGTCGAGGGGGGCATCGTAGGAGTAGGCGAACCCCCGCTCCCGCTCGTCGAGCTGGAGCGAGGAGACGCCGAGATCGAAGAGAACTCCATCGACGCCCTCGATGCCGAGATCGGCCAGCACCTCCGGCAGTTCGTCGTACACGGCATGGACGAGGTCCGTGCGCTCGGCGAAGCGGGCGAGTCTGGCACCCGCGAGTGCGAGAGCCTCGGTGTCACGATCGATACCCACGAGGTGCGCCGAGGGGAAGCGCTCCAGCATCGCCTCGGAGTGGCCACCCATGCCGAGCGTCGCGTCGATGACGACAGCCCGGCGCCCGGCGGCTTCGGCGGCGGAGACTGCCGGTGCGATCAGTGAGACGCAGCGATCACGGAGGACGGGGACGTGGCGCTCGCTCGTCGGCCGGTCACCGCCCATGCGTCCTCTCCCTCCTGCAGCTCGTCGTGATCATCGTGTGGTCCTGCAGGCTGTCGGAGAGAGGCTTACCCCTTGGGTCAGACCCCCATCCGGCCGGACCGGCGTCGCCTGGCTCCGGGGAAGTGGAGCCAGGAGGCGATTCCTGTCCGGCGGCTGGAGATCTCATCCAAGGGATCGAGCCACCCGCGTACTCGTTGCTGCGTTCTGGTCCTGCTTGTCCTGCTGTGCCCTGCCGTGTCCGATCCCGGCCTCAGATGATGCCGGGGAAGGCATCCTCATCCGTCTCCGAGAAGGCTGCTTCCTTCTCGGAGAGGTAGGAGTCCCATGAGTCGGCCGCCCAGATCTCCGCCCGGCTTCCTGCACCGATGACCGCGAGGTCCCGATCCAGCCCGGCATAGGTCCGCAGAGCCGCAGGGATGGTGATCCTGCCCTGCTTGTCCGGCACCTCGTCAGAGGCACCCGACAGGAAGACGCGGTTGTAGTCCCTCGCCTGGCGTGACGAGATCGGCGCGGCCCGCATCTGCTCGTGAACCCTCTCGAACTCACTCATGCTGAACACGTAGATGCAGCGTTCCTGACCCCTTGTGAGGACCAGTCCCTCGCTCAGTTCCTCGCGGAACTTGGCCGGAAGGATGAGCCTGCCTTTCTCGTCGAGGCGCGGGGTGTGAGTTCCGAGGAACATCCCTGACCGCCTGTTCTGAGTCCGCCAAGCACAGCCGAGTGCTGCTTGCTCTTATGTTCCCCACTTTACTCCACAAAGCTCCACCGTCAATGCATCCGGCCCATTCCGACACGCCTCGGTGTCGCCCGACCCGCCGCACCGCCCGCGCAATCCCGCGGGTCCCGATCCTGGGCGAGGAGGTGGAGTGAAGTGGAGGAGGATCTGCCCCGGAAGGTCGAGTCTGCACTTCGCCGGGCGTTAAAAAGAGGAGAACCCGCCTTCGCGGGTTCTCCTCTTCTGTTCTGTCCGTTCTGTCCGGCTCCGACAACCTGACGGTGTCAGCCGGTCCCTCAGGTCTGGTCGCGCTTACGCTCGTCCCATTTGTCCTCGAGGCTGGACATGAATCCGCTCTTCCCACCGGTCGTCGCCTTCGAGGGCCGGCCGATCGGCTGGTCGGCTTCGACATGCTTCGACTTCGTGGTCGCGAAGTAGACACCGCCACCCATGATCAGGAAGCCCGCTACTCCTACGATGATGCTCTGGTAGACGGCTTCCGGGTAGACGATCCCCGCAAGCAGGACCAGGATTCCCGCGATCGTGATGAGCGATCCGATGACGAGGCGCCTCGTCGACATCGACTTCCGGGTGTCCGAAGCCATCGAATGCGCGAACTTGGGATCGTCGGCGTGCAACTGCTGTTCAAGCTGATCAAGCAACCTCTGCTCGTGTTCCGAGAGTGCCATGACCGCCTCCTTGATGTGGGTACCAACGTTCCTCCATCCAACCAACGTTCCGATCGCAGGTCGGGTTCCCGAGGAGAAGGGCCTTACCGCGGGTTCCCGGGGTGGATGTGCGTACTGAACGGCAGGTGGAATACCTGATTAAAGACTAGTTTGCTACGGGGTGGGTGCAAAGTCACAATGCGGGGTTGATCGGGCCTCCCGGAGGGTGTTACCTGCGCGTTCAACCGCTCAACGGCGCGGATTTTCCGGGGTGTCGGCAGCCCTGTCCCGGAAGCCGCCGGAGCTTCCCGAAGTGCCCGGCCGCGGGCGCGGTGCCGGCCCGCCCGGCTCGACCGCCGGCTCCCCCGCCGAAGGGCCTCCCCGGCTGCCACGTCCGCGGGGTGAGAGCAGTCCGGCCGGGACCACCCCAGCCGCTCCGAACTTCCGGTTGACGTCGTCGAGCGCACGTTCAGCGATCCTCCAGTTGTCATCGCGGCGGTCGATGGTGAGTTGTGTCGATCCGTCGCCGGTCTCCAGGGACTCGGCGCGAAGCCCGATCAGCCGGACCGGCATGGGCCGCTCCCCCAGGGCTGCGAGCAGCGCGGTCGCCGCTGCGTAGATAGCGTTCGCGCTGTCAACGGGCTCGTCGAGCTTTCGGGAGCGGGTGAGCGTGGAGAAGTCGGAGTACCGGAGCTTGAGCGCGACACCGCCCGCACGATGGCCCGAGGCTCGCAGCCGGGTGGCCGTGCGGTGGGCCAGCCTCAACAATTCGGTCCGCAGGACATCGGCGTCGTCGCCGCCGCACTGACCGACGAGCTGACCGGGCTGCCGAACCGCCGCGGCTTCCTGACCCTGGGACGGCCGCTGGTCGAGCTGTCGCTGCGCCGCGGCGAGACCGCCAGCGTGCTGTTCCTGGACCTCGACGGGCTCAAGCAGATCAACGACGTCCGAGGCCACGCCGCGGGTGACCGGCTGATCGCCACGGCCGCCGGGGTGCTGCGCGG
>JASLAA010000278.1 GCA_030147325.1 Arthrobacter sp. | reverse complement strand
TGGGAGCCGAGACCCTGTTCATGGGCGGTACCAAGGGCTCGCACATCGTCCTGGACCACCCCGAACTGCTCGAGGCCTGCAACGGCACGGAGATCTTCTTCGAACACGTCGACGGTCGGATCGTCCTCATCTATCCCATGGGGGATCGGGTCCTCGTCGGCACCACCGACATCGACGTCGACGTCACGGAGCAGGCCGTCTGCACGGACGAGGAGATCGACTACTTCTTCGAACTGATCGGGCATGTGTTCCCGGACATCAAGGTCACCCAGGACGACATCGTCTACAGCTTCTCCGGTGTCCGGCCGCTGCCACGACATGATGACACCCAGCCCGGCTTCGTCTCGCGCGACTACCGCATCGAGAAGCGCGAGGAGCAGATGGGAGGCCGCCCCGTCACGACCCTCAGCCTCGTCGGCGGAAAGTGGACCACGTTCCGCGCCCTCTCCGAGCACCTCGCGAACGACACGCTCGCTGCCCTCGGCAAGACCCGCACGACGTCGACGGCGGGAGTGGCGATCGGCGGCGGGAAGGACTTCCCGACGTCCGACGATGCGGAGCGCACCTGGATCAGGGACGCCGTGCGGCCCGGCTTCGACGAGAGTCGTGTCGAGGTCCTGCTGACGAGGTACGGGACGCGCGCGGAGGACGTGCTCGACTACCTCGCCGACGGCACCGACAGGATGTTCGCCTCCACCCAGGAGCTGAGCACCCGTGAGGTCGAGTACATGGTGGAGCACGAGCAGATCGGCCATCTGATCGACGTCCTGATCCGCCGGACATCACTGGCCTTCCGTGGCCTCGTCTCCGAGGAACTCCTGGCCGAACTCGCCGGCGCCCTGGCTCCGTTGCTGGGCTGGGACGCAGCTCAGGCCGACGCCGAGATAGCACTCGCCGCGCAGGTCCTCGACGAGGCCCACCGCGTGCAGGTCAAAAGCCTGACCTCCTAGCGGCGCCCGCCGCACCGGGGTCGAACCGCTGCTCCATGCAGCGGTGCAGTGCCAACGGCAGTAGTTGCCGGGGGGAACTCAGCGGGTGCCGTCGAGGCGGCGGCACCCGTCAATAAATGAATAGATAGAGGAGTCAAAGATGTCTCTGGAAGTATTCGTCGCCGAAACCTTCGGCACAATGCTGCTGTTGTTGCTCGGTACGGGTGTGGTCGCGAATGTCGCGCTCGCCCGGACCAAGGGCAATAACGGCGGCTTTCTCATGGTCAACTTCGGCTGGGGCCTCGCGGTCTTCGCCGGTATCTACGTTGCAGCACTCTCCGGTGCGCACCTGAACTTCGCCGTCACCATGGGCCTGCTGTTCAACGGTGACACCGCCGAGTACGCGCCCGGCGTCGACAAGACCCTGGTGACGACCCTCGCGTACCTCGCTGCGCAGATGATCGGCTCCATCCTGGGCGCCGTGCTCTGCTGGCTCTCCTACAAGCAGCACTTCGACGAGGAGCCGGACCCCGCCAACAAGCTCGGCGTGTTCGCAACCGGGCCGGCCATCCGTTCCTACGGGTGGAACCTCGTCACGGAGATCATCGGCACCTTCGTCCTCGTCTTCGTCATCATCGCGATCGGTTCGACGCCCTCGGGCCTCGGTCCGCTCGCCGTCGCGCTCCTCGTCGTCGGTATCGGCGCCTCCCTCGGCGGACCCACAGGCTACGCCATCAACCCGAACCGTGACCTCGGGCCGCGTATCGCGCATGCGATCCTGCCGATCAAGGGCAAGGGCAGCAGCGACTGGGCCTACGCCTGGGTACCGATCGTGGGTCCGATCATCGGTGGTTCGCTCGCCGGTATCGTCGTCCAGTTCATCTCGTTCCCGGCGCTCGCAGCCTGACCATCAGCATTCCGCGGCTTCCGAAGCCGCCCTTCCCCTGTCATCCAATGAAGGAGTAAGACATGTCGCAGCAGTACGTCATCGCCATCGACCAGGGCACCACGTCCAGCAGGGCCATCGTGTTCGACCACAAGGGGGATATCGTGTCCTCCGGCCAGAAGGAACACGAGCAGATCTTCCCGAAGGCGGGCTGGGTCGAACACGACCCCGCCGAGATCTGGGGCAACACCCGCGAGGTCATCGGAACGGCGCTGTCCAAAGCCAACCTGACCCGCCACGACATCGCCGCCGTGGGTATCACCAACCAGCGTGAAACAGCCGTCGTGTGGGACAGGACCACGGGCAAAGCCGTCTACAACGCGATCGTGTGGCAGGACACCCGCACGCAGCACATCGTCGACGACCTCGCCAAGGACGGCGGGGTCGATCGCTACAAGTCCACCGTCGGTCTGCCGCTCGCGACCTACTTCTCGGGTACCAAGATCAAGTGGATCCTCGACAACGTGGAGGGCGCCCGCGAGAAGGCCGAAGCGGGAGACCTCCTGTTCGGCAACACCGATTCCTGGGTCACCTGGAACCTCACCGGCGGCGTCGACGGCGGCGTGCACATCACCGATGTGACCAACGCGTCCCGCACCCTCTTCATGGACCTCGAGACGCTGGCCTGGGACGAATCGATCCTTGCCGACTTCGGTGTGCCGATGTCGATGATGCCCGCCATCAAGTCGTCCTCCGAGGTGTACGGCACGGTGCACACCTCGCAGCTGCTGCGGGAGACGCCGGTCGCGGGAATCCTGGGCGACCAGCAGGCCGCGACCTTCGGCCAGGCCGCGTTCGACAAGGGCGGCGCGAAGAACACCTACGGCACGGGCAACTTCATGATCGTGAACACCGGCGAGGAGATCGTCCACTCGAAGAACGGCCTGCTCACCACGGTCTGCTACCAGCTGGGAGACGCGAAGCCCGTCTATGCGCTCGAGGGTTCGATCGCCGTCACCGGCTCGCTCGTGCAGTGGCTCCGCGACAACCTCGGCATCATCAAGAGTGCGCCCGAGGTCGAGCAGCTCGCCAGGACGGTCGAGGACAACGGTGGCGTCTACATCGTCCCCGCGTTCTCCGGCCTGTTCGCACCGTACTGGCGTTCCGACGCTCGCGGCGCGATCGTAGGGCTGACCCGTTTCGTCAACAAGGGCCACATCGCCCGCGCTGCGCTCGAGGCGACGGCGTTCCAGACCCGCGAGGTACTCGATGCCGCCAACGCCGATTCCGGCGTCAACATGGAGGATCTCAGGGTCGACGGCGGCATGGTCGCCAACGACGCCCTGATGCAGTTCCAGGCGGACATCCTCGGCATCCCCGTCATCCGGCCGAAGGTCACGGAGACCACCGCGCTCGGCGCCGCGTATGCCGCGGGTCTCGCCGTCGGCTTCTGGAAGGACACCGACGAGCTGGCCACCAACTGGGCCGAGGACAAGCGCTGGAACCCCTCGATGGACGAAGCGGAGCGCGAGCGCCAACTCCGCCTGTGGAAGAAGGCCGTCACGAAGACCTTCGACTGGGTCGACGAGGACGTCGACTAGCACCGGCTTCCACCAGCACAGCACGCCCGGGCCGTCACGGTCCGGGTGTGCTGCGCCTCGGTAGCCAGGGCGAGCGTCGCGCGGTGCGCACTGCTAAAGTGGCACCATGCCTCGTACCCTCCTTCTTACCTAGCCGCACGGTCCTCACCGTGCGGCGGCCCCTCCTGTGCGAGGGGCTGTTGTGTGTCCGGGGCAGAATGCACCGAAGGAGCCCGGAAGGGCACGGGCCGACAGCAGGCCGGCATCAGAGCAGGACGACGTTCCACCGACAGGACAGGTCATACAGTGAGCAGCAACCCCGAGGGTGCGCAGCCGGACGAGAACACCTACGACTTCTCAGCCATCGAGGCGACGTGGCCGGCGGTGTGGGACCGGCTCCAGGCGTTCGCGCCGGCCGACGACGGGAAGCGCGAGCGGCGCTACGTGCTCGACATGTTCCCCTACCCTTCCGGGGACCTGCACATGGGCCACGCGGAAGCCTTCGCGATGGGTGATGTCGCTGCACGCTTCTACCGGCAGAAGGGCTTCGACGTCCTGCACCCCATCGGCTGGGATTCTTTCGGGCTGCCCGCGGAGAACGCCGCCATCAAACGCAACGCACACCCGGCGGAGTGGACCTACGCCAATATCGAGACCCAGGCCAACTCCTTCAGGCGCTACGCCATCAGCGCCGACTGGAACCGCCGGCTGCACACGTCCGACCCCGAGTACTACCGCTGGACCCAGTGGCTCTTCGTCCGGTTCTTCCAGAAGGGGTTGGCGTACCGACGCGACTCTCCCGTGAACTGGTGCCCGAAGGACCAGACCGTCCTGGCGAACGAGCAGGTCATCAACGGGGCGTGTGACCGCTGCGGGACGATGGTCACCAAGAAGAGTCTGAACCAGTGGTATTTCAAGATCACCGACTACGCGGACCGCCTGCTCGACGACATGGAGCAGCTGAAGGGGCATTGGCCCGAGCGGGTGCTCGCCATGCAGCGCAACTGGATCGGTCGGTCCGAGGGCGCGCACGTCCGCTTCCGCATCGAGGCCGAGGGCGGGCTGCCGGATTCCGACGTGGCCGTCTTCACGACCCGTCCCGACACACTGTACGGAGCGACGTTCTTCGTGGTGGCAGCTGACGCCGCCCTGGCGCTGGAGCTCGTCACGCCTGATCGACGTGCGGAGCTGGAGCAGTACCGTGAGCAGGTCAAGGGCCTGTCGGAGATCGAACGCCAGGCCTCCGAGCGCGAGAAGACCGGCGTGTTCACCGGCCGCTACGCGGTCAACCCGCTCACGGGCGAGAAGCTGCCGGTCTGGGCAGCTGACTACGTGCTGGCCGACTACGGCACCGGCGCGATCATGGCCGTGCCGGCGCACGACCAGCGGGACCTCGACTTCGCCCGAGCCTTCGACCTCCCCGTCCGGACCGTCGTCGACACCGGGGCCGAGGATGCCGCCGCAACCGGGATCGCGACCACCGGGGAAGGCACGCTGGTCAACTCCGGTGAGCTGAGCGGCCTGGACAAGGCGACGGCGATCGGGCGCGCGATCGCGCTGATCGAGGAGCAGGGGACGGGCGAGCACACCGTCAACTACCGCCTGAGGGACTGGCTGCTCTCACGCCAGCGCTTCTGGGGTACCCCCATCCCGATCATCCACTGCCCGTCCTGCGGCGAGGTGCCGGTGCCGGACGACCAGTTGCCGGTCACGTTGCCGGAAGGTCTGCGCGGTGAAGCCCTCGCACCGAAGGGGACGTCCCCGCTGGCCGCCGTCGAGGAGTGGGTGAACGTCGCCTGCCCGTCGTGCGATGGAGCCGCGAAGCGGGACACCGACACCATGGACACCTTCGTCGACTCCTCCTGGTACTACCTGCGCTTCGTGGATCCCACGCTGGAGACCGCGCCCTTCGACACCGAGGCCGTCAATCGCTGGCTGCCCGTGGGGCAGTACGTCGGCGGCGTCGAGCACGCCATCCTGCACCTGCTGTACAGCCGGTTCTTCACCAAGGTGCTCTTCGATCTGGGCATGGTCGGTTTCACCGAACCCTTCAGCGCGCTGCTGAACCAGGGCCAGGTGCTCAACGGCGGCAAGGCCATGAGCAAGTCCCTCGGCAACGGAGTGGACCTCGGCGAGCAGCTGGACCGATTCGGCGTCGACGCGGTGCGCCTCACCATGGTCTTCGCATCGCCACCGGAGGACGACGTCGACTGGGCGGACGTCTCGCCGTCGGGTTCCGCGAAGTTCCTGGCCCGGGCGTGGCGACTGGGCGGTGACGTCACCAGCGACATCGGTGCCGATCCGGCGACCGGCGACCGGGCGCTGCGCTCGGTGACGCACCGGACCGTCGCGGAGGCCTCGGAGCTGATGGAGGCGAACAAGTTCAACGTCGTCGTCGCCAAACTCATGGAACTGGTCAACGCGACACGCAAGGCGATCGATTCCGGCGTCGGCGGAGCCGATCCTGCTGTTCGTGAGGCTGCCGAGGCCGTCGCCGTCATCCTCAGCCTGTTCGCCCCGTACACCGCGGAGGACCTCTGGGGGCGGCTCGGCCACGAGCCCACGGTCGCTACGGCCGGGTGGCCGGCCGTCGATCCCACCCTGCTGGAACAGGACACGGTGGTCGCCGTCGTCCAGGTGCAGGGCAAGGTGCGGGACCGGCTGACGGTGTCGCCGGACATCGGCGAGACCGAGCTGCGCGAACTGGCGCTCGCCAGCGAGCAGGTCCAGCGCGTGCTGGCCGGCAGGGATATCCGGACCGTCATCGTGCGGGCGCCCAAACTGGTCAACATCGTCCCGGCCTGATGGGTACGCGACGAACGGCTGGGCGGGGATGAGTCCGTGCGCCTAGCCGTCGTCACCGATTCAGCTGCGGGTCTTCCCTCCGGATGGACCGGCCCGGGAGGCGTGGCAGAGGGTATCCGGGTCGTCGCCATGCCGGTGCTCGTCGGCCACGACATCCTGACGGCGGAGGACGACGACGTCACGGCGCCGCTGATGGTGGCCCTGGCCGCCGGTTCCGAGGTACGGACCTCGCGCCCGTCGCCGGGCCGGTTCGAGCGGGTCTACGCCGACCTCGCGGAGCAGGGATACGACGGCGTCGTGTCCGTGCACCTGTCGGGTCTGCTGTCCGGAACCCTGGAAGCGGCACGCTGGGCGGCATCCAGGGCAGTCCTTCCCGTCGAGGTCATCGACACGAGGACCGTGGGCATGGCGCAGGGCAGGGCTGCGATGGCCGCCCTCGCAGCGGCGCGGGAACACGCCGGGCTGCCCGAGGCGGCCGCGGCAGCCGCCATGTCAGCGCGCTCCTCCGCGTTGTACTTCTACGTGCCGAGCCTGGAGCAGCTTCGTCGGGGCGGGAGGATCACCGCGGCCGCCGGCTGGCTGGGGACCCTCCTGTCGGTCCGGGTCATCCTGTCGGTGCAGGGAGGGAGGCTCCTGCCCCTCGAGCGCATGCGCTCTGCCGAGCGCGGTCTGCTGCGGATCCAGGAGCTGGTGGAGGCGGACGTCGCGGGACGCAGCGGTGCGGTGTCGCTGACCGTGCACCACTTCGGCAACGAGCAGGAAGCCGCAGGTCTCGCAGGACGACTGGGGGCGGTCGCAGGTCCCGGACGCGTGACCACGGCGCCGTGCCCGGCGGTCCTTGCGGCACATGCAGGGCTCGGAGTCCTGGCAGTGAGCGTCAGCGCGGGCTGATCCATGAGCCCCAGGCTCCGAGGTCCCGACCGCCGGATGTCCACATAGCGCGGACGTACAGGCCGCCCTCGGCTCCTCACTCCTAGCGTGGAACGCATGGGAAAGCACCGCTGGCCGATCTCGGGGGACATCACTGCGCCCCCTTCCCCGATGGTCCGGCGTCTGCCGTCGGTGCTGCGGGACCCGGCAGTGTCGCTCGGCGAACCGGACGACCGGTCGGGGGACGAACGGACAGTGCTGGAGAGCCACCCGTTGCCCCTCCAGCGGCTCGGCTCGGAGGAGGAGGGCGAAGCCGCGGGGGAGGACCACGCGTTGCAATCCAGGATCCGCTGGCACGTCGCCCGATCGGCGGCACTGGTCTTCCTCGGTATCGCGCTGGCCATCGGTGCTGCCCTCTTCCTCATGCGCAGCTCAGAACCGTCGGCAGCCGCGGTCTCCGTGCAGCTGGATGAGGAGCAGCACGGGGCCGGACCGTCGGGGACACCGGTCCCGGAATCGGATGAGGAGCCGCAGGATCCCGAGGCTCCGGACAGCGACAGCAGCACCACGGCGGGCGGTGGTGGGTCTCCGGAGGAGGTCGTCGTCTACGTCACGGGGGCGGTCGTCACACCGGGGGTGGTCACGGTGGCTCCCGGCACCCGGATGTTCGAGGTGATGGAGCGGGTGGGGGGAGCCCTGCCCGAGGCGGACCTCGAGGGCATCAATCTGGCCGGCACACCCTCCGACGGCCAGCACATCCACGTCCTCGCCCTGGGCGAGCAACCGCGCGCGGTCGGTGAGGTGTCGGATCCGCAGCCATCGTCCCGGGGCGGCGTCCCGGACGCTGCAGGCGGAGGTGGTGGCAGCGGGTCGGGGACTGGAGGTCTGCTGGACATCAACTCCGCCTCGCTCGCGGAGATCGAATCCCTGCCACGGGTGGGACCTGTCCTCGGTCAGCGC
>JASLAA010000243.1 GCA_030147325.1 Arthrobacter sp. | reverse complement strand
GTCCGAAGGCTCGAAGAGTCTCGAGAGGGCTGCCCTCGCGATCACCTCCGGTTCCCACACCGTCACGCTGCACGCTCCTGAAGGCGGAAGGCCAACGCCGTCGCGACGCAATCGGTGTCCGGCCGGTCGTGCCCGGCGAGATCCGCGATCGTCCACGCGACGCGCAGTACCCGGTCCCAACCGCGGGCGCTGACCAGGTTCCGCTCCAGAGCCCGGTCCAGGGTGGCGGTGACCGACCGCGGCAGCGCGAGCTCTCCCCGCAGGATGCGCCCCTGCACCTCAGCATTCGTGGAGCACCCCCACGGCCGCAGCCTCTCCCGCTGGGCCTCCCGTGCGAGAGCCACCCGCACGGCGACCGTGACGGACCGCTCCGCCGCGTGCCCCTCGACGTAGTCGGCCAGGCCGACGCGCTGGACGGCCAACTGCAGGTCGACGCGGTCGAGCAGTGGTCCGGACAATCGGTTGAAGTAGCGTCTGCGCTGCTGGGCGGTACAGACGCAATCGATCCCCTTCCCGCTGGCCAGCCCGCAGGGACACGGGTTCAGGGCCAGGACGAGCTGGAACCGGGCCGGATAGGACGCTGTGCCGGACGCACGGTGCAGTACAAGACGCCCGCTCTCCAGGGGCTCTCGCAACGCCTCGAGTACGCGTCGCTCGTATTCCGGTGCCTCGTCGAGGAACAGGATTCCCCGATGAGCGCGCGACGCCGCGCCAGGCCGGGGGATGCCGCTCCCGCCACCGATGATCGAGGCCGGGGTGGCGGTGTGATGCGGGCTCTCGAACGGGGGCTTCCGAACGAGCTCCGTGCAGTGCCTGTCACCGCTCAGACTGTGGATGGCCGTCACCTCCATCGCCTGGTCGTCCTCGAGATCGGGCAGGATGCCGGGCAGGCGTTCGGCGAGCATCGTCTTGCCTGCTCCCGGGGGCCCGACCATGAGCAGGTGATGGGCACCGGCGGCGGCTATCTCGAGTGCATACCGCGCCTCGTGCTGGCCCGCTATATCGGACAGATCACGAAGCGGGGCTGAACTGGGGAGGGCGACGATGTGCTCCTCACGCACCGGAGCGTCCTGCAGTTTCACCTGTGTATCGTCGGCCCCGAAAGCCAGGGCGACCTCGGCGAGGCTCCTGAAGGAGAGGACGTCCGCAGAGGGCACGAGGGCAGCCTCTGCGGCGTTCTCCGCCGCCACCACGATGCGCCGGTGCCCTGCGTCGACTGCCGCCATGACAGCCGGGAGGACACCGCGGACGGGTCTCAGCTGCCCGTCCAGGCCGAGTTCCGAGATGAACACCGTGGAGCCACACCCCCGCACATCCCCTGCCGCTGCCAGTGCCGACATCACGATCGCGAGATCGAAGCCGGAACCGCGCTTGGGAAGGGATGCCGGAATCAGATTGACGGTGATCTTCCGGCGACTGAGTGGCACACCGGCATTGCGGGCCGCGGCCCGGATCCGGTCCTTCGCCTCGTTCAGCGAGGCATCCGGCAGTCCGAGCAGCACGAAAGCCGGCAGGGTCTGACCGATGTCCGCTTCCACCTCGATGACATGCCCGTTCATGCCCACCAGGGACACCGCGTAGGTGCGGCCGAGGGACATCAGATGACCGCCCTCACGTGCTCGATGCGCGGGGCTCCGGTCCCGTCGTCGAGAATGCCCACCGCGTCGACACGGAAGCCGCTGAAACGCAGGTTGTGTGCGCGCGCCCACTTCGAGGCGAGCAGGTACAGTCTTTCGAGCTTTCCCGCCGTGATCGCCTCGAGCGGTTGCCCGAAATTGTCGGAGCTGCGGGTCTTGACCTCCACGATGACCAGCGTCGAACCATCGACTGCGACGAGGTCGATCTCTCCCGCCGGACAGCGCCAGTTGCGGTCGACGATTCTCAACCCGGCCTTCTCCAGAAACTCGGCAGCCGTCGCTTCCCCGCGACGCCCCAACTGATCCTTCGCCAGCATGGCTTCACCTCCTCCCCCACCCTCGGCGAGAAGCGAGCGAGCCGGCCACCTGCCCAGCGCTATGTGGACAAGGTGCGTGGACCCGGATCTCGCAGCAGCGGTGGGAGTGCACAGTGAGGAAAATCGGTGGCGGGCGTCCACCCTCCCTCGTACCGTGGATATCGGGACGCGATCCCCGTCCCGGCCGTGCGAAGGGAGACACTATGTCAGAGTCGGACAGCATCCTGCCCGGCGGAACGGATGCCGACCTGCAGGAACAGGCAAGCCCGGCAACCACTGACGACGGTGCGGACGATGCAGGGACCACCCGCGGAGGGACCGGAGGCTCCGAGGCCGACCGTCAGGAACAGACCGGCTCGGTGTACTCCGACTCCGGAGACGGCGTCATCGCCGGCGAAGAAACGGGAGGCTCCGAGGCCGATCGCCTCGAGCAGGCCGCGGCCGTGCCGCTGGACGGCGAGGACGCCTTCCCTCGGACAGGAGCAGACGACGACCTGAGGGCGTGAGGCGCACGACGCACGACGCACGCGTCCACGACAGACGGCCGGAGATGCACGGGCCACAAAGCACCGCTCAGCGTCCCGCTCCTGCCACCGACGGCTGAAGAGCCGCCGATCAGCAGGCCGCGCCGAGCGTCAGTTGCCGAGCGTGCCATCCTTCGGCAGGGCGATGTCGTCCGACTTCGACAGTTCCTCGACATTGACGTCCTTGAACGTGATGACACGGACATTCTTCACGAAGCGTGCCGAGCGGTAGACGTCCCACACCCAGGCGTCCTGCAACGTCAGTTCGAAGTACTCCTCGCCGTCGGCGGTTCGTGCCTGAAGATCGACGGTGTTGGCGAGGTAGA
>JASLAA010000218.1 GCA_030147325.1 Arthrobacter sp. | reverse complement strand
TGAAGGCCCAGAGGACCGACTCCATGTACTCCGGGTTGAGGGTCTTGTAGTCGTTGTCGAAGTCCACCCAGCGGGCCTGGCGGGTCACGTAGTCGCGCCACTCCCCCGCGTACTTCATGACCGAGGCGCGGGCCGCGTCGTTGAAGTTGTCGATGCCCATGGCGACGATCTGCTGCTTGTCCGTCATACCGAGCTGCTTCATGGCCTCGAGCTCGGCGGGTAGTCCGTGCGTGTCCCAGCCGAAGCGCCGTTCCACGCGGTGGCCGCGCTGCGTCTGGTAGCGACCCACCAGGTCCTTGGCGTAACCCGTCAGGAGGTGCCCGTAGTGCGGCAGACCGTTGGCGAAGGGAGGTCCGTCGTAGAAGACGAACTCGTTGGAGCCGTCCACCCCGGCGTCTCGGGCATCGATGGAGGCCTGGAAGGTGCCGTCCTGCTGCCAGTACCTGAGGACGCGTTCCTCGAGCTCGGGAAACCGCGGCGAAGCGCCGGCTCCGGCGGAGGAGGTACCGCCGTGGTCCGGCG
Organism: Arthrobacter sp.; assembly: GCA_030147325.1. Lineage (GTDB taxonomy): Bacteria > Actinomycetota > Actinomycetes > Actinomycetales > Micrococcaceae > Arthrobacter_D. The sequence goes on along the minus strand of JASLAA010000218.1, from coordinate 14,007 downwards.
ACACTGCTTTGGGGTAGATCTGCGGCATGGTTCTCATCCTGTGTACGGCGGCGTCGGGTGGGGCATCCTGCCGTGAGGACGGTGCCTGTTCACCTGCTACCGGTTGCCTGACCGTCAGCGAGGGTTGAGGACCCGCGGTACCACCTCACTTGCCGCCGCCGTCCGCCGTGCCGCTCGTCGCGTCCCGGAGGGCAGGGCTGCCGCTCGTTCACAGGCTGTGACGGGCCGTCCCGTCCGGTTCTACGGACCGGGCGCAGGGCTCGGTCTTTCCTCCGGAAGCTCACCGGTGATGGCCGGGTCGAAGCTGATCCCCCAAGTCTACCGCTGCCGGGAAATGCTTGTCGAAAGGGGGCGCAAAGGCCCGGCGCCCGGGCTCGCGGGGTGAAAAGCGTTGTGGTGGGGCCGGCCGCTTGGCAGGGTGGGGAGGGCACTGCCCCAGCAACAGGACGGATACCGCATGCCCACCTCCTCCCTTCCCACTGCATCCGCACCGGACACCGCGCGGTTGCTGCTGGGGGTCTTCCTGCCGACCATCGCGAAAGGACCCATCATCAGGCGCCCCTGGGCTGTCGGCCTCAGTGCCCGGCTGGATCTGGACACGAGGGCCGTCGGCGTCGTCAAGCGGATCCATGCGAAGTATCCGGAGGGTCCGCTGATGCTGAAGCTCCCGATCCGTCGACAGGCGGTGATCCTGGATCCGGGCGACGTGAACACCGTCCTGTCGCAGTCGCCCGAGCCCTTCTCACCTGCCAGCAGCGAGAAGAAGGCTGCGCTGTCGCACTTCCAGCCGCACAACGTGCTGATCTCCCGGGGACCTGTCCGATCGGTGCGGCGGGCGCTGCAGGAGCAGGTCCTGGACACGGATCACCCGGTGCACCACCTCGCAGACCGCTTCGTCCCGGTGGTGGAGGAAGAGATGCAGGAGCTCCTGGCGGACGCGGTGCGCAGCGGTTCCCTGCCCTGGACGGACTTCCTCGACGCCTGGTACCGGGTGGTGCGGCGGGTGGTCTTCGGCGACCACGCGCGGGATGACAAGGACCTCACGGCAATGGTGATCAGGCTGCGGAAGGACGGCAACTGGGCCTTCCTGAAGCCGGCGCGGAGGAAGACGCGAGCCCGCCTGCTGCACCGGATCGCGAACGAGCTCGCCGATGCCGAACCCGGGAGCCTGGCAGCCGTCATGGCTGCTGCGCCGAAGGCAGACGGAGCCGAGCCTGCGAACCAGGTGCCGCAGTGGCTGTTCGCGTTCGACCCCGCGGGAATGGCGACCTTCCGCGCACTCACCGTCCTCGCGACCCACCCGGAGGCCATGGCGGCGGCACGGGCAGAGGTCGACGCCGACACCTCCGGAAGGAGGTTTCTCCCCTACCTCCGCGCAAGCGTCCTCGAGACGCTGCGGCTCTGGCCCACGACGCCGATGATCCTTCGCGAGACGACCAGCCCCGTCGAGTGGCCGCACGGACTGATGCCGGCCGCGTGCGGCGTGCTGGTGTATGCGCCGTACTTCCACCGCGACGAGCGATCCCTGCGCAGCGCCCACAACTTCTCGCCGGAGCGCTGGCTGACCGACGAGGACGACGGCTGGCCACTCGTACCCTTCAGCGACGGGCCTGTGGTGTGCCCCGGCAAGCAACTGGTGCTGCTGCTGACGAGCGCAGCCCTGGCCGGCATCGTGAGCGGGAACGACGTCCGCGTGCAGGAGGGCCAGACGTTGGACCCGTCCAAGCCGCTGCCCGGCACCCTGGACAACTACTCCGTGACACTGGGGGTCTCTGCCCGGGGCTGAGGGAAGGAGTCAGCGGAGCGCCGGCGAGTTGTCGGGCATGAGCACCTTCAGGGCGCCGGCCTTGATCCTGATGGTCGCCGGGAGCGGCCCCACGAGCTCACCGTCGGCATAGACATTGAGCGGGCTGCTCGCGGTGATGACCACGCTCGTCCCGCGGGTGAAGGCGACACCGGCCGAGTCCAGGTGTCGTCCCCGATATGAGCGGAGAAAGGTCGCGGCTACATGCGGCAGGGACGAGCGACCCAGGGAGACGACGTCGAGCCGGCCGTCGTCGACCACTGCCCGCGGGCAGATCCGCAGGCCGCCACCGTACTGGCCCGAGTTGCCGACCGCGACGAACCAGCCGGGAAAGACGCGTTCCTCGCCGTCGACCGACACGGTGAACACCACGTCCCGCCAGCTACGGAAGGCCCTGAGCCCTCCGTAGAGGTAGACGAACGGTCCGAGCGGCAGCCGGGCCGCATTGCCGTATTCATTGGCGAGCGCGTCGAACCCCACGTGTGCCACGCCGAGGAAAGGGCGGCCGTTGACGGAGCCCAGGTCGATGTCCCGGGTCTTCCAATGCCCGCTGCAGCTGACAGCCCGTACCGGGTCCAGGGGCAGGCCGAACCGTCGCACGGTGTCATTCCCGCGGCCACCGGCCAGGGGCAGCAGGGTGGCGCCGGAGACCTGGACGCCGGCGGCAGCCGCCCCGAGGAAACCGTCGCCCCCCAGAGCCGCCACCAGGCTCCCCCGCGGGACCTCCGCCGCCCGGTCCGTTGCTTCGCGGAGGCTCCCGGTGACGACGACCGAGAGGGAGAACCCCGCCTGCCCTAACGCCGCTGCCGTGGCCGGGGAGAGCCGCAGTGCCCGCCCCCGACCGGCTTCCGGGTTGACGAGGAGCAGGGCCTCCTTCATCGTCGTCCGGCCGGATGCCCGGCCCCCTGAACGCAGGACGAACGCCCCTGGGCGGGGCCGATCCGGTGCTGACCTCCGTCGGGTCGGGTCATCAGGGGCGTCAGCCGCGCAGGACCTTGTGGTTCGCGGCCTGGGCGAGCGGACGCAGGACCAGGTGGTCGATGTTCATGTGATGGGGGGCGTTCAGGGTGAACGAGATCGCCTGGGCGACGTCGTCGGCAGTCAACGGATACTCGACGCCCTCGTAGACCTTGTCGGCTGCCCCCTGGTCGCCGGCGAGCCGGTTGAGCGAGAACTCCTCCGTGCGCACCATGCCCGGCGACACCTCGATGACCCGGATGTTGTTCTCCGCCTCCTCGAGGCGGAGGGAGCGAGCCATGGATTCCTGGGCGGCCTTGACGCCGCAGTATCCGGCACCGCCCTCGTAGGCTGCCATCGCCGCCGTGGAGGTGAGGAACAGGACGCTGCCCTGGCCTCCGTCCCGCAGTGCGGGCAGCAACGCCCGGGTCATGCGCATCGAGCCGAGCACGTTGACGTTGTACATCCACTCCCAGTCCTCGGTGACCGCGTCGGCGACTCGGTCCGCCCCGAAGGCGCCGCCGGCGTTGTTGACGAGTGCGTGCACGGGGCCCGACGCCGCGACCTCTGCTGCGAAGGCGTCCACGGACCCCTGGTCGGTGACGTCGAGGGCCATCGCCGTCGCGCCTGTCTCTGCTGCAAGCGCCTCGAGACGGTCGATCCGCCGAGCAGCCGCGATCACGTCCCAGCCGTCATTCCGGAGGGCACGGACCGTGGCTGCACCGATGCCGGAGCTTGCTCCGGTGACGATCACACGCAGTGCGGAGGGGGCGGGGTCTGCAGGAGCGCCGAGCGGCGCGGAAGGTGTCGGGGTCATGGCCCCACTGTAGCGATCCGCTCCCCGGACGTGCAGGGCCCCAGCTCGAGCGGATCGGCGCCCTGGAACCGTGATGCCTGCTCCGGTCGTCAGCAGGGGCTCCACCGGTAGCACGTGCCGTCCGGATTCAGTACCGGTCGAGCCGCTCGATGAACTCGTCGGCGCGGCGAAGCGTCTGCGCCAGCTTCTCCCGCCGCTCGACGGCAGAGGACCTGAAAAGATCGAGCTCGCCGCGAAGGACGCCCCGGCGCACGGGATCGGACTCGCCGTCCAACGCATCGGTGATCGCCAGCACCTCCTGCATCTCCTCGAGGGTGAACCCGAGGGGTTTCATCCGCCGGATCAGGAGCAGGCGCTCGACGTCCGAGGGCGTGTACAGGCGGAACCCGCCCTCCGTGCGCGACAGTGCCGGCAGTATGCCCACGTCGTCGTAGTGCCTGATCGTCCTGAGCGACAGCCCCGTGCGCTCGGCGAGCTCACCGATGTGCATCCGCTGAGCAGCACCCCGCTCACCCTCCATCTGACCTCCACCTCTTCGCCCTAACCCTACCGTCACGTTAGGGTTGAGGTGCGGACCGAGGCATCGGCTCCCACGACCCTGCACATCGGCGTGCATCCGCAGCGATCTCCGCTCCACCAGCACCCGAAGGACTACAGCGCCCATGGCTTCCACACGATCCCTCCCGCAGGGCGCCACCCTGACCCCCGTCGAACGCCAGTCCGTCGCCCGGACCCTCCGCAACCCGCGACTGCTGAAGACGGAAGTCCTCGCCGGCCTCGTCGTCGCTCTCGCCCTGATTCCCGAGGCCATCGCCTTCTCGATCATCGCCGGCGTCGACCCCCGCCTCGGCCTGTTCGCGTCCTTCACCATGGCCGTCTCCATCGCGTTCCTGGGCGGACGCCCGGCGATGATCTCGGCCGCGACGGGGGCGATCGCCCTGGTCATCGCACCACTGGTAGCCAGCCACGGCGTGGACTACTTCATCGCCGCCGTCATCCTCGGCGGGATCCTCCAGATCATCCTCGGGATCACCGGTGTCGCGCGCCTCATGCGTTTCATCCCACGCTCTGTCATGGTCGGTTTCGTCAACGCCCTGGCGATCCTGATCTTCCTGTCCCAGGTTCCCGAACTCATCGATGTGCCGTTCCTCGTCTACCCCATGGTCGCCGTCGGACTGCTCATCGTCTTCGGCCTCCCGCGCCTGACCAGGGCCGTGCCGGCCCCCCTGGTGGCCATCGTCGTCCTGACCGTCTTCGCGGTCCTCGCCAACGTGCTCGTGCCCACCGTCGGGGACAAGGGCGAGCTGCCGGAGAGTCTGCCGTCCCTGTTCTTCCCGAACGTGCCCCTGAACCTCGAGACGCTGCAGATCATCGCCCCGTTCGCCCTCGCCCTGGCAGCCGTCGGCCTGCTCGAGTCCCTGATGACCGCCAAGCTCGTCGACGACATCACCGACACCCGTTCGAACAAGACCCGAGAGTCGTGGGGCCAGGGAGCGGCGAACGTCATCACCGGGTTCTTCGGCGGCATGGGTGGCTGCGCAATGATCGGCCAGACCATGATCAACGTGAAGGCCTCCGGCGCCCGCACCCGGATCTCCACGTTCCTCGCCGGGATCTTCCTGCTGATCCTCGTCGTCGCCCTCGGGGACATCGTGGCCCTCATCCCGATGGCGGCCCTCGTCGCCGTCATGATCTTCGTCGCCATCGCGACGTTCGACTGGCACAGCATCAAGCCCGCGACCCTGAAGCGGATGCCCAAGAGCGAGACCACGGTGATGCTCGCCACCGTCATCGTCACGGTGTGGACCCACAACCTCGCGATCGGCGTCGGCGTCGGCGTCCTCGTCGCCATGGTCGCCTTCGCCCGGCGGGTCGCGCACTTCGTCACCGTCGAACGCACCGAGGACACCGTGAACGGCAACCGGCACGCCACCTACACGGTCAACGGTGAGCTGTTCTTCGCCTCCTCGAACGATCTCTACACCCAGTTCGAGTACGCAACCGACCCGCACCGCGTCACCATCGACCTGCACGGCTCCCACCTGTGGGACGCCTCCACCATCGCCGCCCTGGACGCCATCCAGGAGAAGTACCGATCCCACGGGACCGAGGTGAAGGTCATCGGCCTCAACGATGCGTCCACCCTGATGCGCGAACGCCTCGGCGGGAACCTCGGCGCCGGACACTGAGCCTGGGCGGGAGGACCGGACGTCCGCCCGGCGCCCGTCCTCCCGCGCGCGGGCTGCGCCGCCCGGCACCTCCGGTGGCCCTTCCAGGGCCGGATCCTGACGGTTCGCGCGTAGGGAACAATGGAGGCATGGCCGATACCACCCAGGGCACAGACACGCCCTCTCCCCAGTCCGTTTCCGTTCCCGACAAGCCCGCACTGGAGGGTCTCGAGGCGAGGCTGTCCCGTCAGTGGCGCGAGAACGGAACCTACACCTTCAACCGCGACACCACGCGCGCGGAGGTGTACTCCATCGACACCCCGCCGCCCACGGCCTCCGGATCCCTGCACGTGGGGCACATGTTCTCCTACACCCAGACCGACGTCATGGCGCGCTTCAAGCGCATGCGCGGCGCCAACGTCTTCTATCCCATGGGCTGGGACGACAACGGCCTTCCGACCGAACGTCGTGTCCAGAACTACTACGGAGTGCGCTGCGATCCCTCCGTCCCGTACGACGCCGACTACCGCCCGCCGGCGGAGCCGCCGAAGAACCAGCGCGATTTCGACGCCGTCTCCCGCCGGAACTTCATCGAGCTGTGCGAGGAGCTCGCCGTCGAGGACGAGCTGGTCTTCGAGAACCTGTTCAGCACGCTCGGACTCTCCGTGGACTGGGACCTCACGTACCGGACCATCGACGACACCTCGCGGGCCGTCTCGCAGCGGGCCTTCCTCGCGAACCTCGATGCAGGGGACGCCTACCTCGCCGAAGCCCCCACGCTCTGGGACGTGACCTTCCGTACGGCCGTCGCCCAGGCCGAGCTGGAGGACCGCGAGCAGCCCGGCGCGTACCACCGGATCGCCTTCCACACCCCGGGCGGGGAACGCATCCACATCGAGACCACCCGGCCGGAACTGCTGCCGGCCTGCGTCGCCCTCGTGGCGCACCCCGACGACGACCGCTACAAGCCGCTGTTCGGCACCACGGTCACCTCGCCGCTGTTCGACGTGGAGGTGGAGATCAAGGCACACCCCCTCGCGAAACCCGACAAGGGCAGCGGCATCGCCATGATCTGCACCTTCGGAGACCTGACCGACGTCACCTGGTGGCGCGAGCTGCAGTTGCCCACCCGCGCCGTCGTCGGCCGGGACGGACGGATCCGCTCCGAGACGCCGGAGTGGATCACCACCGAGCGCGCCCGCGGGCACTACGCGGATGTCGCCGGCAAGACGATCTTCAGCGCCAAGGAGGCCGTGGTCGCCATGCTCCGCGAGAGCGGGGACCTCGACGGCGAACCGAAGAAGATCGTCCACCCGGTCAACTTCTACGAGAAGGGCGACAAGCCCCTCGAGGTCGTCACAAGCCGTCAGTGGTACATCCGCAACGGCGGGCGCGACGCCGCCAAGCGGGAGGCGCTGATCCAGCGCGGCCGCGAGATCGAGTTCCACCCCTCGTTCATGCGCTCCCGCTACGAGAACTGGATCGAGGGCCTGAACGGCGACTGGCTCGTCTCGCGCCAGCGCTTCTTCGGCGTCCCCGTCCCCGTGTGGTACCGGCTCGACGCGGACGGCGAACCGGAGTACGACGCTCCGATCGTGCCCGCACTCGAGAACCTCCCCGTCGACCCGGCCGCCGATCCTGCCCCTGGTTTCGAGGAGTCGGCGCGCAACCAGCCGGGCGGCTTCATCGGGGACAACGACGTCCTGGACACCTGGGCGACGTCGTCCCTCACTCCGCAGATCGTCGGCGGGTGGGCGCGGGACGAGGATCTCTTCGCGAAGGTCTTCCCGTTCGACCTCCGCCCACAGGGTCACGACATCATCCGCACCTGGCTGTTCTCGACCGCGGTGCGGGCCGATGCGCTCCAGGACTCCGTGCCCTGGAAGCATGCCGCACTCTCCGGCTGGATCCTCGATCCGGACCGCAAGAAGATGTCGAAGTCGAAGGGCAACGTGGTGGTCCCCACCGACGTCCTGGAACAGTTCGGTGCTGACGCCGTGCGCTACTGGGCTGCCTCGGCGAAGCTCGGCGCGGACACCGCGTACGAGATCAACCAGATGAAGATCGGTCGCCGCCTGGCGATCAAGCTGCTCAACGCGTCCAAGTTCGTCCTCAACCTCGGGGTGACGGAGAGCTCGATCGGTGCCGGTTCACTCGACCGGGTCACCAACGCCCTGGACCTGTCACTGCTGGCCCAACTGCGGACCGTCACCGAACAGGCAACAGCCGCCTTCGAGAAGTACGACTACGCGCGGGCACTCCAGCTGTCCGAGTCCTTCTTCTGGACCTTCACGGACGACTACGTGGAGCTGGTCAAGGACCGGGCCTATGCCGATTCCGACGATCCGGCGACGCAGTCCGTGCAGACGGCGCTCGCGACGACGCTCGACGCCCTGCTCCGCCTCTTCGCCCCGTTCCTGCCGTTCGCAACGGAGGAGGTGTGGAGCTGGTGGCGGACGGGATCCGTCCACCAGGCCTCCTGGCCGGACGCGGAAGCCCTCTCGGCGCTGCCCGGATCGGCCGACGGCGGTGTCCTCACCTCGGTCGCACTGGCGCTCGGAGGCATCCGGAAGGCCAAGTCCGAGGCGAAGGTCAAGCAGCGCACGGAGGTGGAGACCGCCGTCGTCACGGCTCCGGCCGCCCAGGTGGAGCAGATCCACGCGGGCCTCGGCGACCTGCTCGCCGCAGGGAACGCCAGGGATCTCCGACTCGTCGAGGGTGAGGGCACCCTCGCCGTCTCGGAGGTCGAACTGGTGCCCCAGCCGGTGGAGTGACTCCCCCGGCACCGAACACGAAAGGACCCGCCGATCGGCGGGTCCTTTCGTGTTCAGTGCCGGAACTCCTAGTCGAAGCTCGGGCTCTTGGTCCTGGATCGCTTCAGCTCGAAGAAGTCGGGGAACTCCGACAGCAGGACAGCACCGTCGAAGATGCGACCCGCCTCCTCGCCGCGCGGGATCCGCGTCAGCACCGGGCCGAAGAACGCCGTGCCGTTGAAGGCGACCACAGGGGTGCCCACCTCGTCACCGACGCGATCGATGCCGTCCTGGTGGGAGGCACGGAGCTGCTCGTCGTACTCGTCGCTCTGTGCGTACTTCGCCAGATCGGCGGGCAGACCCACCTCGTCGAGCGCTTCACGGATCACGACCTCGAAATCGCGGTTCTGGCCGATGTGGATGCGCGTGCCCATCGCGTCGTACAGCTTCTTGACGTACTCGTCGCCGTGCAGCTCGCGGGCGGCGATGATCACGCGCACCGGCCCCCAGCCCTGCAGCATCATGGCCTGGTACTCCTCCGGCAGGTCCCGGCCCTCGTTCAAAACGGAGAGGCTCATGACGTGCCAGTCCACCGAGATGTTCCGGACCTGCTCGACCTCACCGATCCAGCGTGAGGTGATCCAGGCGAAGGGGCACATCGGGTCGAACCAGAAATCAGCTTTCTCGACAGTGGTGGACTCACTCATCCGCTTCTCCTCACGACGTTGGTGGGGCCGGGGCCCCTTTCCCGGTGCAACCCCACCCGACCCGCCACTATTCCGCCCGGATTGGTGCAGCACGGCGGCAGACGGTGTAATGGGAGAACACGACCAGTCGATGACGCCTGGCGCTATCCCTGCGTCCCCGTCCGGCTGGATGACTGCGCACCGATTCTCCCGGTGCAGTAAGGGACGCCGTCTTGCAGCACCACCGAACCGAGACCCACGACGCCTGGCTCGAGCGCGAGGAACTGGCCGAGGCCATGATCCCGCTGATCGGGCAGCTGTACCGCAGCAACAACGTGGTGACGAGCATCCACGGGCGCAGCCTCATCAACAAGTCCACGATGAACATCCTCAAGGCCCACCGTTTCGCCCGGCGGATCACCACGGAGGAGTTGCGGCTCGAGGACACCGCTCCCCTCCTCCGCCTGCTCGCCGACCTCGACCTCGGCGCGGCGGCCATCGATATCGGCCGGCTTCGTCTCGCCTACGACCGCGCCACCCAGGCCGGGGACGGGCGGAGCCTGGAGGACTTCCTGCGGAGCGAGTTGTCGGACATCGTGGGCCAGGGCGGGCGTGACGAACGGACGAGTACCGACGTCGTCCTCTACGGCTTCGGCCGCATCGGGCGGCTGGTCGCCCGCCTGCTCATCGAGAAGGCCGGGGGTGGCCATGGGCTCCGCCTGCGGGCCGTCGTCGTGCGCCGCGGTTCCGACAACGACCTCGCCAAACGCGCCAGCCTGCTCCGTCGCGATTCGGTCCACGGATCCTTCGAGGGGACCATCCAGGTCGACGAGGAGTCCGACACGATCACCGCGAACGGTATCCGCATCCAGGTCATCTACTCCGACGACCCGGCGTCCATCGACTACACGGCCTACGGCATCCGGGACGCACTGGTCGTCGACAACACGGGGCGCTGGCGGGACGAGGAAGGCCTCTCACAGCACCTGCGCAGTATTGGCGTGGCCAAGGTGCTCCTGACCGCACCCGGCAAGGGCACCCTGAAGAACATCGTGCACGGCATCAACCACGGGACCATCGGGGCCGACGACCGCATCATCACCGCGGCGTCCTGCACCACCAACGCCATCACCCCCGTCCTGAAGGCCATCAACGACAGGTTCGGGGTGGTCCACGGCCACGTCGAGACGGTGCACTCGTTCACCAACGACCAGAACCTGATCGACAACTTCCACAAGGGAGACAGGAGAGGCCGCTCCGCCGCCCTGAACATGGTCCTCACCGAGACCGGTGCCGCGACCGCCGTCGCCAAGGCACTGCCCGAACTCGCGGGCAGACTCACCGGCAGCTCCATCCGTGTGCCGACACCCGACGTCTCCATCGCCATCCTGAACCTCACCCTGGAGGTCGGCACCACGAAGGAGGAGGTCAACACCTACCTCCGCGAGATGTCGCTGCATTCCGGGATGCGCAAGCAGGTCGATTACATCGACAGCCCGGAGGTGGTCTCCACGGACTTCGTCGGTTCACGCCGTACCGGCATCATCGACGGGCTCGCCACCATCGCCGACGGCACCTACCTCGTCCTCTACGTCTGGTACGACAACGAGTTCGGGTACAGCTGCCAGGTGGTGAGGGTCATGGAGGAGATGGCAGCCGTCCATCCTCCGTCCTACCCGGCAGCGGAACCGGCGGCCGCAAGAGCGGCGGGAGGCTGACGCCGGGTAGACGCAGAAGGGCCCGGCCTGCCGGCCGGGCCCACCCACGCCCTGCTCAGGCGGACTTCGTGCGGCGCTTCGCGACCACCTCGTGCGAGATGAGCGTCGGTTCCGCGCGCTTGGCGACGACGTCATCCGTGATGACCACCGTGGCGATGTCCTCGCGGCTGGGAAGATCGAACATCACCGGGAGGAGCACCTCCTCCATGATGGCGCGGAGCCCACGGGCGCCGGTCCCCCGCTCGAGCGCGAGGTCCGCGATCGCCTCCAGTGCCTTCGGTTCGAAGGCCAGCTCGACGCCGTCGAGCAGGAACATCTTCTGGTACTGCTTCATCAGCGCATTTTTCGGCTCGGTCAGGATCTGCATCAGCGCCGGACGGTCGAGGTGCGTGACGGTCGTGATGACGGGCAGCCGACCGATGAACTCGGGGATCAGACCGAACTTCAGCAGGTCCTCCGGCATGACGTCGCCGTAACTGACCTCCTCGTTCTTGAGCGAACTCAGCGGCGCCCCGAACCCGATGCCCTTGCGTCCTGCCCTGGAGCCGATAATCTCCTCCAGCCCGGCGAAGGCACCAGCGACGATGAACAGCACGTTCGTCGTGTCGATCTGGATGAACTCCTGGTGCGGGTGCTTCCGGCCGCCCTGCGGCGGCACGGAGGCAACGGTTCCCTCGAGGATCTTCAGCAGGGCCTGCTGCACACCCTCGCCCGAGACGTCACGCGTGATCGAGGGGTTCTCACTCTTGCGGGAGATCTTGTCGATCTCGTCGATGTAGATGATGCCCTGCTCGGCCTTCTTCACGTCGTAGTCAGCGGCCTGGATGAGCTTGAGCAGGATGTTCTCGACGTCCTCCCCGACATAGCCGGCTTCGGTGAGGGCCGTGGCATCGGCGACGGCGAACGGGACGTTCAGGCGCCGCGCAAGAGTCTGGGCGAGGTAGGTCTTACCGCAGCCCGTGGGGCCGATGAGCAGGATGTTCGACTTGGCGATCTCGACGTCTTCGGTCTCGGCGGCATCGGCGAGGGTGCCCGCCGCACGGGGGCCGTTGCCCGACTGGATCCGCTTGTAGTGGTTGTAGACGGCGACTGCGAGGGACCGCTTGGCGGGCTCCTGGCCCACCACGTACTCCTGCAGGAAGTCGAAGATCTCCCGCGGCTTGGGCAACTCGAACGTGCCGAGGTCCGCGACCTCCGACAGTTCTTCCTCGATGATCTCGTTGCACAGGTCGATGCACTCGTCGCAGATGTACACGCCGGGGCCGGCGATCAGCTTCCGCACCTGCTTCTGGCTCTTCCCGCAGAAAGAGCACTTGAGCAGATCTGTGCTCTCACCAATGCGAGCCATGGTTCAATCCCCTTAGGTATACGCGATTGCTATGTCCACTCTAGGCCACTGGGTACTTCTGGCCGGTATCAAAATGCCCGTGGTGCCTTGCGGCGCCACGGGCGATGACCCTGCTGGGCGGACCATCCGGAGGCGTCCTGCGCCCCCGGATGACGCTACCCGTTCTTACGGGGTGTTGATCTTCGGAGGAGTGATCTTGCGCGAGGCCAGGACCTCGTCCACCAGACCGTACTCCACCGCACTGGCAGCCGTGAGGATCTTGTCACGCTCGATGTCGATGCTGACCTGCTCGGACGACCGGCCGGAGTGCAGCGCGAGCGTGTCTTCGAGCCAGGTGCGCATGCGCATGACCTCGTTCGCCTGGATCTCCAGGTCGGAGGCCTGTCCACCCTGTCCACCGGAAAGGGCGGGCTGGTGGATCAGGACCCGGGCGTTCGGCAGGGCGAGGCGCTTGCCTGGCGCTCCAGCGGCCAGCAGGACGGCGGCGGCACTGGCAGCCTGGCCCAGGCAGACCGTCTGCACCTCGGGTCGGATGAACTGCATGGTGTCGTAGATGGCCGTCATGGCGGTGAAGGATCCACCCGGCGAGTTGATGTAGAGCGTGATGTCACGCTCAGGGTCGGTCGACTCGAGGACGAGCAACTGTGCCATGACGTCATCCGCCGACGCATCGTCCACCTGCGTGCCGAGGAAGATGATGCGATCCTCGAAGAGCTTCGTGTACGGGTCCTGGCGCTTGAAGCCGTAGGGCGTGCGCTCTTCGAACTGGGGAAGGATGTAGCGGCTCGTCGGAAGGTTCTGCGCCTTCGATCCCGCTGCTGCCTGGAATTCGTGGTTCATGGTGTCTCCTGTAGGACGACTGGTCGGAGTAAGGGCTGCTGCGGTCTACGCGGTCTGGTCGGTGCCGCCGCCACCGGCGACCGAACCGGAGTGTGCCGAGATGTGGTCGAAGAAGCCGTAGTCCAGGGCCTCCTGGGCAGTGAACCACTTGTCGCGGTCGTTGTCCTTCAGGATGGTCTCGACGGTCTGCCCGGTCTGCTCGGCCGTGAGTTCGGCCATGACGCGCTTCATGTGCAGGATGAGCTCCGCCTGGATCCGGATGTCGGTGGCGGTACCGCCGATGCCGCCGGAGGGCTGGTGCATGAGGATACGGGCGTGAGGCGTCGCGTAACGCTTGCCCTTCGTCCCCGAGGAGAGCAGGAACTGGCCCATCGACGCGGCCAGCCCGGTGGCGACCGTGACGACATCGTTCGGAATGAACTGCATGGTGTCGTAGATGGCCATGCCGGCCGTCACCGAGCCGCCCGGGGAGTTGATGTAGAGGTAGATGTCACGATCCGGATCCTCGGCCGACAGCAGGAGCAGCTGGGAGCAGATGGCATTCGCGTTGTCGTCGCGAACCTCGGAACCGAGCCAGATGATGCGCTCCTTGAGGAGCCTGTTGTAGATGTAGTCGTCGCGACCGCCCATCTCGGGACCGGCCATGATCGGCGTGCTTGGTTCGGTTGCCATGGTGTTGACCTCTCACTCTGGCGGGCCGAGGCCAGTTCGAAGTAGCTGCTCCCAGCGCGGGCAGGATCTCAGCAGCGGTGCCGTAGCCCCAGGGCAGCGGCACCGCTGTCGCTTTAACCGCCGGGTTGATGGCTCGGCCCAGCAGCCGGCGTCCTTCCCGGAGGGTGCCTGCCATGCCGTTTCCGGCACCGTGCGCCGTCAGCGAACAGTTCCCCGACCGGGAGCAAATCCCGACCCGACCGGG
>JASLAA010000232.1 GCA_030147325.1 Arthrobacter sp. | reverse complement strand
GGGAGCCCGTCGCCTTGCCTCGCCAATACCCCTCACGGACGGTGCGTTCCAGTAGATTGGGGAGGTCCTACCCCACCTGGAGATCCTGACACCGTGCATCTGAAGAGTCTAACCGTGCGAGGGTTCAAGTCCTTCGCCTCGGCGACCACCTTCGACTTCGAGCCCGGCGTTACCGCGGTGGTCGGTCCCAACGGCTCCGGCAAGTCCAATGTGGTGGATGCGCTGGCCTGGGTCATGGGGGAGCAGGGCGCCAAGACGCTCCGCGGCGGCAGGATGGAGGACGTCATCTTCGCAGGCACCTCGGGGCGCGCACCGCTCGGCCGCGCCCACGTCTCGCTCACCATCGACAACGCCGACGGCGCGCTGCCCATCGAGTACAGCGAAGTCACCATCTCCCGCACGCTGTTCCGAGCCGGTGGCTCCGAGTACGCGATCAATGGCCGGAACTGCCGGCTCCTCGATATCCAGGAACTCCTCTCCGATTCTGGCCTCGGCAGGGAGATGCACGTCATCGTCGGCCAGGGGCAGCTCGACAAGGTGCTGCATGCCACACCGGAGGATCGGCGGGGCTTCATCGAGGAGGCCGCGGGAATCCTCAAGCATCGCAGGCGGCGTGAGAAGACCGTCCGCAAGCTCGACGCCATGCAGGCGAATCTCGCCCGACTCTCCGACCTCACCACGGAACTCAGGCGCCAGCTGACCCCCCTCGGGAAGCAGGCGGAGGTGGCACGTCGTGCGCAGCAGGTGCAGTTCGCCGTGCGTGATGCCCGTTCGCGGCTCCTGGCCGACGAGCTGGTCTCCCTGCGCGCAGGCTTCGAGAGGGACATCGCCGCGGAGGCAGCGCTCCAGGAGCGTCGCGACGACGTCGAGCAGTTGCAGGCCGCCGCGCGCGAGCGACAGGGGGTGCTCGAACAGGCCGCGGCGGCATCCGTGCCGGCCCTCACGAGGGCCAGGGACACCTGGTACGCGCTGTCGAGCGCTCGGGAGAAGCTCTCAGCCCTCGCGGCTCGGGCGGAGGACCGCGGGCAGCTCCTCGGTCAGGGCGGCCCCGAGCCGGACCGGGGCCGCGATCCCGACCACCTCGACCGCCAGGCAGCCCAGGTCCTGAGCGAAGTCGCCGGGCTGCAGGACGAGGTGGCGGCCCTCGGGCGCACCCTCGACGCGACGCTCGCCGCCCGGAAGGAGGCGGAGGACCGGTCCGCGGCGGAGGACGCCAGGCTCGCGCGCTCCCTCCGACTCGCCGCGGACCGGCGGGAAGGCGAGGCACGCGTCGCGGGAACGGTCGGAGCAGCCCGTTCACGGGTCGAGGCGGCTGTTGCCGAACTGGATCGGCTGCGCGTGTCCATTGCTGCGGCCGAGGAACGCCGGCGAAGTGCCGAGAGTGATTTCACAGCCCTCGAGAGCCGGGTTGCCGGCGATGAGGAGGGGGAGCAGGGTCTCGACGCGGAGTTCGAGGAAGCGTCCGCCGCCCTCCGGTCGGTGAGCGAGCAGCTGGCGGGCACGGTGGAGGAGGAGCGCGCCGTGGAGCGCGAGCGTGCGTCCCTCGTGGCCCGACTCGAGGCCCAGCGGGAGGGTCTGCAGCGACGCGACGGCTCTGCGACGCTGCTGGCCGCCGGCTTGGCCGGGGTGTCGCAGCCGCTCGCGCAACTCCTGCAGGTAGCGCCCGGATTCGAGCGGGCGGTGGCCGCAGCACTGGCGGCTTCGGCGGAGGCCGTCATCGTCGAGGATCTCGCCGTGGCGGTCCGGGCGCTGGACCTCATGAAACAGGAGGACGCGGGCCAGGTCTCCCTCGTCGTCGCGCCGGGGCAGGAGCCGGAACGGCACGACCGATCCGTGCGACCTGTCACCGCTGAACCGGACCGGGGACGCGCTGTCCCGGTGCTCTCGGTGGTCTCGATGGCCACCGCCCTGCGTCCCGCGGTCGAGGAGCTGCTGCGCGGCGTCGTCATCGTCGCGGATCTCGGGACCGCGCAGGTGGTCATCGAGGAAGGCACCGCGAGCACCGCGGTGACACGGACGGGTGACGTCCTGTCCGCGCATGCAGCCCGAGGCGGCACCCCTGCTGCGGCCGGGTATCTCGAGCTCCGAGCGGCCGTCGACGAGACGGAGAGCAGACTCGCAGCAGCCACCGCCGGGACGGAGCGGCTGCGCTTCCGTGCGGCGGCGCTGCGAGCGGAGGAGCACGCGGCCCGGCAGCGTGCGGACGCAGCACTCGAACGGCTGCACGAATCGGACGCGCGCATGGCTGCGGTCGCCGAGAAACTGGGCCAGCTGAACGCGGGCCTGCGCTCCGCCGCCGGAGAGGCGGGGCGGCTGACGGCCCTGCTGCACGCGGCCGAGGCGGACCTCGCGCGGGAGGAGATACGTCTGCAGGAGGCCGGGCAGCGGTTGCTTGACCTCCAGGAGCAACCGGCCGAACCCGCCCCGTCCACTGAGCAGCGCGATGCCCTGCAGCGGGCGGCCGTCCAGGCGCGGCAGGTGGAACTGGAGGCACGGCTGGCCCTGCGGAGTCGGGAGGAACAGCTGTCCGCTCTCTCCTCCAGGGCGGCGTCACTCGAGCGTGCCGCCCAGTCGGAACGTCGTGCGCGTGAACAGGCGGCCGAGAAGGCGCGGATCCGCAGGGCGCAGGCCCACAAAGCTGCGGCCGTCGCCAGAGCGGCGCGGGTGGCTGAGCGTCGTGCGGCGGAGTCGGTGGTCGCCGCAGCCGAGGAACGCGACGCTGCCGAAGCGCTCCGCTCCCGCCAGGACGCGGAACTGGAGGAACTCCGGAGAAGGACCGCGGAGCTGGGTGTCGAGCTGGCGCAGCTCACCGAGTCCGTGCATCGTGACGAGCTCGCCCGAGCGCAGCAGCAATCGAGGGTCGAGGCGCTCGAGAACCGCGCCATCGAAGAGCTCGGACTGACGCCCGACCATCTGGTCGAGGAGTTCGGACCGCACCTCCCGGTGCCCGAGGACACACCGGCGAAGGACGCGACGGACAAGTGGGCGGCGCTCAGGGCCCCGGTGGACGACGACGGCACGCCGCTGGCGCAGGGCATACCGTTCGTGCGGGCCGAGCAGGAGAAGCGGCTGAAACGGGCGGAACGGGATCTGGCCGCCCTCGGCAAGGTCAATCCGCTGGCCCTCGAGGAGTTCTCCGCGCTGGAGGAACGGCACCGCTTCTTGAGCGAGCAACTGGCGGACCTCAAAGCGACGCGGAAGGACCTCCTCGACATCATCCGCCAGGTCGACGAGCGCGTGGAGCAGGTGTTCACGGCCGCCTATCGCGACACCGCCGAGCAGTTCGAGCGCGTCTTCGGCACGCTCTTCCCCGGAGGGGAGGGAAGGCTCGTCCTGACGGATCCGACGGACATGCTGACGACGGGCATCGAGGTGGAGGCAAGGCCTGCAGGCAAGAGGATCAAGCGACTGTCACTGCTGTCCGGGGGGGAGCGGTCGCTGACCGCCGTCGCCCTCCTGGTCGCGATCTTCAAGGCGCGGCCCTCCCCGTTCTACGTCATGGACGAAGTCGAGGCCGCGCTCGACGACACCAACCTCGGCCGACTCATCAGCATCTTCAGGGAGCTGCGCGAGTCCAGCCAGCTCATCATCATCACGCACCAGAAACGGACCATGGAGGTGGCGGACGCCCTCTACGGCGTCACGATGCGCGGTGACGGGGTGTCCACGGTGATCAGCCAGCGGCTCGCAACCGGTTCGGACACCAGGCCCGACGGCGATGCGGACGGCTCGACCGCGCCCCGGTGACGTGCCCGCCGGTTCTTCCACCCGATGGCCGCGAGGACTTCCGGATCCGCTCGCCCGGAACCGGTCCGGCGATCAGCGACCTCGCGGGAGCCGTGGCTTCTCGGATGCTCCGGGCAGCGTCTCGCGGGACCCGAACCAGACCGCTGCGGCGAGGATCGCCAGGACGCCGGTGACGATGAAGGCGACGTCGTAGGACCCGACGAACAACCGGTCGATGATCAGGCCGGCGGCGATCGGACCGATGATGGCACCGAGATCGGAGCTCATCTGGAAGGCCGCCAGCACCTTGCCGCCACTGCGCCCGTTGCCGATCACGTCCGCCACCGCCGCCTGCTGGGCCGGATTCAGCAGACCCGTGCCGATCCCTCCGACGACGCAGATCGCGAGGAAGACGACGACATTGCCCGAGAAGCCGAGCGCGATCATGGCGGCTCCGTTGACGAGGAGTCCGGCGATGACGAGCGGCCTCCTGCCGACGGTGTCGGCGAGGCGTCCCGACACGGTGAGGGCGAGTGCCGTCCCGGCCGCGAAGAAAGCCAGCGAGATCCCCGCGATCTGCGGGCCGGCCGCGAGCACGGCCGTCGCGAACAGGGGGACGAGGGCCATGCGGACGCCGAACGAGGACCAGCCGTTCGCAAAGCTGGACACGAGCGCGGCACGGTAGGCCGAGTCCTTCAGCGCCTCGCCCACCGCCAGCGGCGTCTGGTCGCGTGCGGCGTTCCGTTCCGCGAGCGAGGTGCCCTTGAGCTGGAAGAAGACGACGGCCGAGGCCAGGAGGAGCGCCCCCGCGTAGACCAGGAACGGGACGCGGAGCCCGAAACCGGCGAGCAGGCCCCCGAGGATCGGCCCACCGATACTGCCCAGGAGGAAGGCGGTGGCGTACGCTCCGGACACCCGGCCGCGGATGGCGGGGGGAGCGAGCCTGACGATCAGGCCCATGGCGGAGACGGTGAACATCGTCGAACCGACACCACCGAGCCCGCGGAAGACCAGCAGTTGCCAGTAGTCCGCAGCGAAGGCGCAGGCGGCCGTCGACAGGGCCACGATCAGCAGGCCGACGATGTACACGGGGCGCTCGCCGAGCCGTTCCACGAGCCAACCGCCCGCCGGGGCGAACAACAGGCGCGTCAGGGCGAAGGCACTCACGATGATCGAGGCGGCCGTGACCCCGACGTCGAAGCTCTGCGCGAACTGGGGGAGGATCGGAGCCACCAGTCCGAAACCGATGGCGATCACGAAGGCAGCGGCGATGAGGACCCTGATCTCGCGCGGGATCGGCTCGCGGGGAGCCTGGGTCCCACCTGCTCCTCTCGCTGGAAAGCGAGGTAGGAGGAGGTTTCTGCGGGTGCGAGGGGATCCGGCCATGGTCCTCGCATTGTGTCACTGCGGCAACGGCATCCTCAATCGGCCCGTATGAGAAGGTGGATCAGTGAACGACATCCTTCTGCCTGTCATCTTCGTCATCCTCGCGATCGCCGTGATCGGCTCTCTCGCCGTGCTGCTCGTCCGTGGCAGGCGCACGCCTCCGGGCATGTATCCCGGGACCAGGGACCCGGATGACCAGGTGACCGGCGCAGCCCACGGTGCCACGTCCACCGATGTGCTCGATCGGCCGGACGGTATCCCGACGGACGTTCTCGTCCCGGACGATCTCAGCGGACTCGACGAGGCGCCGCCCGCGGCGCGCTTCGACACGGTCGAGCCGGTGCATGGTCGACTCGCCCGGCTACGGGCCCGCCTCATCCGGTCGAACAACGCCCTCGGCAAGGGACTTCTCGCCCTGCTCTCGCGGGACAGCATCGACGAGGACGTGTGGGACGAGGTCGAGGAGACGCTGCTCATGGCGGATCTCGGTACCGAGCCGACCATGGAGCTGGTCGACGCCCTGCGTGAGCGCGTGAAGATCTCGGGCAGCCGCAACCCGGCCGAGGTGAAGGAGATGCTCCGGGAGGAGCTCGTGAAGCTCGTCGATCCGTCAATGGACCGGACCCTGGCGACGGCGCGCCACGCGGACCGTCCTGCCATCGTCATGGTGGTCGGGGTCAACGGCGTGGGCAAGACCACCACCGTCGGCAAGCTGGCACGCGTGCTGGTCGCCGACGACAAGGACGTCCTGCTGGGTGCTGCCGACACCTTCCGTGCCGCGGCGGCCGAACAGCTCGCCACCTGGGGTTCCCGGGTGGGCGTTCCCACCGTCAAGTCCGACGTCGACGGCGCCGACCCGGCCTCCGTCGCCTTCGAGGCCGTGAAAGCCGGCATCGAGCAGGAGGTCGACGTCGTCCTCATCGATACTGCGGGCCGGCTGCAGAACAAGGTCGGGCTGATGGACGAGCTCGGGAAGGTCAAGCGGGTCGTCGAGAAGCAGGGCACGGTGGACGAGGTGCTGCTGGTGCTGGATGCCACCACGGGCCAGAACGGCCTCAACCAGGCGCGCGTCTTCGCGGAGGTCGTCAACATCACGGGCATCGTACTGACCAAGCTGGACGGGACCGCGAAGGGTGGCATCGTCGTCGCCATCCAGCGCAGCCTCGGGGTTCCCGTGAAGCTGATCGGTCTCGGTGAGGGCGCTGACGACCTCGCCCCCTTCGATGCAGAGAGCTTCGTGGACGCACTGCTGAATTAGCGTCCGGTGGTCGCCTACCCGCAGGTGGGGCTTCTGGCAAGGGGTGGCAGGCCCGGGAAACCTTCCGGAAACATCGGCGTCATGAGTCTTTTACGTCGGTGAGACGGATGTAACCTCCCCGCAACGAAAGGCCCAAAGGACGGAAACACGATCACCGCATTCTTGAGGAGCGGGAAGTCCCCGCCCCTTTGGAAGGATCGTGTTTGATGGATCTGACAGCAGGCCACGTCTGGGTGATGATCTCAGCAGCCCTCGTACTTCTGATGACTCCGGGCCTCGCCTTTTTCTACGGCGGGATGACCCGCGCCAAGGCCGCCCTGAACATGATGATGATGAGCTTCATCGCCGTCGGTCTCGTCGGTGTCGTCTGGGTCCTGTGGGGCTACTCGATGACCGGCGGCGAGGGTGTCGCGCAACTGTTCGGCAACCCGTTCGCCTCCTTCGGCCTCAGCGGCCTCGTCGGGACCGAGGACCTGATCGGAGCCGGCTACGGGGTGACGTTCGCCATCATCACCGTCGCCCTGATCAGTGGCGCCATCGCTGACCGCGCGAAGTTCGGTGCCTGGACCATCTTCGTACCCATCTGGGTCACGCTGGTCTACTGTCCCCTCGCCTTCATGGTGTGGGGCGGAGGGCTGCTCAGCGCCGATGGGGCTGTGGGGTCGGCGGTCGGAGAGGCCATCGACTTCGCCGGCGGGACAGTGGTGCACATCAGCGCCGGCGTCGCTGCGCTCGTCCTCGCTCTGATCCTCGGCAAGCGGCAGGGGTTCGGCAAGGACCCCGCGCAGCGTCCGCACAACATCCCCTTCGTGATGCTGGGAGCCGCACTCCTGTGGTTCGGCTGGTTCGGCTTCAACGGAGGGGCCGCGGGAACGGCCGAAGAAGCCGGCCTCATCTGGGTCAACACGATGGCCGCTCCTGCAGCCGCGATGGTCGGTTGGCTCATGACCGAGCGCATCCGCGACGGCCGCCCGACGTCGCTCGGAGCCGCCTCCGGTATCGTCGCGGGCCTCGTGGCCATCACTCCGGCCTGCGCCAACGTCAGCCCGATCGGCGCCATCTGCCTGGGCGTCGTGTCCGGAGCCCTGTGCGCCCTCGCCGTCGGCATCAAGTACCGGCTCGGTTTCGACGATTCGCTCGACGTCGTCGCCGTGCACCTCGTCGCCGGCATCGTCGGGACGCTGGCCCTCGGATTCATCGCCCTGCCCGTCGAGGGCGAGGGTGGCGGACTCTTCTACGGTGGCGGGCCCGATCAGCTGGTCGCGCAGATCGTCGCTGCGGCCATCGCGATCGCGCTGTCCGCGGTCATGACGGCGATCATCGGTCTCGCGATCCACAAGACCATCGGCTTCCGCGTCGCTGCCGACGACGAGGTGTCGGGGGTCGACCTCTCGGAGCACGCGGAGACCGCCTACGAGTTCGGCGGCCTCGGGGTCGGAGGATCCTTCCACCCCTTCGCCGAGCAGATGTTCTCGCAGAAGAAGACCACGCAGGAGCCCGCGGGAACCACCCCGCAGCAGAACGTCACGGAGGGCGTACATTCATGAAACTGGTGACAGCGATCGTTCGGCCGGACAAGCTCGACGGCGTCAGGGGCGCGCTCGAGAACTACGGCGTGCAGGGCCTCACGGTCAGCCAGGCCAGCGGTTACGGCCGCCAGCGCGGCCACACCGAGGTATACCGGGGCGCCGAGTACACCGTTGACCTCCTGCAGAAGGCACGCGTGGAGGTACTGGTCGCGGACGCCTGGGTCACGGACATCGTCGATGTCCTGGTCTCGACCGCCAACACGGGCCGCGCCGGTGACGGCAAGGTCTGGGTGATCCCGGTCGAGGATGCAGTCCGCGTCCGCACGGGCGAGCGCGGGGACGCCGCACTCTAACCTGTCGACAGCACCCAGCAGCCGATCCTGGAAGGGCCGCCACATGACGTGGCGGCTCTTCCGTCGTCGCGAGCCGCTGCCGCGTCCCGGCCGGCCCTCTTCCCGGTCCGCACATCGGACGGGCGACCCGTGCAGCTACCCGGGCCGTGCGCCGGATTGCCGTCCCCGCTAGGCCCTGCCGTGCGAGGACGGCCAGGACTCCGGTCCTGCAGACCCGGCAGCGTACTCCTCGAGGGGCACCCGGCCCTCCGACCAGGCCGTGAGCACCGGCTCCACGATGCGCCAGCAGTCCTCGGCGGTGTCGCCCCGTACAGAGAGCGTCGGATCTCCCGCCAGGACCCCGTCGAGCACTTCGCCGTAGGGGAGGAGATCGGTCTCATTGAGGTCGGCGCTCAGTGTCGCCCGGTCCAGCGAGAAGATGTCGCCGGGTCCGTTGACGTCCAGTTCGAGCTGCAGGGTGTCCGGCCCGAAACCGATACGCAGCTTCGTCGGTGCG
This sequence comes from Arthrobacter sp., assembly GCA_030147325.1. Lineage (GTDB taxonomy): Bacteria > Actinomycetota > Actinomycetes > Actinomycetales > Micrococcaceae > Arthrobacter_D. The sequence continues at coordinate 3,306 of JASLAA010000232.1, read as the reverse complement.
TCCTGGCCCGAGAACCCGACCGGCAGGTGACTGACCGGCTTGAAGGTGATGACCGCCTCCTTCCGCTTGGCCCCGAGGGCCTTGCCCGACCGGAGGACGAAGGGCACCCCGGACCACCGCTCGTTGTTGATCGACACGGTGACCTCGGCGAGGGTCTCCGTGCCCTTCTCGGCGTCGACGCCGGGCTCGGCGGTGTAATCGGGGATGGTGCGGTCCCCGATGGTGCCGGCGGCGTACCGGGCGCGGCGGCTGCTGTGCGGGCTGTCGAGATCCACGGAGCTGGCGCGGAGGACGGAACCGATGTGGTCCCGCAGATCCCGTTCGTGGAGGGTCGAGGGCGCGTTCAGGGCAAGGAGGGCCATGACATGGAGAAGGTGGCTCTGGATCATGTCGCGCAGTGCGCCGGCGCCGTCGTAGTACCGGGCACGGTTCTCCAGTGCCAGGTCCTCGTCGAAGATCACCTCGACCTTCTCCACGTGGAGGTTGTTCCATACGGGCTCGAGGATCCGGTTGGCGAAGCGGAGGCCCAGGATGTTGAAGACGGTCGCCTTGCCGAGGAAATGGTCGACGCGGTGGATGTTCTGCTCCGGGACGAGCTTCGAGAGCTTGTCGTTCAGCGTGTGCGCACTGGCCTGGTCCGTCCCGAAGGGCTTCTCCATGACGAGGCGCGTACTCGGCGGCAGTGAGCCGGCTCCGAGGGCGCTGCAGGCCCTCTGGCTGACGGCGGGCGGGAGCGCGAAATAGATCGCGACGGGACCTTCGAGCGAGTGGACGAGCGCGGACAGGCCGTCCTTCGTGACGTCGATCAGGTGGTACGAGCTGTCGTCCCGCACCTGCTGCAGGGAGGCCCGGCCGGCGTCGTCCGCCTTCTCCAGCGCCTGTGCGAAAGCGCCGTCGATCCGATCCCGCCACTGCCCGTCGGTCCAGTCGTCGGAGCCTGCGCCGACCAGCTTCAGTCCGTCGGCTCGGCCGAGCCGGATGAGCCTCGCGAGGCCGGGAAGCAGCAGCCGCCCGGTGAGGTCGCCGGACGCACCCAGGATGAGGAGGGTCCGCACGCGGGTGTCCGCTTCGGCCGGAATGCTGTCATGTTCTGCGAGCGAGTGAGTATCCACGTCTTCACCTTGCCACTTATCCCCTCCCGTGTCCTGCACTCGCGAAGCCCGGCCGTGCCCAGTTGATACCCTTGGGAGTTGAGTCTTCCTACCTCCCGATGAAAGTAGTTCACGGCACGTGTTCAATTCACTCTCTGACCGGCTGACTGCGACCTTCAAGAACCTCCGTGGCAAGGGGCGCCTCACCGAGGCGGACATCGATGCCACGGTGCGCGAGATCCGCCGCGCGCTCCTCGACGCAGACGTCGCCGTCCCCGTGGTCCGGGCCTTCACGGCCGCCGTGAAGGAACGCGCCCTCGGACTCGAGGTCTCGCAGGCCCTGAACCCCGGCCAGCAGGTCGTCAAGATCGTCAACGAGGAACTCGTCGGCATCCTCGGCGGCGAGACCCGCCGCATCCGCCTCGCGAAGAATCCTCCGACCGTCATCATGCTGGCCGGACTGCAGGGTGCGGGCAAGACCACGCTCGCCGGCAAGCTGTCGAAGTGGCTCAAGGGCCAGGGGCACAGTCCACTGCTCGTCGCCTGCGACCTCCAGCGCCCGAACGCCGTCCGCCAGCTGCAGGTGAACGGCGAGCGGGCAGGGGTACCCGTGTACGCCCCGCACCCGGGGGTCAGCTCGGAGTTCGAGTCGGCCACCGGGGACCCGGTGGCCGTCGCCCGCCAGGGCGTCGCCGAGGCACGCGCGCGGCTGCATGACGTCGTGATCGTCGACACCGCGGGCCGCCTGGGCGTCGACGCGGAGCTGATGCAGCAGGCCGCGGACATCCGCGCTGCGATCAGCCCCGACGAGGTGCTGTTCGTGATCGACGCGATGATCGGCCAGGACGCCGTCAACACCGCGCTCGCGTTCAACGAGGGAGTGAACTTCACCGGGGTCGTCCTGACGAAGCTCGACGGCGATGCCCGCGGTGGTGCCGCCCTCTCGGTCGCTTCCGTCACGGGCAAGCCGGTGATGTTCGCCTCCACCGGTGAAGGGCTGAACGACTTCGAGTTGTTCCACCCGGACCGGATGGCCTCACGGATCCTCGACATGGGTGACATCCTCACGCTGATCGAGCAGGCGGAACAGTCCTGGGACAAGGACGAAGCGGCCCGGATGGCGAAGAAGTTCGCCGACCAGGAGGACTTCACCCTCGAGGACTTCCTCGCGCAGATGCAGCAGATCCGCAACATGGGCTCCATGAAGAAGATGCTGATGATGATGCCGGGTGCGGCCAACATGCGGGAGCAGCTGGAGAACTTCGACGAACGCGAGATCGATCGCGTCGAAGCCATCGTCCGCTCGATGACCCCGCACGAGCGCCTCGCTCCGAAGATCATCAACGGCTCGCGCAGGGCGAGGATCGCCCGCGGTTCGGGAGTGCACGTCTCCGAGGTCAACGGCCTGCTGGAGCGCTTCACGCAGGCACAGAAGATGATGAAGAAGATGGCCTCCGGAGGAGGCATCCCGGGCATGCCCGGGATGGCCGGCCCCGGCGGTTTCGGTGGCCCGCGCAAGACCAAGGCCGCTGCCGCCAAGGGGAAGAAGAAGCCGAGGTCGGGAAATCCCGCGAAGGCCGCACTCGAAGCCCAGGAGGCGGAGGCACGGCGTGCCGCCGCCCGGACTGCCGCACCGACCGGTGCCGCGTTCGGTGGCCAGCAGGATTTCGATCCGGCTGCCATGAATCTCCCCAAGGGCTTCGAGAAGTTCCTCGGAAAGTAGTGGTGACCGTTCCGGTCGCCGGCCCGCGGTCGGCGACCGGGGAGTGCTGAAGCACGAGCGCGTGGTCTTCGTCCACGGCAGCGGCGGCTTCGGTGCGGCCGCCTGGCCGAAGCAGCACGGCCTGTCGCGCGAGTTCGACTGCCTCTATGTCAGGCGCCACGGATACTCGGCCTCCGAGGAACCAGCGCCGACTGATCACCGCCTCGACCAGGAGATCATCGCCAGTGCCCTGGGCGGCGCCGGGCACGTCGTCGCGCACGCGCAGGGGGCGGTCCCGGCGATGCTGCTTGCCGTCGAACGCCCGGACCTCGTCCGTACGCTCACGCTGGTCGAGCCCGCATGCCTCTCGCTGACGGTGGACCACCCGGCCACGGCGGCGCACATCGCGCTGATGGCGCCTTTGTTCGCTGCGCGGTCCTCGATGACCGAGGAGGAATTCCTGCGTGCCTTCGTCCGGAGGTCCTCCGCAGCCGAAGCGCAGCTGCCGCTCAC
>JASLAA010000083.1 GCA_030147325.1 Arthrobacter sp. | reverse complement strand
CCGCGATCCTGCCCCCGCCTCCGCCGACCGCCACGCCCTCTCCGGAGCCCACGACGGATCCCGCCCCGGCACCCGACCCCGTACCTGCTCCGGAGCCGGCACCTGCCCCGCCTCCCGAACCTACGCCCGAGCCCTCGCCGCTAGTGGAGCCCGACGTCGCCACAGACCCTGTGACCGGATTCCGGATCGATCCCGCGACAGGTTGGCCCGTCCACCCGCCCACCGGGTTCCTCGTCGAGCCCGGGACGAACAACCTTGTTCTGCCCGGCAGCTATGCCTACACGACGTTCCGGTGGGATCCCCTCACCGGACTCGTCGAGGACATCGCGGCAGAGGACGTGGTGCCGACCGAGGATCCCGACCCGGCGCCGAGCCCGAGCCCGAGCCCGAGCCTTGGTGCCGGCGTCGCTGCCACTCCGTCACCCTCGGCTCCGCAGCCGCAGAAAAGCACTGCTGCACCCGCGCCGAGTGCCGAGACCCCCGCCGCTGACATCGCCGGAACGGACCGCGCGGCTGACCGCACCTCCATCGGAACCCACCCGGCAACGCGGATAACCGTCATCATCGCGCTCCTCGCAGCGGGAGCGGTCTACTACAGCAGACTGCGGTCGGGTGGCAGGAGGTCCCCTCTGGGGAGTCGCGGTGCCCCGGAGCAGTAGCCACCCGGGACGGCTAGGATAGGCCGGTACTTTCTCTTCGATACACACTGGGGGTGTGTCACATCCGCGTCTTGTTGCTCATCCACTCGTACATGCCCGAACACAGCCCGCCCCAGCGGCGCTGGGCAGGTCTCGTCCGGTCGTTCACCGACGAGGGATGGGCAGTCGACGTGGTGACGCCGGTTGCGCATGCTCCCCACGGAAGGCGGAGCTTTCCCGGCCGATCAGCGGGCCGGGCGTTCCGCACGGATGTGGGGCACATGGGGGAGCGGATCCGACGAGTGCCGTATCTCTGGCACCGCACGACGCGATCCGGGCGACTCGTGAACCATCTCTTCTCCGCGGTCATGAGCATCCCGGTGGCAGCGATGGGGCGACGTCCCGACGTCGTGATCGTCACCGTTCCCAGCCTGCCCATCCTCGGAGCCGGGTTCGTGATCTCCCGACTGCTCCGCCGTCCGTTGGTCGTGGACATGCGGGATGCCTGGCCCGACCTCGCTCGGGACGCGCGGATCCTCCAGGGCAGCGCCAAGAGTCTCGCGGAACGGGCGATCGTCGCCATCCAGGATCGCGCCGACCTGGTCGTCACGGTGACCTATGGATTCGCCCGTACCCTGCGTGAACGCGGGTTGAAGAACGTCGCAACCGTCACCAACGGCGTCGACGTCTCCTCACTGGCCGTACTCGACCCCGTACCCCTCGAGAAGACCCGTCTCGATGTCCTCTACCTCGGGAATCACGGGGAGAGCCAGCACCTCGAAGTTCCCATCCGGGCAGCTGCCCTGGTCGGTGACCGTATGCGCCTGACGATGGTCGGTCACGGGGTGCGACGCAAGCAACTCCAGGCGCTCGCAGCCACACTCGACGCGCCGGTGACGTTCGACGATCCCGTCTATGGATCGGAAGTCATGCGCTATTACAGTGGTGCCGACACCTGCATCATTCCCCTCCGTGACGATTGGAAGTCCTTCGAGACAACCATCCCGTCGAAGACCTATGAGGTCCTCTCGATCGGTCGTCACATCACCGGCATGGTCCGGGGGGAGGCTCGGCAGATCCTCGAGGAGGCCGAGGCAGGGCATGTCGTCGCCGCCGATCCCACCGCCCTGGCCGCCCTCTGGCTTCGACTGGCCGAGGATCGCTCGCTCCTCCAGGTCAATGGGGCAGGACGTTCCTGGGTCCAGCGCAACGCCGATGTGGCGGCGCTGGGAAAGTCCTATGTCAACCTGCTGCAGGAGGTAGCGGCGGAGGTACCCGCACGGTGACGGTGTTGCGCAACATCAGGCTGGCGCTGACAACCGTGATCGAGCACGCCGGCGAGGACCCAGCACTCCTGTTGACGCAGGTGCTTCGCCGATTGCCTTCCCGCCTCGCGGCGAAGGTCAGTCGGCTCGTCGGGGTGGCGCCGTCGCCCGTCCTGAAGGCCTTGGCTGCCCATCTCTCGGGAGACCGGCAGGAACTCGAGCGGATCCTGGCTGAACCCCACGACCGCTTCACACCGCGATCCGCCGCGCGACTCGCCGACATCGCGCTTGCCGCATCGGACCCAGTCAGGGCCGATGAACTGCTGCTCCGTGCCGGCGATGCTCCTGAGGTCCGCGCACGGCGCCGGTGGTACGACGGCGACATGAGTGGCGCCATCACGGTGCTCCTGTCCGCAGGGCGCACTCGCCAGGCACGCCGGCTGGAGGGTGAACTGAGGGTTTTCGAGGGGTGGGCGCCTCGACTCGGGATCGTGCGCGGCTACCGTCCTGAGCGTCGCACGGTCCTGCACCTCCTCACCAATTCGCTTCCCCACACCGGAAGCGGGTACGCGCAGAGGTCACACTCGATTCTCCGTTCGGAGGTCGACGGCGGGTGGAAGGTCCACGCTGCTACCCGTCTCGGCTACCCCGTCCAGATCGGCCGGCTCTTCTCGCCGGACCGCGAGGTCCGGGACGGCGTCGTCTACCACCGTCTCCTGCCCCGACGGATACCGCCGGGGTTCGACGAACGGTTGCAGGTGCAGGCGGAGATGCTGCTGGCCCTGGCTCTTCGGCTTCGGCCATCGGTACTCCATACGACGAGCCACTTCGTGAACGCCGTCGTCGTGCGCGAAGTAGCCCGGGCGCTCGGCATCCCCTGGGTATACGAGGTGAGGGGCCAGTTGATGGACACCTGGGCGTCGACCAGGCCGGAGACGGCCCGTACCAGCCAGCGGTACCGGCTGTTCACGGACCGCGAAGCACGCGTGATGCTCGATGCCGATCTCGTGGTGACTCTGGGTCACGCGATGCTCCAGGGAATCCTCAGCACCGGGGTGCGCAGCGAGAATACCTTGCTTGCGCCGAACGGCGTGGGGGAGGAGTACCTGGACGAGCCCCTGAACCCTCCGGAAGCGAGGCGACGGCTCGGGCTGCCGGAGCAGGGCACCTTCGTCGGCACGGTCAGCAGCCTGATCGCGTACGAGGGTCTCGATGACTTGTTACGGGCCGTCGCCGCCTGCCTGCCTGCTCTACCGGGCATGACATGCCTTATAGTCGGGGATGGAGCGGCACGCCCCTCGCTTGTCAATCTTGCGGAGGAACTCGGTATCGCAGACCACGTGATCTTCACGGGGCGCGTACCACGCGAAGAGGCAAGGATGTATCACATGGCACTGGATGTCTTCGTGGTGCCACGAAAGGATCTGGCCGTCACCCGTTCCGTCACCCCCCTCAAGCCTGTCGAGGCCATGGCCTGCGCGCGGCCGGTCATCGCGAGCGACCTCCCGGCCCTGCGGGAACTCATCGAGGACCGCGTCAGCGGACTGCTCGTCACCCCCGACCAACCACTCGCCCTCGCGGCCGGCCTCACTGAGGCGGTGCTCGATCCCGCGCTCCGGTCCCGACTGGGCCGGCAGGGGCGGGCACTCGCGCTGTCCTCCCGCACGTGGGCACAGAACGCCGAGCGGTACCTCACGGCGTATGACCGCCTCGAGGAGGGACGCTGATGGAGGGCGCAGATGACAGCGACTACCGCGGTCAGTCTCCCCGGACGCAGGTCGTCCCGGTAGCCAAGAACAGCCTGGTGCGGATCGGTGCCCGGCCGAATCTCGGACAGTACCTGAAGCAGATCGGCCAGCACCGGCACTACATCGTGTACGACGCATGGGCGCGCGCCAGCAGCGGGAACCGGCGCGACAGACTGGGGAACGCGTGGCTCGTACTGAACCCGATCTTCAACGGATTGACTTTCTACCTCATCTTCGGCCTGTTGCTGCAGACGAGCAGGGGCATTGAGAACTTCCTCGGTTACCTGATCATCGGGGTGTTCCTGTTCCAGAACAGCGCACGGGCGATCACCAACGGGGCCCGCTCCCTGCAGTCGAATCGCGCCATGATCAGGGCCTTCAACTTCCCGCGGGCGATCGTGCCGATCGCGGTGAACATGCGGGAGGTGATCTCCTCCGTCCCGGTGATCCTGACCATGCTGTTGCTGATCCTGTTGCTGCCTCCGACGGAATCGATCACCTGGCGCTGGTTACTCATCCTCCCGGCCCTCGGGCTCCAGGCGGTGTTCAATCTGGGCGTGGGCCTGATCCTCGCCCGTATCATCTCCCGGGTGAACGACGTCACCCATCTGCTGAGCTTCGCGCTCCGCGTGTGGATGTACGGGTCCGCCGTGTTCTTCTCCTACGAGCGCTTCGTCAGTAGTCCGACGTTGCTGGAGCTCGTCAAGTTGAACCCCCTGTTCAATGTGCTCGATATCGTCAGGGATTGCGTCCTCTACGCCAGCGTGCCCTCATGGCAGAGCTGGCTGACCCTCTCCGCATGGGCGATCGGCAGCCTCCTCGTGGGAATCGTCTTCTTCTGGCGGGCCGAGGAGTCATATGGACGCGAATAGGAGGGTCGGTCGGCCGCCTGCGGGGCCGACGGTCGTCGTGGACCGCGTCAGCATGCAGTACCGCGTCACCTCCTCCGAGGCGCATGTCAGCGGCGACAGTGCAGGGCTCGGCGGACGCCTGCGACGGAGCGTACTCGCCAAGGGGACGAAGGTCACCGTCCGAGCCCTCAATGAGATATCCCTCGTGGTGGAACGGGGCGAGTCCGTAGGAGTGATCGGGACCAACGGATCCGGTAAGAGCACGCTCACCCGGCTCATCAGTGGACAGGGGAAGCCGACGTCCGGTTCGATCCACGCGTCCAGTACCCCGATCATGCTGGGCGTCAACGCGGCCCTGATCCCGGAGCTCTCGGGGGAGCAGAACATCGTGCTGGGCTGCCTTGCCATGGGTGTGTCGTACGCGGAGATCGAGGACAGGTTCGACGCGATCGTCGAACTGTCGGGACTCGACAAGGCGATCCACCTACCCATGCGCTCCTACTCCTCCGGCATGTCCTCCAGGCTGCGTTTCGCGATCGCCGCGAGCATCGACCCGGAGATCCTGGTGATCGACGAAGCCCTGAACACCGGTGATGCCCAGTTCCGCGAGCGAAGCAGGCAACGCATGGACGAGTTGCGGAGCCAGGCGGGCACAGTGTTCCTCGTCAGCCACAGCCTCGGCGTCATCCGTGACATCTGCACCCGGGTGCTCTGGCTCGACAAGGGTGACCTCGTGATGGACGGCGACCCCGAGACGGTCACGAAGGCGTACGGCGATTACACCCGCCAGCTCTCGAAGGGGAACGGCGACTCAGCGGCCCGTCTGCGCCGGGAAGCCCGGGCCGAGCTCGTCGTGGCGTCGATCAGCGACACCGGACCGGAACGGCCCCGAACATGATGGTGCGTCTTGCTGAGTCCCTCACCTCGGTGCGTCGTGCCATCTGGCATCTCCGGAAGGGGGGCTTCCGACAGGTGCATGAGTGGTCCGTGCGCCAGCGGTCGGAGCGGCAGTTCGCGTCTCCCGCCTCCGCACGCGGAGTGGAGGGGCAGTGGGTGGGCCGCGGGACCCGGCGCCGGCTGTCCTTCGCGCCGGAGACGACGCAGCGCCGTGGTCCCCGACGTGCGGGCCTCCGCGTAGGAGTGATCCTCGACGAATTCTCCGCCGCGGCATTCCACCACGAGTGGACCCTCGTACCGCTCGCCCCTACGACGTGGGAGGCCGAGTGCCGGGTAGGGCAGCTCGATTTCGTCCTCGTGGAGTCCGCCTGGTCCGGCAATCGCGGGCTGTGGAGCGGGAAGCTCGCCGGACCCGACGGACCGGCGGCCGAGTACCGGGAACTCCTCGCACGGTGCCGCTCGGAAGGTATCCCCTCGGTTTTCTGGAACAAGGAGGACCCCCCGCATTACGAGGACTTCCTGGCAGCGGCGAGACTGTCCGACGTCGTGTTCACCTCCGACATCAATCGGATCGAGGCGTATCGCCGCGACCTGGGTCACGACCGCGTCGATGTGCTGCCCTTCGCGGCGCAACCTGCCATCCACAATCCGGTGCGGCCGCGCGTCGGCCGGCATGCCCGCGATATCGCCTTCGCCGGCATGTATTTCGCCCACAAGTATCCCGAACGACGGGGGCAGCTGGACGTCCTGCTCGGTGGGGCTATCGATGCTTCGCCCGGCATGCGCTTCGGGCTCGAGATCTTCTCCCGTCTCCTGGCAGGTGCTCCCCAGTACCAGTTCCCGCAACCCTATGCAGCGCGTGTCGTCGGCAGTCTCACTTACCAGCAGATGCTCAGCGCGTACAAGGCCTACCGGGTGTTCCTCAACGTGAATTCGGTGATCGACTCACCGAGCATGTGTGCCCGCCGCATCTTCGAGATCTCCGCCTCCGGCACGCCGGTGATATCCGCTCCGAGCCTCGCCCTTCGCGAGTTCTTCCGTCCGGAGGAGGTCGTCAGCGTGGAGACGCGGGCCGAGGCGGCGCAATGGTGCCGGGCACTGGTGCGCAACGGTGAATTGAACGATCGGACGGCTCATCGCGCGCAGCGCCGGATCTGGAGCGAGCACACCTACGCGCATCGTGCAGAGGCCGTCGTCGCCGCTGTCCGTCCCGATATGCACAGGCCGGTGACCAGGCCGTCCGTATCAGCCCTCGTACCCACCATCCGTGGCGCGCAGATCGAGGCATTGTGCAGGCTGGTGGGTGCGCAGCAGGGTCTTCCGGTCCAACTCGTCCTCCTCGCCCACGGCATCGATATCCGCGACAGCGAGGTCCGTGCTATGGCCCATGATGCCGGCATCGAGGACGTCGTGCTCCTGCGCGAGCCGGCAACGACCCCGCTCGGCGAGTGCCTCAATCTGTGCGCGGCCGCCGCGTCCGGTGACGTCCTCGCCAAGATGGACGACGACGACTACTACGGTCCGCAGTACCTCAGCGACCAGGTCTTCGCCCTCGAATACTCCGGCGCCGATGTCGTCGGGAAGCAGGCGCACTATATGCACCTCGGGCAGTCGAACGCCGTCCTGCTCCGGTCCGGTGCGCGTGAGCACAGGTTCACGGACCTGGTGGCGGGACCCACCATCGTGGCACGTGCTGCCACGGTACGCGCGAACCCCTTTCCGGCGCTGCCGCTCGGGGAGGACACGGGCTTCCTCCGCGGAATCGGCGCTGCCGGCGGCTCGATCTACTCCGCGGACCGTTTCAACTATGCCCAGCTGCGCAGGGCCTCAGGCCATACGTGGCAGATCGACGACCTCGATCTGATGGCGTCGGGACATATCGAATTCTACGGAGGGCCGCATGAGCACGTTGATGTCTGAGCAGAGACTCCCGCCGGTGGGCCGGGCTGACGTGGTCGTCGTGGGGCTCGGGTACATCGGTCTTCCGACCGCGGCCATCCTCGCAACGAACGGGCTCTCCGTCGTCGGGGTGGACATCAACCCCGACACGGTGGCCGCGGTCAATAATGGCCTCGTGCCCTTCGTCGAGCCCGATCTCGGCGTCCATGTCGCAGGCGCGGTGCTGCAGGGCACCCTGAGTGCATCCACCGAGATGCCGGAAGCCGACGCCTACATCCTGGCCGTGCCGACGCCCTTTCGCGCCGACAAGACAGCAGATCTGTCCTACGTCGACGCAGCCCTGGAGTCGATAGCGCCTCGACTCCAGGGCGGCGAACTGCTCATCCTCGAATCCACCTCTCCGCCCGGGACCACCGCTCGCCTCGGTGCCTACCTCGTCGAGCTGCGCCCCGAGCTCAGCCTCGACGGCTCCGACGACAAACCTGCCGTCCACCTCGCCCACTGTCCCGAGCGCGTACTCCCCGGCCGGATCATGATCGAGATCGTCACGAACGACCGCGTCGTCGGAGGGCTCACGCCTCATGCGGCCGAGGCCGCCCGGCAGCTCTACCAGACCTTCTGCCAAGGTGAAATCCACATCACAGACGCGGCGACCGCCGAGATGAGCAAACTGGTGGAGAACGCGTATCGCGATGTCAACATCGCCTTCGCCAATGAACTCAGTCTCATCAGTGACACGCTGAACATCGATGTCTGGGAGCTCATCCGCCTCGCGAACCATCATCCGCGTGTCAATATCCTCAGCCCTGGGCCGGGCGTCGGCGGTCACTGCATCGCCGTCGATCCGTGGTTCATCGTCGCGGCTGACCCGGAGAACTCGCCGCTGATCCGTACCGCCAGGGAAGTCAATGACAGCAAGCCCGGCCATGTGGTGAAGAAGGTCCTGGAAGCGATCGAGGGCATCGAGCACCCGACAATCGCCTGCCTCGGGCTTGCGTTCAAGGCCAATATCGACGATGTCCGTGAATCACCGGCGGTGGAGATCGTGCAGCGCCTCGCGTCCGCGGCGCAGCACGCACGATTGGTCGTAGCAACTCCGCTGAGGAACGGGCGGGATCTTCCCTCGGTCGTCTCGGGGATCCCGAACGTGGAGTGGTCTGAAACCCAGGAAGCCGTCGATGTAGCGGATGTCGTGGTGCTGCTGGTGGATCACGACCGGTTCCGGGATATCACTGACGAGAGTCTCGAGGGCAAAGTAGTTGTTGATACACGGGGATTCTGGGGGAGAAAGCATGCCTGAAACAAAGATCGATGAACACGGTGGGACGGCGCTACCGGCAGGTCGACATTTCGCTGTCACATGGAGCCTACCGACCGAGTTCGCGGGTCGGACGAATGCAATGCTTCATCGGTCGCGCACATTCGCCGAGTACGGGGGGCACCCCGTCGATATCCTGACCTTCGACGATTTCCGGGATTACGGAAAGGTCCGGGCTCAGTTGTCGGAGGATGGATTCCTCTCGAATGGCACCTCCGTCCTGAACCTCTGGGAGGACCTGCCGTCGCTGGTCGAAGGCCTCGCCAGCCCTGACCCTGACCAAGTCTTCGAGGAGTTTGCTCCGCTTGCTTCCTGGTCGGGGCCCGTGGTCGACCTCGACGGTCCTCATCCCCGCCGTGCGCGGTACGGAACGGACGGGACCCTGCTGCAGGTAGACCATTTCCGCACGGATGGTTCGCTCCTCCTGACGGATCGTCACGACGCCCGAGAGTGGGGGAACCACGGGGGGCGATCGTTGATCCTATGCGACGGAAACGGACTACCCGTCCGGCGGTTCGGCTCATCGTGGGGCCTGTACCGCGCGTGGCTGGATGCCCTGGTCGGGGAATCACCTGCCTGGATGGTCGTCGACAACAAGAACACGGCGCGGTTCATGTCCACGTTCAGGCGCACGAACGCGGTGGTGCTCTATGTCATCCACGAGTCCCATCTGGTATCGCAGGCTGACGGGTTCGCATCCGAGCTGACTCCCTCCGCACAGGAGGTCTTTCCGCTGCTCGATCGTTTCGACGGCGTGGTTTACCTGACGGAACAGCAGGCGGGCGATGTTCATCTACGTTATGCGGACGTCGGCAATTCCTTCGTGATTCCTAACAGCCGGACGATCGAGGCGACGGCAAATCATGTCGTCCCTCGAATACCCGGGTTGGGCGTCCAAGCTGCGTCCTTGAATCGACGAAAGCGTATCGATCATTCGATTCGAGCCGTCCATCGCGTCCGTACTTCTTCGGATCTGCCGGTGCAACTCAACTCCTTCGGGGAGGGCTCGCAGCGCGAAAGCCTCGAAGCTCTCATCGGCGAGCTGAAGGTTGGGGACATCGTGCGACTGCAAGGGCATAGCAAGCAGGTCGGCTTGGAATTCCAGCGAGCGTCATTCTCACTCCTGACAAGCACATCCGAGGCACTGGCCTTGGTCCTTGTCGAGTCAATGGCGGCCGGATGCATCCCGATCACCTACGACATACCGTACGGTCCTGCTTCCGTCGTCGAATCCGGCGTCAACGGTTTCATCGTGGAGTACGGAAACGTTGAAAAGCTCGCCGACAGCATCAAGTACTTCCTGATGCTGTCGGAGGAGGAGCAGCTCTCCATGCGGGCTGCCGCCATCGAGCGCGCAAAGGATTTCTCGGATTCCTCGATCGTACCCAAGTGGGCAGAGGTTATGCGCGAGGTATGGCGGCGCAAGCATCGGGCACCCTCGGCTTTCACCGTTGATATCACTTCGTCGGACTATTGGGTCCGGTCCTATGGACGCCTTCGGATCGAGGTCCTGGTGAAGGTGTCGTCTGCGGATGGTGCGCTGCCGGTCGCCCCGCTCTTCTTCTGCACCATGCGGGCGCGTCAGCAGCAGGACTTCTTCCGTGTCGTGGCCAACGAAGCAGTGGATGGTGGGGAAGGTGTCTACCGCCTCCACTTCGACTTCGACCCTGCTGCGACACGGTCGCTCCGACCGAGTACGGTCGATTTCGCGCTGGAGACGTGGTGCGCCGAGAGCCGCGCGACGACACGAATCCCGCTGCATGGTGACCAGGTGTCACTTCAGGTCTATGCAACACGGCACGGCAGTATGAGCATGGTTCTCAGCTGAGCTGAGAGTAGTGAACTCGACCATCCATCACGAAAGGCATCACACCACTATGCTGCACGCCGGCGCGGCCACTGGTCAGCACGTCCTGCCCGAGGGTTACCACTGCGCGGTGACCTGGGGCATACCCTTCGATTATGGGGGCATGACCAGCGCCATGCTCCGGCGCTCCCGGGCTTTCGTGTCGGAAGGCGGGCAGCATGTCGATATTCTCACCTTCGATCACCAGATGGACTACCCGGACATCGCCTGTGAACTCGAGATGAGTGGCGAGATCATTCCGGGCATGAAACTTCGTAATCTGTGGGACGAGTTGCGTTACCTGCCTGACGCAGAACTGGCCGCAGCGACCTCCGGTCCGCGCGTGAAGGGTGAGTACCGACCGATCGACCCTGAGCAAGGTGAAGGCGAGTTCTTCGTGGGGGAACTACGCCGCCGCGTACGGTACGACGCTA
>JASLAA010000223.1 GCA_030147325.1 Arthrobacter sp. | reverse complement strand
GCAACAAGAAGCTGTCCAAGCGGGACCCGGAATCGAATCTCTTCCTGCACCGTGAGCGCGGCTTCATCCGCGAGGGGCTCCTCAACTACCTGTCGCTGCTCGGCTGGAGCATGTCGGCGGACGAGGACATCTTCACGGTGGGGCAGCTCGTGGAGAAGTTCGACGTCCGCGACGTCCTGGCGAATCCGGCACGCTTCGACCTCAAGAAGGCCGAGGCGATCAACGGCACCCACGTGCGGCTGCTCGACCCCGCGGAGTTCCGCTCCCGCCTGCTGCCGTACCTCGCGGCGGCCGGCGTCATCGGCGCCGAGCCCACGGACGAGGACGTACGCATCGTCGCCGCGGCTGCGCCGCTGATCCAGGAGCGCATCACGCTGCTGGGCGAGGCGCCCGAGATGCTCGGGTTCCTCTTCAAGCAGGACGACGCGATCGACATCGCCGACGATGCCCGCAAGGGTCTGCCGGACAACGCGGGCGAGATCCTCGATGCAGCGCTCGAGGCCCTCGACGCTGTTCCGGCATGGGATGCGGAGGCCCTGCAGGCAGCGCTGCGGGCCGCGCTCGTCGACACCCTCGGGCTGAAGCCGCGCCTGGCCTTCGGGCCCGTCCGCACGGCCATCTCCGGTCGGCGGATCTCCCCACCCCTGTTCGAATCCATGGTGATCCTCGGTAAGGACTCCTCGCTCGCACGCATCCGCGCCCTCCGGGTGACGGCGGGCTGACGATGTCGACGTCGGACTCGGCGGCGGGCGGAACCGGCGCCCCCGCCGGGTGGGAGAGGGAGGGATCGCCCGAAGCTCGAGTGGACGGTGTCCTGTTCGACATCGACGACACGCTCGTGGACCTCGAGCAGGCGATGGGACACACGCTGCGAAGCATCCCCGACCCGGCGCTCGAGCACCTCAGCGACGACGACTGGGTGCGCTACAAGGCCCTTTTCACCACGGACCCGCAGCGCCACTACGAGCGCTTCCTCGCGGGCGAGGTCACCTTCGAGGAGCAGCGGATCCATCGGGTCCGGCATGCGCGGTCGGTCTTCACCAGGGAACCGTTCCTGGGCACTGTGGCCGACGCCTGGGTGAGGGCCTACGAGAACACCCTGCCACAGCACTTTCGAGCCTACGACGACGTCGTGCCGCTGCTGGATGAACTCGATGCCCGCGGTATCCCGTACGGCGCGGTCAGCAACAACGTGCATGACTACCAGCGCGCCAAACTGGACCGCGCGGGCCTGAACCGCATCGTGGCGCTCGTCGGCATCGACACCGTCGGCGTCGCGAAGCCCGAACCGGCCATCTACCGCGAAGGGGCCCGGCTCCTCGGAACCGAGCCGGGGCACACCCTGTACGTGGGGGACAACCGACTGATCGACGCCGTCGGTGCGGGATCCGCCGGGCTGATCGGCGTCTGGCTCGACCGTTCAGGCACCGTCGGGGACTCGGGCTCCGACGTTCTCCGGATCACCGGCCTGAGCTCCGTTTTGCAGTTCGTGCCCTCCGTCCGGTAAAGTCGTCTCTCGGCGCGGAGCGGTAACGCGATCGAAACCCAGCGGGATCGGGTCTTCGAAAAGTGCCATTGGGGTATGGTGTAATTGGCAACACACTGGTTTCTGGTACCAACATTCTAGGTTCGAGTCCTGGTACCCCAGCGCACTTCCGGCTCCGGCCGGGATGGCACGAGCACCACATGAGCAGTAGTAAGATGGAAAGTACTGGCCCCATCGTATAGCGGCCTAGTACGCTGCCCTCTCACGGCGGTAACGCGGGTTCGAATCCCGCTGGGGTCACATCAGCCCGTAAGGGCTCAACAGGAGGTCCCGGACATCATCACGGTGTCCGGGACCTTTTGTCGTCGTGGGTGTCCTTCCTTTAGGAGCCGACGGTGGGCCTCTGCCGACAGCACGGGTTCCCCGGCCGGAGGGGACTGGCATGATGGAGCCATGAGCGCACCTTCCCTGGCCGGCGGAGCACGCGGGCTCTCCCCGCTGCTCCGTGAGGTGCACGCGGCGCTCGACCACCTCGTGTTCCCGCTGGCCCTCGCTACATCGGCCGATGCCCGGGTGGCTGCCGTCGAGGCGCGGGCCCAACTGGACGACTACATCCTGCCGAGGCTGTCGAACCTCGACGCACCGCTCCTCGCCGTCGTCGGCGGTTCCACGGGAGCCGGCAAGTCCACGCTCGTCAATGCGCTGGTCGGGCAGACCGTGTCCATGACCGGTGCCGTCCGGCCCACCACGCGCCAGCCCCTCCTGCTCCACCATCCGGATGACGGCGCCTGGTTCGACGACAGCCGCATCCTGCCGACGCTCAGCCGCGTCCGGAGGGTGGGAGACGACGCAGCGGTGAGGAACCAGGGCGCGGACGACACGAGCGGCGAGGACCAGGCGGCGGCGCCCGCGCCCCAACACTCCGGATCCGCTCCGAACACCCTGCTGCTACGCCCCACGTCCACTCTTCCCCGCGGTCTGGCACTGCTCGATGCGCCTGACGTCGACTCGATCGCGGACGAGAACCGCAGGCTCGCCGGGCAGCTGCTCGCTGCCGCGGACCTGTGGCTCTTCGTCACGACGGCCAATCGCTATGCGGATGCCGTCCCCTGGCGGCTGCTCGCCGAAGCAGGACGGCGTGACGTGCTGGTCGCCGTCGTGCTCGACCGCGTACCGGACGGGATCGAGGAGGAGATCCGGAGCGACCTGCTGACCATGCTGTCAGCCGAGAACCTGGGCCACGCGCCCATCTTCGTCATCCCGGAGCTGCCGCTCGGATCGGCCCGGATGCTGCCCGCCACTGCCGTGCAGCCCATCTCACGGTGGCTGCAGGCGCTGGCTGCCGACGCCGAGGGGCGGCGGGACATCGGTCGGCGCACGGTGCAGGGTGCCATGCGCGCCCTGGCAGCCCGTATCGAGGCGATCGCCGACGCCGCTATGCAGGAGCAGGCCGTGGGGGACACCCTGCGGGCGTCCGTCGACAGCGCCTACCGGGAGGCGCTGGCCGACGTCATGGCCTCGACGGAGGACGGCAGGCTCCTCCGGGGCGAGGTGCTCGCCCGCTGGCAGGACTTCGTCGGGACGGGGGAATTCATGCGCGGGCTCGAGACGAGAATCGGCCGTGCGCGTGATCGCATCGGTGCGTTCTTCACCGGCAAGCCGGCTCCGGCTGCGACCGTGGCCGAGGCCATCGGAAGCGGCCTGCAGACCGTGATCGTGGAGCAGGCTGCCCGGGCCGACGAGGCGACCCGGCGGCGCTGGCGGACCGAGCAGGCCGGCGCCGCGCTGCTCCCTGAGGTGCCCGCGTGGAGCGCGGAGGACTTCTCCGCCAAGGTGGCCCGAGAGATCAGGGCGTGGCAGCAGGACCTCCTGCAGCTCGTGCAGGCCGAAGGAGCGGACAAGCGCTTCACGGCCCGCATGCTCTCCTTCGGGGTCAACGGGATCGCCGTGGCGCTCATGGTGGTGGTGTTCGCCTCGACCGGAGGACTGACCGGCGGGGAGATCGGGATCGCCGGAGCGTCGGCGATCGCCGGGCAGAAACTGCTCGAGGCGGTTTTCGGCGACGACGCCGTCCGTCGGCTTGCGGCCACCGCACGCCGGAACCTGGCGCAGCGCGTGGAGGAACTCTTCCGCCGGGAGCGCGCGGGCTTCGATCGGTGCCTCGAGCCTCTGGCGCAGCAGACCCCCGCGGAGACGTTGCGCGTCCTCGCCCATCAACTCAGGACGGTGCTGCCGACGGCGCAGCACGTCGCGGAGGACGGCGCGTGAGCCGACATCGTGGAGAGGTGGCGGAGACGCCGCTGGACACCTCCCTCACCGCGGCCCTGGACGGCCTGCAGAGGGCGTACGAGCTTGGTAGGAGCCGGCTTCCGCAGGAGGAACTGGACCGGCTGCAGCGGATGCTCGACCGAGCGGGCACCCGCCGTTCCCTGTCCGCCGAGCATGCCGTCGTGGGCGTGTTCGGTCCCACGGGAAGCGGGAAATCATCGCTGGTCAACGCGCTGAGCGGCACCGAGGCAGCACGGGTGGCGGTTCGGCGCCCGACGACGTCGGAGCCACTCGCGCTGGTGTGGGGGCGCGAGGGGAGCGCCGAGCTGCTCGACTGGCTCGAGGTGGGCCGCCGCGTGGAGCTGCCCGAAGGGGCCCCGCTCGTCGCGGGGTGGTCGGGCCGGGAGCACGCCGGTGCGTCGGAGGCCGTCCCTTCGCTGCGTCCGGCTGATGCGGGCCCACCCGTCGCGGGCATCGCGCCGCCGGCGCCCGCGCGACCGGCGGAGCGCCGTCGTGGACTCTTCCGCTGGCGACGCCGCGTCCCCAAGGTGGAGACGCCGGACCAACCGGTCGGTGTTCCCCCGTCGACCGACGGGGGTCCGAAGGCAGGCCTGATCCTCCTCGATCTTCCCGATTTCGACTCGACGGCCGTCGCCCACCGCGAGATCGTCGAGCGGCTCGCGGGCCAGGTGGACGTCCTCCTGTGGGTGGTGGATCCGCAGAAGTACGCGGACGCGGCACTGCACCACGGGTTCCTGAGCGGACTGGCGGCACACGGTGCGGTGACGCTCGTGGCACTCAACCAGGCGGACCGCCTCGCGCCGCAGGACCTCGGGACCGTCACGGCGTCGCTCGAAGGGATCCTCGCAGGCGAGGGCCTCCCTGAGATCGAGGTGGTGCCCGTCTCGGCCCGCACCGGTGCCGGTGTCCCTGCCCTCGCTGCACAGATCCGCTCCCTCGCCGAGGGACGCGCAGCGGCCACCCGCAGACTGGCGGCCGACGCCTCGCGAGCAGCAACCGGCCTGCTGGCTCTCACGCCCGCCGAGCCCGTCGACGTGCCCGCGCAAGCCGCGCGCGATGCCCTGTCGCGGGAACTCGGCTCAGCAGCCGGAGTGCCGGCCGTCGTGGACGCCGTCCGCAGCGCCTACCGTCGGGACGCCCATGCCGAGACGGGCTGGCCGGTCACCCGGTGGGTTGCACGCCTGCGCCCGGACCCCTTGCGCCGGCTCAACCTGCGCCGGCAGGACGTGGTGCCCGAACTGCGCAGCTCCTCGGTGGCACTCACCCATCCTGCCCAGCGCGCGAAGGTCGACCACGCACTGCGGATCTTCGCCGACTCAGCGGCGAGCGGGGTCGTGGAGCCGTGGAACTCCTCCATCCGGGACGCGGCGCGGGGAACGGCGGACAACCTGACGGACGCGCTCGATACGGCGATCACCGGGGCCGAGCTCGAGACGGGTCGCCGATCGTGGTGGCGGTTCTTCGGGATCCTCCAGTGGGTCGCATTCGCGGCGCTGGTCGCGGGACTCGCCTGGCTGGGCGTCCTGGCCGTTCTCGGATTCCTGCAGCTCCCCGTCGTCGACGTCCCCCGCTTCGAAGGATTCCCCGTTCCGACACTCCTGATAGCCGGTGGACTGCTCGCCGGGGTCCTGCTGGCCGTTCTTGCGGCGGTGCTTGCTCGGTGGGGAGCAGCGCGCAGGGCCGAGCGCGTGCGTCGACGACTGCTGGCGGCGTGCGGGACCGTTGCGCGCGAGGTCGTCCTGCGGCACGTCGAGGACGAGGTGGAGCGCGCCAACGACTTCAGGGCAGCGGTCCGAGCGGCATCGCGACGACCCTGATGCTGCACGGGGCCCGATTCGCGGGCCCGACCGGCCCGGAGCTGCGCATCTCGCTCAGCCCGTGATGTCCCGCCGCCTGAGTGAGAGCGCAGCGAGGAGGACGAGGACCAGGCCGCCTCCTGCGAGGAGTCCCAATCCGGTCCAGTCCGTGCCGGCCGAGAGCGGCTGGTTCTGATAGGCCCAGGAATACGGCGAGATGGTCCGCAACCACTCGGCATCCCCTACCTGGTTGGCGATGGCGTTGCAGATGTACCCGAGCACGGCTACACCTGCACCTGCTGCAACGGCGAGCGTCTTCCTGCCCGTGAGTGCTCCGATGAAGAGCGCGGCCGCCCCGGACAGAAAGGCGAGGCCGACCAGCGCGGCAGAGGCGCCGACGATGTCGGGAAGGTCGATCGCCAGCTCCGACGGTTCATCGAGGATCATGACCACCACCGCGGCGACCAGGCCGAGCAGGACCAGGCGAACCAGCACGGACAGCGCGGACTCGAAGGTGTACTGCACCCGGCTCACGCCATGAACCAGCGTCATCTCGAGCCGGCCCGATTCCTCGGCGCCGGCGATGGCGGCCGCGCCCCACGAGATCGCCGCGATCACCATGAGCAGGAATCCGATCAACCCGTAGAACGTGCCCTGCGTGTAGCCCGGCCCCGACGCTATCTGCTCGTAGCCCAGTGTCTTCACCAACTCCTGAGGCATGCTGTCGATGATCTGCTGCATGTCTCCCTCGCCGCCGATGCTCGGGAACAGCGGCAGGTACATGGCGAGGGTGGCCACGATGCCGAGGCTCCACCCGAGAAGTGATCGCCACGAGTCTGCGACCGAGCGCCGGAACAGGGGGAGCACCCTAACCATGTCGCCCATCCTGCGCGGACGCAGTGCCCGGACGTCCGCCGTAGAGCTGCAGGACGGATTCCTCGAGATCGGGTTCCTCGACGGTCAGATCCAGCACCCGATAGCGGCTCAGCAGCTTCACGAACTGGTCGACTCCACTGTCCAGGGTGGCCGTCACCTCGATGGGACGGACCCCGGTCACCACGAGGTCCCGTAATCCCGGTACTGTGTCCAGCTCTGCCCGTGCCCGGTCTGATGGCACGCCGTCGAGCGTGGCCCGGACCCGGCGGATGCGACCCAGGCGCAGGGAGGCGACCGGGCCGTCCGCCACGATCCGCCCCTCGTTGAGGACCGCCACGTGGTCCGCCGTCTGCTGGATCTCGCTGAGGACGTGCGAACTGAGCAGGACGGTCTGCCCGTCAGCCCTGGCCTCGCGGACCAGCTCCAAGAAGGTC
Source organism: Arthrobacter sp. (assembly GCA_030147325.1). GTDB lineage: Bacteria > Actinomycetota > Actinomycetes > Actinomycetales > Micrococcaceae > Arthrobacter_D. The sequence goes on along the minus strand of JASLAA010000223.1, from coordinate 5,171 downwards.
TGCTGGACCAGCGGGTCGAGGCCGCTGGTGGGTTCGTCGAGTACCAGCAGCTCGGGACGGTGCATGAACGCCTGGATCAGCCCGAGCTTCTGCTTGTTCCCCTTCGAGAGGGTGCGGACCACACGGCTGAGATCCAGTCCCAGGCGGTCGGCGAGCTCGTCGACAGCCCCAGCGGCCACCGGACCGCTGATCTCGCCATAGTGCTGCAGGAGGCGACGCCCCTGGATGCGCCCCTCCAGGCGCAGTTCACCGGGGACGTACCCGATGCGGCGCCGGAGCGCAGGGCCTCCCGCCTGCGGTGATAGTCCGAGGACCAGCGCAGTCCCGGAGGAGGGGCGGATGATGTCCAGCAGCGTGCGTAGCGCCGTCGTCTTGCCGGCGCCGTTGGGTCCGATCAGGCCGAAGACGGTCCCCGGCTCGACAGTGATGTTCAGGCCGTGCAGGGCCCGGTGCGTCCCGTACTTCTTCGTCAGCTCTCGTGTTTCGACAGCAGGGGCCATGACCCTGCTCCTTTCCCGGGGGAGGAATCCGAGGGGCGCAGGAGTCGGTTGCCCGCTCGGATCGGGGTGCTGGGAACGTCCCTGTCGGTCACGTCGGCGGTGCTGCAACCCGCGCGACCGTGTTGTGGCCCGAGCAGACCCATTCCACGTCACCGGCGCGGATGTGTTCGGCGAGCAGCTGGACGGTGCGTGCCGCGACAGGTTTGTCATTGATGGTGATCGCGTAGAAGTCGCTGACCCTGCCGCCCGCGGACACCTTCGCCGCGTCCCCGGTGAACAGGACCCCCCGCCACTGGTAGGCGTAGTGGCCGGGGGTGTGGCCCGGCGTCGGGAAGTAGCGAAGACCAGGGAAGACCTCGCCGGAACCGGTCAGTTCCCGTGCGCCCTGCGGGAACGGGACCGGGGCGATCCTCCTGAGCATCCTGCGGAACAGCGTGCTCGGGTCGGTCGTGCCGCGGAGCACATCGGCGTCGGCGGCGCCGATCCACACCGTGGCCCCGAGCGACTGCTGAAGCTGCTGGGCCACCTGCGCATGGTCCGCGTCGTAGTGCGTCAGGACGATGTCGGTGACCGGCCCCGTCGTGGCCTCGTTGGCGCGCAGTTCGGCGATGACGCGGTCGAATCCGGACTGCAATCCCGGGTCGATCACGGCGGTGCGTCCGTCGGCGACCACCACGAATCCGTGCGATCCCTTCTGCTGGTCGAGCTCGTAGCAATCCTGGGCGATGATGCGCATGGGTGTCCTTCGGCTGGTCGCCGCGGCTGCGTGACGTGCTGCACAACCGGCTCGATGAATGCCAGAACAGTACCAACCGCACCGAGCCGCGCACAGGGTGCGCGGCGGCTCAGCGGAGGAGCAGCACCACCTTGTCCACGGTCGTGATGTTGCGGGTGGTGCATACCGCCGCATGGCGTGCCTTGGCGAGCAGCTTCGCGAGCGGCACATCGGTGGACTGCCCCTTGGGGCAGAACCACGCGAGGGCGGTGCCGCCCGGGAGGACGGCGGCTTCGTCGGCGAGCTCGCCGGCGTCGTCGAGGAACGTGCTGAGCTCCGCCGGACCGGTGAACAGCGTGAGGTAGGTGTGCACCGCTGTCGCGGCGGACGCCGGGGCGCCGTCCAGGGGGCGCGGAACCGCCGCCGCGATGGCAATGAGCTCGGGACGCGCGACGACGATGACGCGGGCCGGATAGCCGAAGCGACCGCGCAGGGCTTCCTCCACGCGGTCCTCGAGTTCCCCGGCGGTCAGGCGGGAGGAGCAGACGACGTTGCCACTCGCCAGCACGGTGCCGATGTCCGTCATGGGGAGTCGTGACAGCTCCTCCCGGAGGTCGGCCATCCGGACGGACACTCCGCCGACGTTCACTCCGCGCAGGAAGACGGCATACCTGGGCTCGACGTCGTTCCCCGCAGCCGGTGGGGCAGGCAGCACGTCAGTCTGCTGCCTTCGCCACGGCGAGCGTCAGCTGGCGCGCGGCGTCCGAGACGACCTCCGCGTGGATGCGGCCAGGCTGGCGCGTGAGGCGCTCCATCGGTCCGGAGATGGACACGGCCGCGATGACGCGGCCCGAGGGCCCGCGCACCGGCGCGGAGACGGAGGCCACTCCGGCCTCCCGCTCGCCGAGGCTCTGGGCCCAGCCGCGCCTGCGCACTCCGGCGAGCACGGTGGGCGTGAAGCGGGCGTTCTGCAGCCCCTTGAGCAGCCGGTCGTGGTCCTCCCAGGCGAGGAGGCACTGCGCGGCCGACCCGGCCCTCATCGACAGCTGCGTCCCGACCGGGATGGTGTCCCGCAGGCCTATCGGGCGCTCTGCCGACGCCACGCAGACCCGCCAGTCGCCCTGCCGGCGGAAGAGTTGGGCGCTCTCCCCGGTCGCGTCGCGCAGGCCGAGCAGCACCGGTCCGGCAGCGGCGATGAGGCGGTCCTCACCCGCGGCGGAAGCGAGTTCGACGAGCCTGCTACCGAGGACGAAGCGGCCCTGGATGTCGCGGCCCACCAGCCGGTGGTGAGCCAGTGCAAGGGCCAGGCGATGCACCGTGGGGCGGGCCAGGCCGGTCGAGGCGACCAGTTGGGCGAGGGTCGTCGGTCCTGCTTCGAGGGCGTCGAGCACGAGGGCGGCCTTGTCGATGACTCCGACGCCACTGGAATTGTCCATAGGGTGATATTGCCGTCTCAATATCTGAGACGCAAGCTGTTCGGCTGGCACTTGCCCCTCGCCGCTGGTTGAGTTGATGAACCATTGGTTCCGGCAGCCGCACCTACAGGGCTGCTGCCGGCACAGAGAAGGACGATCGTCATGGGCAAGACACTGGCAGAGAAGGTCTGGGACGCGCACGTGGTCCGCAAGGGCGACGTCGTCGGTGCTGAGGCGCAACCGGACCTCCTGTACATCGACCTGCACCTCGTGCACGAGGTCACGTCCCCGCAGGCCTTCGAAGGGCTCCGGCTGGCCGGGCGCCCGCTGCGACGACCCGATCTGACCATCGCGACCGAGGACCACAACACCCCCACGCTGGACATCGACAAACCTATCGCCGATCTCACCAGCCGCACCCAGATCGAGAAGCTGCGCGCGAACTGCCGCGAATTCGGGGTGCGCCTGCATTCGCTGGGCGACGCCGAGCAGGGCATCGTGCATGTCGTCGGCCCGCAGCTGGGGCTCACGCAGCCCGGCCTGACGGTGGTCTGCGGGGATTCGCACACCTCCACGCACGGAGCGTTCGGCGCCCTTGCCATGGGCATCGGCACGTCCGAGGTGGAACATGTCATGGCCACGCAGACGCTGTCGCTGAAACCCTTCCGGACCATGGGTATCACCGTCGAGGGGACGCTCCGGCCCGGAGTGACCTCCAAGGACATCATCCTCGCCGTCATCGCGAAGATCGGGACCGGCGGAGGGCAGGGCTACGTCCTGGAGTACCGCGGTTCGGCCATCCGGTCGCTGTCGATGGAAGCCCGGATGACCATCTGCAACATGTCGATCGAGGCGGGTGCGCGCGCCGGCATGGTCGCGCCCGACGAGACGACCTTCGAGTACCTCCACGGCCGGCCCCATGCGCCGGTGGGAGCCGACTGGGACGCCGCCGTCGCCGAATGGCGAGAGCTGCGGACGGACGACGACGCCGTCTTCGACGCCGAGGTGTTCCTCGATGCGGACGAGCTCGAGCCGTTCGTCACCTGGGGCACGAACCCGGGCCAGGGCGTCTCGCTCTCGCAGTCGGTGCCGTCTCCCGACGATTTCGCCGACGAGAACGACAAGGCGGCCTGCAACCGTGCACTCGACTACATGGCGCTCGAGCCGGGTACACCGATGAAGGACATCCGGGTGGACACGGTGTTCCTCGGCTCCTGCACGAACAGCCGCATCGAGGACCTGCGCATCGCTGCGGACATTATCCGCGGACGCGAGAAGGATCCCGCGATCCGGATGATGGTGGTTCCCGGGTCCGCCCGGGTCCGCCTGCAGGCGGAAGCCGAGGGCCTCGACCGCGTCTTCAAGGACTTCGGCGCGGAGTGGCGGTTCGCCGGCTGCTCCATGTGCCTCGGCATGAATCCGGACCAGCTCGCACCGGGGGAGCGCTGCGCCTCGACCTCCAACAGGAACTTCGAGGGGCGGCAGGGCAAGGGCGGGCGCACCCACCTCGTCTCACCCGTGGTCGCCGCCGCGACAGCGGTCCGCGGAACCCTCAGCTCGCCGTCGGACCTCGAGCCCCTGCCGGGCGGAACCGACGCCCGTACCGCGGGGTCAGCGTCCGCCGCATCCACAGTCCCCGCAGCCTAGGAGCCCGCCATGGAGAAGATCACGACGCACACCGGCATCGGCGTCCCGCTGCGCCAGAGCAACATCGACACCGACCAGATCATCCCGGCCGTCTACCTCAAGCGCATCACGCGCACGGGCTTCGAGGACGCGCTCTTCGCCGAGTGGCGCAAGCAGGAGGACTTCGTCCTCAATCATGAGCCGTACTCGCGCGGTTCGGTGCTGGTCGCCGGGCCCGATTTCGGCACCGGGTCCTCCCGCGAGCACGCCGTGTGGGCCCTGAAGGACTACGGCTTCAAGGCCGTCCTGTCGTCGCGCTTCGCCGACATCTTCCGTGGCAACTCCGGCAAGCAGGGGCTCGTCGCGGCGCAGATGGCACAGGACGACATCGAACTCATCTGGAAGATCCTCGAGAACGAGCCGGGATCCACGGTGACGGTGGACCTCGAGTCCCGCAGCGTGCAGTGCGGCTCCGTCAGCGCGCCCTTCCAGCTCGACGACTACACCCGGTGGCGCCTGCTGGAAGGCCTGGATGACATCGGGCTGACGCTCCGGCAGGAGGAGCACATCACGGCGTTCGAGGCCCGACGTCCGTCGCACAAGCCCACGACCCTTCCCATCCGTACCTAGCACGCGGGTCCCGGCCCGGCTGCGGGCAGTGCCGGCTGTCGTGCAGCTCACAGTCCCGTCCGCACTCCCGAAGGAATGGTGGCGGACCCGGACGGGTTCCTAAGAGGCAACAGGGAGTACTCGAAGTACCCTTGTATTTCTGTCTGCTCCGTGGGACTCCTATGCTTGCACTGAGCTGTTTCGAGTCCGCGGGGGGTTCAACGTATGAGGAAAATAGGTATTCATGGGTAGCGTTCTGACCATTCGCGGTGGTATTCCGTTGACCGGCAAGGTGTCCGTCCGCGG
>JASLAA010000076.1 GCA_030147325.1 Arthrobacter sp. | reverse complement strand
GTGTGTTGTTAGCCACGTCTACCTTTCGATGTTTTTGCGGCGAAGAAGCGGAGTGAGCCACGGGGGCATCCGCACTTCCTGGTGTCGCTGGCCTCCACTTGCGGAGAGCCGGGATTGGCCGCTTCCCGGTACTACAGTCCGTCGGAGCCCGGATTGCCGCCCCGCACCACGCGGCTCGGGAGCTTCACGGTGAAGAGGGAGACGGGCGGGACACGACGACTTGCCAGTCAGCGACCAATGCTAGCAGTCGGGCGGGTCGACGGCCGAATCGCGGGGGCGGTCCTTCCACCCGACCCCTAGGCGCCGCGGATGATTCGCCGCAGCCGGGCCAGGCGGGGTGAGATGTCGCGTTCGCTGCCGCGGTCCGTCGGCTCGTAGTAGTCCCGCCCCACGAGGTCGTCGGGCGCATACTGCTGGGACGCGATGCCGTGCGGCTCGTCGTGCGAGTAGAGGTAGCCCCTGCCGTGACCGAGCTGGGAAGCGCCCGGATAGTGCGCATCCCGCAGATGCGCCGGTATCCCCTGGCCGCGACCCGCGCGGACATCGGCGATCGCTGCGTTGATCCCGTTGTACGCTGCATTCGATTTCGGTGCGGTTGCGATGTGCACCACCGCTTCCGCGAGGATGATGCGCGCCTCCGGCATTCCCACGAGCTGAACGGCCTGCGCTGCCGCCACGGCTGTCTGGAGCGCCGTGGGATCGGCCATGCCGACGTCCTCCGCGGCGGAGATCATCAGCCGCCGGGCGATGAACCGGGGATCCTCCCCTGCCTCGAGCATCTTCGCGACGTAGTGCAATGCGGCGTCCACGTCCGATCCACGAAGCGACTTGATGAAGGCACTCGCGACGTCGTAGTGCTGGTCCCCGGCGCGGTCGTAGCGCAGGGCGGCGACGTCGACCGCCTTCTCCGCGTGCTCCAGCGTCACCGGGACGGGCAGAACCTCGGTGCCTTCCGGGTCTCCCGCGGACCCCTTCCCGTCGGGGCCCGGGGACGTACCCGCCCGGACGTCGCCGTCCTCGCCCGGCTCGCCGTCGTCCCGCCGACCATCCGGCTGGGAGTTCCGCTCGGACTGAGCCACTCCGGCCGCTGCCTCGAGGGCCGTGAGTCCCCGCCGGGCGTCACCGGCCGCAAGGCGCACGAGGTGCTCCAGCGCCTCGTCGGTGATCGCCACCGTGCCTGCGAGCCCCCGGTCGTCATCGACGGCGCGTCGGAGGAGGCCGCGGATGTCCGACTCGTCGAGCGGCCTGAGGGTCTGCAGGAGCGATCGGGACAGGAGCGGTGACACCACGGAAAACGAGGGGTTCTCCGTGGTGGCCGCGATCAGCACCACCCAGCCGTTCTCCACGCCGGGGAGCAGCGCATCCTGCTGGGCCTTGTTGAAACGGTGGATCTCGTCGAGGAACAGCACCGTGGTCTGCCGGTAGAGGTCCCGGGCGGTCAGTGCCTCGTCCATGACGCGCCTCACGTCCTTGACGCCGGCCGTGATGGCGGAGAGTTCCACGAAGGTGCGGCCCTGACCGCGGGCGATCACGTGGGCGAGGGTCGTCTTGCCGGTTCCGGGCGGTCCCCAGAGGATCACGGACGACGGCGCCGCGTGCGCTCCCGGGTCGTGCTCGCCGGCCAGCGTCCGCAGGGGGGACCCTCGGCCGAGGAGGTGCTGCTGACCCACCACCTCATCGAGGCTGCGCGGCCGCATGCGCACGGCGAGCGGGCTGCGCGGACGGACGGCACCCCGGGAACGGGAACCGTGGGCGGCGGCCTGGTCCGGCTCGTCGTCCGCTGCAGCGCTGAATAGATCATTCACACCGCCAACGTTACTGTGGGCCACTGACGTGACCGCCCCAGGCGGCCGCCGCCACCTCCGTCGTCCAGCGTCCTGAAGGAAACCCCCACACCATGCCCACGACCCGCTCCGTCCTCGTCGAGGAGTCGCGCCTCGAGGGGTGGCTGACGCGCTTCGCGGAACGCAACGGCCCCTACGTCGCACAGCTCGACGCCGCCGGCCCCGTCGGTTCGGTCGGTTCGGTCGAGGTGGTGGCGGCGAACGGATGCCGGGCAGTCCTCACCCCACCCTTGCCTCCTCTGCGGCCGGCGCCCGCCTCCGCGGACGCGGAACTGCATGACGAGGCGGCCCGCGAGCTTCTCCGCGGAAACGTCGGCGCGATCGTCGCGCACCTGACATCGGGAATCGACCCGTCGGCCGTCGTCGGACTCCTGCTGATCCGCAGGGGCGGCTACTCGGTCGGCGTCGCCCGGGCAGGGCAGATCCTCGCCTCGAAGACCGGCACCCGCTACGTCCAGGGGAAGACGGCCGCCGGTGGCTGGTCGCAGCAGCGGTTCGCCCGCCGCCGGGCGAACCAGGCCGACGCGCTGGTCGAGGAGACCGCCGCCCGTGCCGCCGCGCTGTACGCCGCGGATCCGCCTGCCTGCCTGCAGCTCGGCGGCGACCGGGCGCTGGCTACCGGTGCAGTTGGTGAACGCGTCCTGGCGCGCTATGCGACGCTCCCCCGGGTTCCCTTCCTGACGGTGCCCGATCCGCGCTTCACCATCCTGAAGGACGCCGCCCGCACCGCGCTCGCCCTGCGGATCACGGTGACCGATCCCCCCGCAGCAGGCTAGCGGCCGCTGCATCGGGGTCTGCTCAGGCGGTGAGGTCAGGGCCGGCGGCGGCGGTGCGCAGGGCGGTGATGGCCTCCGCGGCGTCGTCCGCCCCGTATACGGAGGAGCCGGCGACGAAAACCGTGGCACCGGCGTCCGCTGCCCTCAGGATCGTCTCCCGGGTGATGCCGCCGTCCACCTGGATGACCAGCGGCAGCCCTGCCTCGCGCACGGCAGCAGCCGCCCTCCTGATCTTGGGCAGGGTCAGATCGAGGAAGGCCTGACCACCGAAACCCGGTTCGACGGTCATCACCAGCAGCATGTCGAGCTCGCCCAGCATGTCCAGATAGGGCTCCACCGGTGTGGCCGGTCGCAGCGCCATCGCGGCCTTCGCCCCGGCGTCCCGCAGTTCCCGGGCCAGCTTCACCGGGGCGGCGGAGGCCTCGGCGTGGAAGGTCACCGACGCCGCACCCGCCTCCGCGTACCCCGGAGCCCAGCGGTCGGCATCCTCGATCATCAGGTGCACGTCGAGCGGAACCGGACTGACCTGCTGGAGACGCCGGACGACCGGCAGGCCGAGTGTCAGGTTCGGCACGAAATGGTTGTCCATCACGTCCACGTGCACGGCGTCCGCCGAGCCGATCCGGGCGAGTTCCGCCTCGAGGTTGACGAAGTCCGCCGAGAGGATGCTCGGGTTGATCCGGAAATGCGTCATGGCCGTTCCCTTCGTCGTGCAGGCGCTGTCCGCCTGCCTGCCGGAGTCGACAGTATCGAAACGCCCGGCATCGTCGTCACGCCGTCTTCCTGATGAGGGCCAGGAACATCGCGTCGGTGCCGTGGACGTGCGGCCAGAGCTGCGCGCTCGTCCCGTGACCGGCGTCGAGCGCTCCCCCGATACTCACGGCATCGAGTGCCGCTCCCGCGTCGAGCCGCTCGAAACCCGTCCGTTTCCGTAGGCAGTCGTCGACCACGGCTTCGGTCTCCGCATGGTGCGGGGAGCAGGTCACGTAGGCCACGACGCCTCCCGGAGCGACAGCGTCGAGCGCCGAGGCGAGCAGTTCGCGCTGCAGGGGTGCGAGCGACACGAGATCGGCAGGCAGGCGCCGCCACCGGGACTCCGGCCGACGGCGCAGGGCACCGAGACCCGTGCAGGGCGCGTCCACGAGGACGCGATCGTAGGACCCGGGCTGCTCCCGCCCGATGTCACGTCCGTCGCCGACCGTCACGGTCCAGGTGTCCTCGGGCAGGGGGCGGAGTGCCTGCCGGACGAGGCGTGCCCGGTGCGGCACGGGTTCGTTCGCGGTGAGGTGGACACCGGCGTCCTGCCCGAGAGCGGCGAGCAGCGCTGTCTTGCCGCCGGGTCCTGCGCAGAGATCGAGCCACTGCTCCCCGCCATCCGTGGCGCTGCCGGTCCGTCCGTCACCGAGCTCCACGGCGGCCAGCGCGCGGGCGACGAGTTGCGAGCCCGAGTCCTGCACGCGGATGGTACCGGTCGAGACGCCGGGGATGCGGCTGACATCGCCGCCGGAGTAGTAGGCCGAGTCAGGGGCGAGGCGTCCCCGCTCGGCGCCCTCCCGCAGCGCGTCATCGAGCGTGCCGACCCCCGGCAGTGCGACAAGGTGCACCACGGGCGCCGCGTTGTCCGCGGCGAGCAGGGCGTCGATCTCGACGACGTCACGGCCATGCGCGACGAGCGCCTGGCGCAGGGCGCGGACGATCCACTCCGGGTGGCTGTAGGTCAGGGCCGCGATGGCTGTCGGGTCCGAGAGATCCGCGACGAGTTCACCGATCCACCCGTCGAGATCGTGTGCCGTCACCTTGCGCAGCACTGCGTTGACCAGCGACGACGGTCCCGCCCCGATGACGGCCCGGACCAGGCCGACCGTCTGGTCAAGTGCCGCATGGGCCGGCACGCGCATCGCGAGGAGTTGGTGGACGCCGATCCTGAGGGCGTCCAGCACGGCCGGGTCCAACTGGTCGAGCGGACGGTCCACGCAACGGGCCAGGACGGCGTCGTAGGTGCCCTGTCCGCGCAACGCGCCGTAGGTCAGTTCTGTAGCGAATCCCGCGTCCCGGCGGTCGAGCCGGTGCTTCCGGATGCTCGCGGGCAGCACGAGATTGGCGTACGCGTCCTCGGACTCCACCGCCCGGAGGACCTCGAAGGCGACGAGGCGGGCCGGGTCGGCGCGGCGGGAGCGCTGCGACGGTGCCGCCTGCGAGAAACTCCGCTCGCCGCCACGGTTCCGCTCGCGCCCCTGCTCATTGCGTCGCCGGTTGCCGCCCTGGCCGGCCGAGTCCCTGCTCTTCCCACCACCGCGACCT
>JASLAA010000011.1 GCA_030147325.1 Arthrobacter sp. | reverse complement strand
CGGCTCAAGGTCAGCCTCGAGATCGGCCCGGAGGTCCTCAGCACGGTGATCCCCTTCCTCAGCCTCCAGCCCCTCGTCGAGAACGCCGTGCGGCACGGACTGGACTCGAAGGACGGCGTCGGGAACATCACGATCACGGCCCATGACGTCGGCCCCTTCGCGGAGGTCACCATCGAGGACGACGGCGTCGGGATCGAGCCCGAGCACCTGCGCTCCGTCCTCGCCGGACATACGGAGGGAGTCCACGTGGGCCTGCGGAACGTGGACTCCCGCCTGCGCCAGGTGTACGGCGACGACTACGGGCTCGTCATCGACACGGCCCCCGGTGCGGGCACCCTCATCACCATGCGCGTCCCGAAGTCGCAACCCGACCACCAGGCCTGAGACGCGTAACCTAGGACCCATGGTCAATGTTGTCATCGCGGATGATGAGCTTCCCGCAGTCGAGGAGCTGGCCTTCCTGCTCGGCAAGGACGCCCGGATCGGCACCATCCACCGTGCGGCCAGTGGCGCCGAGGCCCTGCGGGCGCTGGAACAGCACAGTGTCGACGCCCTGTTCCTCGACATCCACATGCCGTCGCTGTCCGGCCTCGACATCGCCCGGGTGATCTCCCGCTTCAGCCGCCCGCCCGCCGTCGTCTTCGTCACGGCCGACGAGGACCGCGCCCTCGAGGCGTTCGAGCTCCGCGCCGTCGACTACCTCCTCAAGCCCGTCCGGACGGAGCGGCTCGCGGAGTCCGTGCGCCGGGTGTGCGAACTGATGGAGGGCTCGACGGCGGCACCGGAGGTCATCACGGTGGACCAGGGCGGCGTGAGCCGCATGATCCGGCGAGACGAGGTCCGGTACGTCCAGGCCCAGGGCGACTACGCACGCCTGCACACCTCCGAGGCGAGCTACCTCATCCGCATCCCGCTCAACGACCTCGAGCGTCAGTGGGCGGAGGCCGGGTTCCTCCGCACGCACCGCTCCTACCTGGTGGCCATGGACCAGGTACGGAAGGTCCGCATCGGGGCCGGCCGCGCCAGTCTCTTCGTCGGTGACGCCGAGCTGCCGGTCAGCCGGCGGCACCTGCCCGACGTGCGCGAGAAGCTCGAGGCGACCCGGCTCCGTCCGAGCCACTGATCGCGCGCCCCGTGCACGCCCTCCCCGTCCGTCCCCCGGCTGCTGCCGGGCAGGCTGCAGCGTGACACCCGACCAGCAGGACACTCCCCGACGCGTCCGCGTCACCGCCCCGCGGACGGCTGCCCGCCGCGCCGGTGCGTCCTTCCCCGTGGCGCGCGAGATGGCCGAGCAGTCCGAGGTGGGCCAGCTGTTCGTGGCCTCCCTGATCAGGTCGCAATTGCGCCTGGCGCTCGTGGTGGCCGGAGGGTTCCTGGTGATCCTCATCGGGATCCCGGTGCTGCTCGCCCTGTTCCCCGACATCAACACCGTCACGATCCTGACCGTACCCATCCCCTGGCTGCTGCTGGGACTGGGCATCTACCCCCTCGTGATCGGCTGCGCCGTGCTCTACGTGCGCAGTGCCTCCCGCAACGAGCGGCGCTTCCTGGACCTCGTCCACGATGACTGACGCCCTGGAGGACGGCGCCCTGCAGTTGAGCCCCGCCGTCGGCTACACCGCACTCGTGCTCGTCGCCCTCAGCACCGTGCTCATCGGCATCTACGGCCTGCGCATCTCGCGCACCACCGGCGACTTCTATGTCGCCTCGCGCACCGTGAAGCCGTGGTGGAACGCGTCCGCCATCGGCGGTGAGTACCTCTCGGCGGCGAGCTTCCTCGGCGTCGCGGGCCTGATCCTCATCTCGGGCGTCGACGCGCTCTGGTTCCCGATCGGGTACACCGCGGGCTACCTCATGCTCCTGCTGTTCGTCGCCGCCCCCCTCCGCCGGTCGGGGGCGTACACCATCCCGGACTTCGCGCAGGCGAGGCTGGATTCGCTGCTGGTGCGGAGGGTCACGAGCATGCTCGTCGTCGTGGTCGGCTGGCTGTACATCGTGCCGCAGCTGCACGGCGCAGCGCTGACCGTGCGGATCACCACGGGCCTGCCGTCATGGGTGGGGCCGCTGGCCGTCGTCGTCGTCGTGTGCCTCAGCGTGGTGACGGGCGGGATGCGGTCGATCACCTTCGTCCAGGCCTTCCAGTACTGGCTCAAGCTGACGGCCCTCGCGGTCCCGGTGGTGTTCATCCTGTTCCGGCTGAATGCCGACGGCGGGCCGATCACCGCGGGCGGCAGCGCCTTCACCGCCGACCTCAACACGACGGCGGACTCCTCCCTCTACGGGACCATCTCGCTCGTCATCGCCCTCCTGTTCGGCACCCTCGGCCTGCCGCACGTGCTCGTCCGGTTCTATACGAACCCGGACGGGGCGTCCGCCCGGCGGACCACGCTCATCGTCCTCGGACTGCTCTCGGTGTTCTACCTGTTCCCCACGGTGTACGGCATCCTGGGCCGGATCCACACACCGGAACTCGCCGCCGAGGGCACCGCCGACGCCACCGTCCTCCTCCTGCCGGGCCGGATCTTCGACGGTGCCACGGGCGATCTGCTGTCCGCGCTCGTCACGGCGGGGGCATTCGCGGCGTTCCTCTCGACCACGAGCGGGCTCGTGGTCTCACTCGCCGGAGTGGTGAGCCAGGAGTTCTTCCAGGGCAGCGTGAAGGGGTTCCGGCGGGCCGCTCTCCTGTCGGCGCTCATCCCGCTCGTCTTCGCCCTGCTGACCGACAGCCTCGCACTCGCCGGAAGCGTCGGCTCGGTCTTCGCGTTCACGGCGTCGACGATCTGCCCGCTGCTGCTGCTCGGTATCTGGTGGCGGGGGCTGACCGACGTCGGCGCCGTCGCGGGCATGCTGACCGGGGCCGTGCTGTGCGGCGGGGCGATCGCCGCGACGGCCCTGCTGGGGCCGGACACAGGAGAGCGCTGGGTGTGGCTGGGCCAGCCGGCACTCTGGACGGTCCCGACGGCCTTCGTCACCATGGTGCTCGTCTCGCACGCTACGGCCGGGCGCAGGCCTGCCTCGGCGTCGCGGGTCCTGGCCCGGCTGCACACGCCCGAAGCGCAGTGACCGGACACCGTCCGGGGGCGGTCAGTCGATGCCCGCCATGAGCTCGATGACGCGGTCGAGGAAGACGTCCACCTGGTTCTCCTCGTAGCCGTC
>JASLAA010000310.1 GCA_030147325.1 Arthrobacter sp. | reverse complement strand
GGCGGCCGAACGGGCGGCGGAGCAACAGAGGAAAGCAGAGGAGAAGGCCCGGGAAAAGGCCGAACAGGCGGCAGGCAAGGCCGAGAAGTCGGGCGGCAAGGGCAAGGACAACCCGTAGGCGCACGCCGACGAGGCTGCCGGTTCCCGGGAGGCCCCGCCGGCGCACGCTGGGATGTTGCCGACTCCCTGGACGCACCGCCGGCGCTCGGTCGGCCTTCCGCTAGTCCGCGATGGTCGCGATGACGGAACCGGCCGAGACCGTATCTCCGGCGGCCGCTGCCAGGCCCGAGAGGGTTCCCGCCTTATGGGCCGTCAGGGGCTGCTCCATCTTCATCGCCTCGAGCACGACGATCAGATCGCCCTCCGCCACCACGTCGCCGTCGGCGACGGCTACCTTGACGATGGTCCCCTGCATCGGCGAGGTCAGCTCGTCTCCGCTGACGGCCGTTTTGCCGGGCCGCGCGCGTGAGGACTTCTTCGCCTTGACCGGTGCGCTCGTCTTGCCGTTCGACGTGCTGCCGAGGCCACCCGGCAGCACCACCTCGAGGCGCCGGCCTGCCACCTCTACTGTGATGCGCTGGCGGGTATCCTCCTCCGGCTCGGGATCGGCCGGGCCCTTCCACGGCTCGATGGTGTTGGAGAACTCGGTCTCGATCCAGCGGGTGTGAACCGAGAAGGCGCCGTCGACGGGAGCGAAAGCGGGATCGGCGACGACGGCGGCGTGGAACGGCAGGACCGTCGGCATGCCTTCGATCACCATCTCGCCGATGGCCCGCCGTGCCCGCTGCAGGGCCTGCTCGCGGGTGGCCCCACTGACGATGAGCTTCGCGAGCATCGAGTCGAAGTTCCCGCCGATCACCTCACCCGCCTCGATACCGGAATCGACCCGGACACCGGGGCCGCTCGGCAGCCTGAACGTGTGGACGGTTCCCGGGGCCGGCATGAATCCGCGTCCCGCGTCCTCTCCGTTGATGCGGAACTCGATGGAATGGCCGCGCACCTCGGGATCGCCGTACCCCAGTTCCTCTCCGCGGGCTATGCGGAACTGCTCGCGGACGAGGTCCAGCCCCGTCACCTCCTCGGACACGGGGTGCTCCACCTGGAGCCGCGTGTTCACCTCCAGGAAGGAGATGGTGCCGTCCTTGCCGACGAGGAACTCGCAGGTTCCTGCCCCCTGATAGGCCGCCTCGCGCAGGATCGCCTTGGAGGACTCGTACAGCCGGGTGTTCTGTTCCTCGGACAGGAAGGGCGCGGGCGCCTCCTCGACGAGTTTCTGGTTGCGGCGCTGCAGCGAGCAGTCGCGGGTGGAGACGACGACGACATTTCCGTGAGCGTCGGCGAGGCACTGCGTCTCCACGTGCCGCGGAGCGTCGAGGAAGCGCTCGACGAAGCATTCGCCGCGCCCGAAGGCCGCCGTCGCCTCGCGTACTGCGGACTCGAACAGTTCCGGGATCTCCTCGTGGTCGCGGACCACCTTGATGCCGCGGCCACCGCCGCCGAACGCCGCCTTGATGGCGATCGGGAGCCCGAACTCCCGGGCGAAATCGATGACGTCCTGTACGGACTCGACGGGGTCCTTCGTGCCGGGGACCAGCGGCGCTCCTACCCGCTCGGCGATGTGACGGGCCTGGACCTTGTCCCCCAGCTGCGCGATGGATTCGGGGGATGGTCCGATCCAGGTGATCCCGGCGTCGATGACCCGCCGGGCGAACTCCGCGTTCTCCGACAGGAAGCCGTAACCGGGGTGGATGGCGTCGGCACCACTGCGCTGCGCTGCATCGAGGATGCGATCCATCACGAGATAGGAATCAGCAGCCGTATCGCCGCCGAGTGCGAAGGCCTCGTCGGCCATACGGACGTGGAGTGCGTCGCGATCGGGATCCGCGTACACGGCGACCGAGGTGATTCCCTCGTCCCGTGCCGCCCGGATGACCCTGACGGCGATCTCCCCACGATTCGCGACCAGGACCTTCGTCACCGGATGGGGCTGCGCGGCGGATGAGGTGCCGGTGGTGCTCGCGCGGCCGGGCTGGGACCGGATGAGGGGGGACTGGCTCATGGGTGACTGGACTCCTTCTTCTCAGCTCGGAGCCTAGCCCGGTTTTGTGGCTTCCGGCCATGAATCGTGCTGAAGGGGAGTGTTGGTCGCTGATCCTTTGTAGGGAACCTACAAGGAGGCCGACGGCTCCCACAGGTCGGTGACGGAGACCCCGGCAGACTGCAGGAGGCTGCGCAGGGTGGAGATGCTCAGTCCGACGACCGCGTGGGGATCGCCGTCCACCCGCTCGATGAAGGCTCCTCCCAGACCGTCGATGGTGAAGGACCCGGCGCACTGGAGCGGTTCGCCGCTCGCGACGTACGCGCGGACCTCGGCATCGGTCATCTGTCCGAAATGCACGGTGGCGGACGAGACCGCTCCGATGGTGGCACCCGATCCGCCCTCGCGGGTGTCCACGAGCCAGTGTCCCGTGTGCAGCACGCCGGACCGTCCTCGCATCCGGCTGATGCGCTCGACGGCGACCGCCGGTTCGTAGGGTTTGCCGTGGGCTTCGCCGTCGAACTCGAAGACGGAGTCGCAGCCGATCACGAGTGCCTCGTCCGCCGCGGCGAGTCCGGCGACCGCCTCGGCCTTCGCGCGTGCAAGCAGCAGCGACGTGTCATGCGCGTCGAGTTCTCCGTAGGAGGCGACGACGGCGGGCTCGTCCACATCGGACACCAGCACGGCGTGGCGGATGCCGGCCGCGGCGAGGAGCTTGGTGCGGGCAGGGGACTTCGAGGCGAGAACCAGGCGCGGGATCATTCCTCCAGCGTAGGTGGAGGTGGACCAACGGGTGTACCTGCCGGGTCCCGTCACGACGGTGGGGCGGGACCGGGCAGGATCCTCACCAGCGGTGCGCGACGTCGACCACCACCCTCGAGCCGGCGCCGGGTCCCGGCAGGACGGCGACGCGGACGGGCAGCCTCGCCCGCACGCCGAGGCCGAGCGTGGTCTGTCCCTCGAAGCTTCCGGCCAGGGCCACCTGGCGGAAGGTGGAGTACCCTGCGACGTCGACCAGCTCGGCGCGGTTGGCGGGCGAGTACGTCGCCCGGCCTGCACCGTCGTACGCCGGGGCGAGGACGGTGACGGAGAGGCGGGCGCCGCCTCGCAGGGGCACGCCGGTGCCGGAGCCGGGCCGGGTGACCTGGTCGGTGTACGCGACGCGGTAGCCCGAGACCGGGCCACGGGCATCGATGACGAGTCGATCGAAGCAGTCGTGGCGACCGGACCTGACATCGGTGATGGGGGCGGAGGAGTAGGTCGGGGAGGCCTTGGCCGTGGATCCCCAGGTGATGCCGCAATAGGCGGCGGATGCCGGTGGCGCTCCCGCGAGGCCGAGGCCTGCGGTCAGCGCGAGGGCGGCGAGTGTGGCGGGAAGTCTTCCCGTCATGCGCGAGGAGTTCATGGCGCACCACCTTGTCGAACGGATAGGTGCCTCCATGGTGCTCCCGCAGCCGGAGGAAAGCGCCGCCATCCTGTCGAACGCCGCCGAATCGTTAGCCGGAGAGCAGGACGGCCCGCCCCGGATGAACCGGGACGGGCCGTCGCAGGGTGCCGCGAGTGGTCAGCGCGTGACGGACGCCGAGATGCCGTCGTTCGGGGCGCTGGCGTCGATCCCGTCCTCGAGGCTGCTGTCGTCGACGAACGGGTCGCCGGTACGCTGCGCGTTGTAGAGATCGAGGTCCAGCAGACCCTCGCGGCGCGCGACGATCGTCGGGACCAGGGCCTGACCTGCCACGTTGACCGCGGTACGGCCCATGTCGAGGATCGGGTCGACAGCCAGGAGCAGTCCGACGCCGGCCAGGGGGAGACCCAGCGTGGAGAGCGTCAGCGTCAGCATGACCACGGCGCCCGTGGTGCCGGCCGTCGCTGCGGAGCCGAGTACCGAGACGAGCGCGATCAGCAGGTACTGCGTCACCGTCAGGTCGATGCCGAAGAACTGTGCGACGAAGATCGCGGCGATGGCCGGATAGATGGCAGCGCAGCCGTCCATCTTCGTCGTCGCGCCCAGCGGCACGGCGAAGGAGGCGTATCCGCGGGGTACACCGAGGTTCCGCTCGGTGACGCGCTGCGTGAGCGGCAGGGTGCCCACCGAGGAGCGGGAGACGAAAGCGAGCTGGATGGCGGGCCAGGCGCCCGAGAAGTACTGCTTCACCGACAGCCCGTGAGCCTTGATCAGCACCGGGTACACGGCGAAGAGCACGAGTGCGAGGCCGACATAGATGGCCAGCGTGAACTTGCCGAGGGAGCCGATGGTGTCCCATCCGTAGACGGCGACGGCATTGCCGATCAGGCCGACGGTGCCGAGCGGGGCGATCCGGATGATCCACCACAGGACCTTCTGGATGACGGCGAGGGCAGAGGCGTTGAAGGTCAGGAACGGTTCCGCCTGCTTGCCCACCTTGAGGGCGGCGATGCCGACCGCGATGGCGACGACGAGCACCTGCAGGACGTTGAAGTTCAGGGCGGTGGTGACGTCTCCCGCTTCGGCGACGGTCGAGGACGCCTGGAGGCCCAGGAAGTTGGCGGGGATCAGCCCGGTGAGGAAAGCCCACCAGCTGCCCGTGCTGCCGGTGTACTCGGCCGGCTGGGTCGCGTCGGTACCCGCACCCGGCTGGAAGATGACGCCGAGAGCGATGCCGATGACCACCGAGATCAGGGCGGTGATGGCGAACCAGAGCAGCGTCTGCCCGGCGAGGCGTGCGGCGTTGTTCACGGCGCGGAGGTTGGCGATCGAGCTGACCACCGCCGTGAAGATCAGGGGGACGACGGCGGCGCGCAGCAGGGCGACGTAGCTCGAGCCGAGGGTGGCGAGCGTTGTCCCGAGGCCGTTCGGGGTCTCCCTGGTATGGCCGGTGTACTTGGCCAGCAGGCCGAGGGCCAGACCGACGACGAGGGCCGCGATGATCTGCGGTCCGAAGGAGGTTGCCCAGCGGGGCACTCTGCGCCGGGAGGTCGGGGAGCTGGTTTCAGTAGACACGCCCGAAACACTAGGTGCGCTTCATACCCGAGCGAAGCTGCAGTTGCGAAATGTTACGAAGCCGTCGGTTGGCATCGTGCCCGACGTGGCACTGGTCCCGCATCCTGCCGCGCCACGCCGGGCGGGCCGGAGATATTCCCGGCCCGCCTGTGACGAACATCTACGTCAGGACACGAGCGCCCTGCGCAGCGTGTCGAGCCCTACCGAGCCGAGGTTGAGCGCGCGGGTGTGGAAGGCCCGCAGGTCGAACGACGCGCCCTCGCTCGCCTTCACCTCGTCGCGGACCTGCTCCCACAGGCGCTGGCCGATCTTGTACGACGGCGCCTGGCCCGGCCAGCCGAGGTAGCGCGTGTACTCGAAGTTCAACTGGCCCTCACTGATCGCGATGTTGCCCTTGAGGAAGTCGTAGCCCTTGTCCGGCGTCCAGGTTCCCGTGCCCCAGCGTTCGGGGATCTCCAGTTCGAGGTGCACGCCGATGTCGAAGACCACGCGCGCTGCCCGCATGCGCTGGGCGTCGAGCATCCCCAGGCGGTCGCCCGGATCGGAGAGGAAACCGAGCTCCTGCATGAGGCGCTCGGCGTAGAGCGCCCAGCCCTCACCCTGGCCGGAGACCCAGATGGCGTTGCGGCGCCAGGGATTGAGCAGGGCCCGCTGGTAGGTCGCGGTCGCGATCTGCAGGTGATGCCCGGGCACGCCCTCGTGGTAGACCGTCGTCGTCTCCTTCCAGGTGGTGAAGGAGTCCTCGCCCTCCGGGACGGACCACCACATGCGTCCCGGGCGGGAGAAGTCGTCGCTGGGGCCCGTGTAGTAGATGCCGCCCTCGTTGGTCGGGGCGATCTTGCACTCGAGCCGGCGCATGACGTCCGGGATGTCGAAGTGCACCCCGGCCATGGCGTCGACGGCCTTGTCGGACAGCTCCTGCATCCAGGACTGCAGGGCGTCGGTGCCCTGGAGCTGGCGGGCGGGGTCCTCGTCGAGGATGCGCATGGCCTCCTCGATCGTTGCACCCTCGCGGATCTCGTTGGCCACGGCTTCCTGCTCGGCGATGACGCGGTCGAGTTCCTCGACGCCCCACTGGTAGGTCTCCTCGAGATCGACCGCCGAGCCCAGGAACCGCCGCGACATCAGGGCGTAGTGCTCGCGGCCCACGGCATCCTTCTCGGGCGCGGTCGGGAGGAGATCGTCCTGCAGGAACGCGGCGAGTGACAGGTAGGCGCTGCGCGCCACCTCGGCAGCGCTGCGCAGCCGGTCCCGCACCGGCTCGGGGAGGTCGCCCTCGTCCGAGGTGCGGGTGGCTCCCAGCGCGTCGAAGAACCCGCCGTCCTCCGCGTACTTCGTCGACTGCTCGATCACGATGGACACCTGCCGACGGGCGGCGACGATGCCGCGTTCCCGGCCCTGGCGGAGCGAGGAGATGTAGCCCTCGATCGCGTCCGGGATGTTCGCCATCCGTCCGGCGATGTGCTCCCAGTCCTTCGAGGTGCCGACCGGCATGAGGTCGAAGATCGCGCGGATGCTCTGGGCAGGGCAGGCGATGTTGTTCAGGTCGGCATAGTCGAGCCCGGCGGCGTGGATCTCCAGGTCGAGTCCGAGCCGTTCGCGCATGGCATCGAGGGTGACGGCATCGACGTCGTCGGCCGGCTGGAGGTCATCGAGCAGACGCAGCGTGTTCCTCGCAGCCTCGGCGAGGGCTTCCACCCCGGCGGGGGAGTAGTCCTGGTACTCGGTCTCGTGACCCGGCAGCCCCAATTCGGTGGCGAAGTTCGGCATCAGTTCGAGCAGGGTCTCGTAGTAGGACGTGGCGACGGCGTCGACGGCGGTGGACTGCCGGGCCGGCTGCTCGCTGGAGGAAGGACTGGAGGCTGGAGTGTTGTGGGTCACTCCCCGAGCCTAGCCCGCGACCGTTGCCGGAGGCCACCGAATGGGCCGTGCGCCACCTCGAAGTGAGCTCATCATCAGAAGGGTGGAGGATCCGCCTCACCCACTGCGCCTCGACCGCGTGCTCTGAAGCCGTCCTCGTGTCCTTACTTTCCCAGCCGCCACCGACATCCCTCCGGGTCGAGGACACTCCGGGCGGGAGAGGCGGTGCTGTGGTGCGTAATCGGGAGCATGCTATCTTTCGGCTCAGTGACATTCTTCTTCTCTCTGTGATTCAGAGCTTCCGCAGCGGTTCCGGTTCGCTTCCTGGCGAAGTGGTGATCGAGTGTGCCCTCGCGGGGGACCCGTACCCAGGGTTCCCGTGCTACCGGCCCCTCTCCGACCTCACCCGAAGAAGACTCCATGACTCCCTCATCCCAGTACCCTGACCCATCCCCATCCCCGGCGCCCTCACCGACCAGGGCGTCGCTACGTCCTGACTGCAGTGCGTGCTTCGCGCTCTGCTGCACCGCGCTCGGTTTCTCGCGCACGGCGGATTTCGCCGTGGACAAGCCTGCGGGGACTCCCTGCCTCAACCTGGCCGACGATTTCTCCTGCACCATCCACGACACCCTGCGACCGCGGGGTTTCCGCGGCTGCACCGTGTTCGATTGCTTCGGAGCGGGCCAGCACGTCTCGCAGGACCTCTTCGGCGGGATCAGCTGGAGGACGCGGCCCGAAACGGCGGGGGACATGTTCCGGGCGTTCGCGGTTGTCCGGCAACTCCACGAGACGCTCTGGTACCTGGCCGAAGCGACGCTTCGCACGTATGACGAGGACGTCGCGGACCAGCTCGACGAGGCGCGAAGCGCGATCGAGGCGGCCAGGACCGGAGGTCTGCAGGCGATTCTCGCCGTCGACCTCGGTGAACTGCATGCGAGGGTGCGATCGTTGCTGATGGAGGTCAGCGAGGAGGTGAGGGCTTCCTATTCCGCGACGGGCGATGACCACCTGGACGTCACCCTCGCTCCGGGCGCGGACCTGATGGGCCGGACGTTCGCATCGCAGTCGCTCTGCGGGGCGAACCTCCGGGGCGCCTACCTGATCGCGACCGACCTCCGTTCCTCCGACCTCTCCGGCGCGGACCTCCTCGGAGCCGACCTCAGGGATGCCCGCCTCGAGGGAGCGGACCTGTCCCGGGCCCTGTTCCTGACGCAGGCCCAACTCAACGCCGCAGCGGGCGATTCGACGACGAGCCTGCCGGCCGACCTCCGGGCGCCAGGCCACTGGCCCGTCGTCAGGCAGGGGTCACCGTGACTCGATCGTGCTCCCACGAGCCATGGCCCTTCCTCAGGGCTGCGCCTACGGTGGGAGCACATGAGGAGGTCGGATGGACCAGCCGGGCAGTAGGAGAAAAGCTCACCGGAGGGCGAGTCGCGCCGGAGGGGCGGCGGCGGTCACGGCTGCCCTGCTGCTGACGGCGTGTGGCGGTTCCGTGCCCGAGCAGGAGAGGGCTTCCGTGAACCGGGTCGCCGTGGCGCAGGACGAGTTCCCCGAGGCCGAGGAGGCGCTCCTCCGATCGTCATTCCGGCTCGGTTCCGCCCTCACTGCGGCTCCCGACACCAACCAGGTCACCAGCCCGGTCAGCGCTCTCTACGCCCTGTCGATGCTGCGGGCGGGAGCCGGGACGACGACGGCCGAAGAGCTGGACGCCGTGCTGGGGCTACCCGCTGAGCACCACGAGGCGATGAACGCCCTGCTCGCCGCCGTCGAGCGTTTCGATGGCGACCCCGGCGGGGTCGACGAGGACGATCCTCCGGAGAAGCCCCTGCTGCACCTCGCCAACGCGGTCTTCGTGCCGGAGGGCGGTGGCACCGGCAAGGACTACCTCGAGACCCTCGGCCGGCACTACGGGGCAGGCGTCTACCCGGTGGACTTCGCCGATCCGGCCACAGCGGGACGGATCGATGACTGGGTGTCGAAGGAGACCGGGGGCAGGATCGAGGAGGCCCCGCTGGACCTGGACGCCGGGACCGTGCTGACGCTGCTGAACACCGTGTACTTCGCTGCCTCCTGGCGCGAGCCCTTCGCCGCCGAGGAGACCAGCGATGCGTCCTTCACGCTGCCGGACGGCGAGTCCGTGGCAGTACCGACGATGCATTCCTCGCCCGCCCTGCGTTATGCGACCGGCGCGGACTGGACGGGGGTCGATCTGCCCTATGGGGAGGGGTTCTTCCTGCGCCTCGTGCTGCCGGCCGATGGATCGGTGCCCGGCTGGAACGAGCAGGAACTCCTGGACATCGCCGACGGCCTCGACGCAGCAGCGACGGTTCCCGTGGAGCTGGCACTGCCGTCCTGGGACCACAGCCAGGAGCAGGAGCTGATCCCCGTGCTGACGGCACTGGGCCTCGAGGAGACCTTCGGCCCTGCACCCGACTTCGAGGCGATCCTCCCCGGCGCCTCCATCTCGGGAGCGGCGCAGCTGGCGAACATCACGGTGTCGGAGAGGGGCACCATCGCCGCTGCCGTGACGCAGTTCGGGATGGAGACGAGCTTCCAGGAGCCGCCGGCGCTCAGCATCTCCTTCGACCGACCCTTCGGCTACCAGATCGTGCACGAGGAGACAGGACTGCCCCTGTTCATGGGGACGGTCGCCGACCCCCGCTGAGAACGATCAGGCGGGGGGTCCTCAGCGGACGCTCCTCCGCCACGACCCGGGACCGGGAGTGGGGCCCAGCCGCAGCATGGCCCGTCGCAACCAGGAGCGCGGGTGATCTGGTGCGTCGTCCGTCTCGTTGCTGCCCTGGAGTGCGACGACGACGGCGGTGAGAGCAGCGAGCTCCTGGTCCGTCGGGTTGCCCGAGACGACGGACAGCAGGGCGGCGTCCTCCGCGGGTGCGTTCTCTTCGGCGCTCACAGGGGGATGTTCCCGTGCTTCTTGGCAGGATTGGAGGCCCGCTTGTCCCGCAGGGCCCGCAGCCCGCGGACGATCTGCAGGCGTGTCTCCGACGGTGCGATGACGGCGTCCACATACCCGAGTTCGGCAGCCTGGTAGGGGTTGAGCAGCTCCTCCTCGTACTGCTGCACCACGTCGGCGCGTGCGGCGTCGACATCTCCGCCGGCCTCGGCGACGGCCTTGAGCTGCCCGCGGTAGAGGATGTTGACGGCGCCCTGGGCTCCCATGACGCCGATCTGGGCCGTCGGCCAGGCGAGGTTCAGGTCCGCCCCGAGCTTCTTGGAGCCCATCACGATGTAGGCGCCGCCATAGGCCTTGCGGGTGATGACCGTCAGTTTCGGCACAGTGGCCTCAGCGTAGGCGTACAGCAGCTTCGCCCCGCGCCGGATGATGCCCTGGAACTCCTGGTCCTTCCCGGGCAGGAAGCCGGGCACGTCCACGAGGGTGAGGATGGGGATGTTGAAGGCGTCGCAGTGGCGGACGAAGCGGGCGGCTTTCTCGGAGGCGTTGATGTCGAGGGTGCCTGCGAACTGCAACGGCTGGTTGGCCACGATACCGATGGTGTGTCCCTCCACGCGGGCGTAGCCGGTGACGACGTTCGGTGCGTACAGCGACTGCATCTCGAGGAAGTGGCTGTCGTCGACGATGGCGTCGATGACAGCGTGCATGTCGTAGGGCTGGCTGGCCGCGTCGGGGATCAGCTCGTCGAGGGCGGCGTCCTCCTCGGTGACCTCGAGTTCCTCGACGAACTCGGTGAGGGGCGCCTCGGCGAGGTTGTTGGAGGGCAGGAAATCCAGCAGTTCGCGGACGAAGCCGATGGCGTCGGCCTCGTCCGTGGCGAGGTAGGCGGAGGTACCCGTCGTCGTGTTGTGCTGGCGGGCGCCGCCGAGGGTCTCCATGTCGACATCCTCACCCGTCACGGTCTTGATGACGTCGGGTCCCGTGATGAACATGTGGGACGTCTTGTCCACCATGACCACGAAATCGGTCAGCGCGGGGGAGTAGGCCGCGCCGCCGGCGCACGGGCCCATGATCAGGGATATCTGGGGGACCACGCCGGAGGCGTGCACGTTGTTCCGGAAGATGTCCGCGAACATCGCGAGTGAGGCCACGCCCTCCTGGATGCGAGCCCCGCCACCGTCGTTGATGCCGATCACCGGGCAGCCGTTGCGCAGGGCGAACTCCTGCACCTTCACGATCTTCTCGCCGTTCACTTGGCTCAGCGACCCCCCGTACACGCTGAAATCCTGGCTGTAGACCGCGACGAGCCGACCGTCGACCGCTGCATACCCGGACACGACGCCGTCTCCCAGCGGCTTCTTCCGTTCCATGCCGAACGCGGTGGAGCGATGAACGGCGAGGGCGTCGAACTCGACGAAGGAGTCCTCGTCCACCAGCAGGTCGATGCGCTCCCGGGCGGTGTTCCGGCCCCGAGCATGCTGCTTCTCCACGGCCTCGGGCCCCGAGGGCTGTTCGGAGAGCGCCTTGCGCCTCCGGAAGTCGGCGAGCTTCCCGGCCGTGGTGGTGAGGTCGGGCTGCAGGTCCTGGGGCATCGATACTCCGGTCGGCGGGTGGCTGGAAGGGCGACGGCGGTGACTGGAGGTTTCCGACAAAGCCAGACGCATCTCAGCCAGTCTAGTGAGGATCCGTGGCAGCCACCGTTGTAGGACGCCTACAGTTTCCGGTGGCAACGCTTAGCCGGGCCCCAGAAGTTACCGCCCGGTAACATCGGTGTGCCGCGAGCTCCGCCGGCGTCGTCGGGTGCTTATGGTGGAGCCATGACTGCACGCGATGAAGCTCAGGCACCCCCTGCTCCGGCCACCCTCGCCGGGCGCACCGTTCTGATGTCCGGTGGGAGCCGCGGCATCGGCCTCGCGATCGCTCTCCGCGCGGCGCGTGACGGTGCGAACGTCGCCATCCTGGCGAAGACCGGTGAACCACACCCGAAGCTCGACGGCACGGTATACACCGCGGCCGAGCAGATCGAGGCCGCGGGCGGGCGGGCGCTGCCCCTCGTCGGTGATGTGCGGACCGATGACGACGTCCGCGCCGCCGTCGACGCGACCGTCAGGACGTGCGGTGGCATCGACATCGTGGTGAACAACGCCTCGGCGATCGACCTGTCCACAACCCCCGACATCGACATGAAGCGCTACGACCTCATGGCGGACATCAACGTGCGCGGGACCTTCATGCTGAGCAAGTTCGCCCTCGATGCGCTGCGACGATCGGCGAACCCGCACATCCTCACCCTCTCGCCGCCGCTGAACCTCGCACCGGAGTGGGCGGGGAAGCACCTGGCGTACACCATGGCCAAGTACGGCATGAGTCTGACGACCCTCGGCCTGGCTGAGGAATTCAGGGACGACGGCGTCGCCGTGAACTCGCTGTGGCCCGCCACCCTCATCGATACCGCGGCGATCCGCAACATGCCGGGTGGACGCCGGATGGTGCAGGCCGCCCGGAGCCCGCAGATCGTCGCCGATGCCGCGCACGCGGTCCTCGTCCGGGACTCGCGCGGCTGCACGGGGAACTTCTATACCGACGCGGAGGTGCTGCGTGAGGAGGGCATCACCGACCTCACCGGCTACAGTCTCGGGGCACCGGAGGACCAGCTCGTGCCGGACATCTTCCTCTGAGCCCTACCGCCGGAGGGCGGGGCCGGGGCGGATAGGATCGATGGCATGTCCTCCCGCTACAGCAATCTCGAGCGCCCGGGCCTGAACCTGGGCGCACTGAGGACAGCCCTCTGTATGCCCGCCGGCCCGTTCTCGCGGCTGGAGATCGTAGCCCGGACCGGTTCCACCAACACGGACCTCGTGGAACATGCCCAGCGCGAGACCGCAGGCTGGCCGGACCTCAGCGTCCTCGGAGCCGAGCTCCAGACCGCGGGCCGGGGCCGCCTCGATCGCAGCTGGGTGGCCCCGGAGCGTTCGTCCCTGTTCGTGAGCGTGCTGCTGCGCCCCTTCAACCGGCAGGGACGGCCCGTATCCACCACGGCCTACTCGTGGTTCTCGCTCCTCGCCGCCCTGGCACTCGCCGAGAGCGTGGAGGACCGGACGGAGATCGCTCCCCGGCTGAAGTGGCCCAACGACGTCACGGTGGACGGCCGTAAGCTCGCGGGCATCCTCGCGCAGTTCGTGCCGGGGGCGGGCGGCGAACCTCCCGCCGTCGTCGTCGGGGTGGGCCTCAACGTGAGCCTCACCGATGACGAGCTCCCCGTCCCCACGGCCACGAGCCTGTTGCTCGAGTACGCCGGTACCACGGATCGGAACGTCCTCCTCAAGTCCTTCCTGCGGACCTTCGCCGACCACTACCGCGCCTTCTGCGACGTCGATGGAGACGCCGCCGCGGCCTGGGACGACGGACCGTCCCTGCACTCGCGCATCAGTTCCCGCATGGCCACCCTCGGCCAGGACGTCCGGGCGGAACTGCCCGGTGGCGGCCTGCTGGACGGTCGGGCCCTCGCGCTCGACCCCCACGGGGCGCTGATCGTCCGTGACGACGACGGCGAGCGGCACACCATCGCAGCGGGCGACGTGGTGCACCTGCGCCCGAAGGCCTAGCCGTGCGGATCAAGCTGCTGCCCGGGGAGCGCGTGGTCGTCCGCACACGCCCCAGCGCGCTGCCGCTCGTGGCGCCGGTGACCGCCGGCTTCCTGATCCTGGCGGTCGGCGGATTCGCACTGGGCTACCTCGCCCGCGGTGACTCGGCAGCCGGCCTCGCCGACTGGCACGCCGCAGTCATGCTCGCAGTGCTGGGCGTCGTCGTGCTCCTGCTGGCCCGCGTCGTGGTGCGGCCACTGGCGCGGTGGTCCAGCAACCGGTACGTCCTCACGAGCATGCGACTCATCCACCGGCGCGGTGCCACCCGGCGTACCGAGCACCAGATCAACCTGTCCGCAATCTCCCAGTTGCAGACGGAGCAGAGCTTCCTGCAGCGCATGGTGGGCAGCGGCACTTTGATCGCTGACCTCGGATTCGACCGGACGCACCCCTACCGGAACGTTCCCCGGATCGCGACGTTCAAGGAGTACGTGGTCCAGGCGATCAGCGAGCTCCCACTGACACGCATGTTCGATGGTGTAGACATGGAAGTTGATCCGCAGTACGACCGAGGTGGGACGCCCTGGGCGCAGCAGGAATGGAGAGGCGAGCAATCGTGACAGTCGAGGACCGCCACGAGCCCGGCAGCCCGGGCAGCCCTGACGCGGCCGGAGCTGCTCCCGTGGGCCGAGGCCAGGGTGATGACGCGTCCGAGGCTGCCGGCGCCCCCGTGGCCGCGGCGTCCAGGACCGTGTGGCAGCTCCGGCCCGACATGGCGACCAGCGCATCCGACCCGTCGTCCGACGCCGGGGGGACAGCACCCATCGAGCTCGACCGCGAGACCATCCGGCGCCTCGAACGAGAGCTCCTGGGCGCCGAGCGCACGCTGAAGCGCCGCGACATCGCCGCGGGGGCCGGTGTGTCGCTGCTGTCCGCCCGGAAGCTGTGGCGCGCGATGGGATTCCCCAACATCGGTGACGACGACATCGCGTTCACCGAGAAGGACCTGGACGCGCTCACCACCATCATCGACATGGTGCGCCAGGAGCAGCTGACCGAGGATGCAGCCATCTCCATCACGCGCGCAGTCGGCCAGATGACGGACCGCATGGTCGTGTGGCAGATCGAGGCCATCGTCGAGGAGATGGTGGCTCAACGCGGACTGGCTGATGCCGATGCGCGCAAGACCCTCGTCTCCGAGCTCCCGGACCTGATCGAGCCCCTCGAGAAGACGCTCGTGTACGCGTGGCGCCGCCAGATGAACGCCGCCGTCCAGCGCCTCGCGCTCCGGGCCGAGTCCGGCCTGCGTTCGAGCGAGGCCGGCCGCGACGGCGACGAGCAGGACGCGCCGCTCCCGCTCGCCCGGGCGGTCGGTTTCGCGGACCTCGTCTCCTACACGAGCCTGTCCCGGCAGATGAACGAGCGCACGCTGGCCCAGCTGGTACAGCGCTTCGAGAACAAGAGCTCGGAGATCATCTCGGTGGGAGGGGGGCGCCTCGTCAAGACGATCGGTGACGAGGTGCTCTACATCGCGGAGTCACCGGAGGCGGGGGCGGAGATCTCGCTGGCCCTCGCGAAGGCATTCTCGGAGGACGAGGTCCTGCCGTCCGCCCGCTGCTCCCTCGTGTGGGGGCGGGTCCTGTCCCGCCTCGGCGACATCTACGGGCCCACCGTGAATCTCGCAGCGCGCCTCACCGCCCTCGCCGAGCCCGGTGAGGTGCTCGTCGATGGCGCGACCGCCGCGACCCTCGCGCAGAACGACAGGTTCGTCCTGACGCCCCACGAACCTCGGCAGGTACGGGGGTTCGGGGAGGTGCGGCCGGTCACGCTGGCCCGGGGTACCGGAACCGGCATCATCCTCGACTGACGTATTACAGTCCGGCGCCCGGCGGACGGTACGAAGACCTGCCCCCGGGGTTCCCCGGGTCGGCCAGCAGCACGGGGACGAGGAGTGGCGCACTGCGTCAGGGCAGGGACGCCGCCGCCTCCCCCTAGAATCGAATCGACCGGCGCCGGTGCAGGGTATGGCCCTGCACGACGTCGGACAGGAAGACAGGATCCGCCACATGGCAACAACGCTCGTCAACGCCCTGGCACGCCAGCGGGTGCTGGCCGGAGCGGTCGACGCCCTGGTACCCGGCCTCGCGGTCCTGCTCACCTACCTGCTCGGCGGGAGCACGGCAACAGTGCTGTCCGCCGGCGCCGGCGTACTGGCGTACTGGGTCGCCGTCCTGGTGTGGGAAGCGACCACCGGAAGAACGCCGGGCAATGCTGCCCTCGGTCTCGTGACGGCGAGTGCGGTCGGCGGCCCTCCCGGCATCGCCGCCGTGGTGGCGCGGGCCCTGGCTCTGGGGGTCTCCTGGATCATCCCGGTGGTCGGCCCCCTTGTGCTGCTGATCTCCAACCTGTGGGACAGGAACGGCCGGCGCCGGGGCTGGCACGACAAGCTCGTGGGCACGTACGTGCTGGACGTCCG
>JASLAA010000279.1 GCA_030147325.1 Arthrobacter sp. | reverse complement strand
ATGCCGTGACGGTCCTGCTCGGCGCCAACGGAGCGGGCAAGACGACGACGCTCGAATGTGCGCAGGGGCTGCAGCGTGCCGACGGCGGGATGGTCAGGGGAATGAGCGATGGCCCCGCCCGCGCGACTCCGGCCTTGCGAGCACGGGTCGGGGTCATGTTGCAGGACGGCGGGCTGCCGCCCTGTGTCCGGCCCCTGTCCCTGCTGCGCCATGTGGCGTCCATGTACAGCGCTCCGCTACCCGTGGATGCACTGGCCGAACGCCTGGGCATCGGCCAGTTCGGGGCCGTCTCCATCCGGCGCCTGTCCGGGGGTCAGAAGCAGCGGCTCGCCCTGGCCTGCGCTCTCGTGGGGCGCCCCGAGGTGGTCTTCCTCGACGAACCGAGTGCCGGCCTCGACCCGCAGTCCCGGACCATCGTGTTCGACCTCATCCGCGAACTCAGGGAGGACGGTCTCGCGATCATCCTCACCACGCACCTGCTCGATGACGCGCAGAAGCTCGCGGACTACGTCTACATCATCGAGGGTGGCCGGACGGTCGCCCGGGGAACCGTGGCGGAACTGACCGCGGACAGGGACCCCGACGGGACGCGCGAACTCCGCTTCGAGACCGTCCCCGGACTCACCCTCCCACCCGACCTCCTCCCCCACCTGCTCCAGCGCGAACCGGAGCCCGGCCAGTACGTCCTGCGTGGTTCGCTGACCGCCGACGACGTGGCACGGCTGGCCGGATGGTGGGCCACCTGCGGTGTGATGCCGACGTCGATCTCCATGGCGCCGCGGTCCCTGGAGGACGTCTTCCTCGACATCTCCGGACGGAGCATCCGATGAGTCCGCAGCCCGCGGCATCGACCACAGGCCCGGACGGGGCCGATTCGGCCGCATTCACCGGCGGGACGGCGGCGTCCTTGCCGACCCGGGTGCTGCGCCATGGCGCGTACGAGGCTTTGGCCATGCTCCGCAACGGCGAGCAGCTGGTCCTGGCGATCGTCCTGCCCCTGCTCGCCCTGACGGCCCTCGTGATCACCCCGCTGCTCGACGCCTACGGTCCGAGCCGCATCGACATCGCAGCCCCCGGCGTCCTCGCCCTGTGCACGATGTCGACAGCCTTCACGGGACAGGGGATCGCCACCGGCTTCGACCGCCGCTACGGAGTGCTCCGCTTCCTGTCGACGACGCCGCTCGGCCGGTCGGGGCTGATCCTCGGCAAGGCTGTGGCGGTCGCCGTCGTGCTCGCGGTCCAGCTCGTCGTGATCGGCGGGGCAGCTCTCCTTCTGGGCTGGGCTCCGGAGCCCGGAGGAATCCTGCCCGCGGCCCTCCTGCTGCTGGTCGGCTCCGCGGCCTTCACGGCCCTCGGCCTCCTGGTGGCCGGTACGCTGCGACCCGAAGCGACGCTGGCAGTCACCAACCTGGTCTGGATCCTGCTCGCCGCCGCCGGTGGCGTGATCATCCCCGCGACGAGCCTGCCGGCTGCCGCCGAACCGTTCGTCTCCGTCCTCCCGTCCGCCGCCCTCGGCGACGGGCTGCGCAGTGCCCTCGCGGACGGCGCTTTCGACCCCATCGCGTGCCTCGTGCTGCTTGCCTGGGCCGCGCTCGCCAGCCTGGCGGCCATCCGCTGGTTCAAATGGAGCTGATGACATGACCTCTCCCGTGCTCTCCCGTCTGACGGACGCACTCCCCCGCACCACCACTCCCCTCGTCCGCAGGTTGGCGGTCGCCTCGCTCGTCTCGCAGATCGCGATCGTGGTGACCGGCGGCGCCGTCCGGTTGACGGCGTCGGGACTCGGGTGTCCGGAATGGCCGCGCTGCACCGCCGACTCGATCGTCACCACGCCGGAGATGGGCTTCCATGGCGTGATCGAGTTCGGGAACCGGCTGCTGACCTTCGTGCTGGTGATCATCGCGGTCGCCATGATCGTCTCCGTGCTCGGCATGCGGCGGGAGCGCAAGGACCTGTTCCGGCTCTCCCTCGGCCTGTTCGCCGGCATCCCGGTGCAGGCGGTCATCGGCGGGATCACCGTCTGGACGGACCTGAACCCGTGGGTCGTCGGCCTCCACTTCATCGCCTCGATGGTCCTCGTCTCGCTGGCGACCGTGCTGTTCAACCGGTCCAGACTCACCACCGAGCAGTACCGCGAACAGCACACGCCGGCTGCTCCTCCCCTCCTGCGGCAGCTCCTCGTCACCTCGACGGTGCTGACCTCGGTCGCCGTCGTCCTCGGCGTCGTGGTGACCGGATCCGGACCGCATGCCGGGGATCACGGAGCTGCACGGAACGGGCTCGACTCCGATCTGATGACGAGGCTGCACGCCCTGCCCGTCTACCTGCTGGTGGCGACCGTCGCACTCGCCGTCGTCGTCGCCTACCGTTCCCAGGTCCACGCGAGGCTGCGCACAGCGCTCGTGCTGCTCGCCGTCGTCGTCCTCGTCCAGGGCGCCATCGGATACACGCAGCATTTCCTGCACCTGCCGATCATCCTGGTGGCGCTGCACATGCTGGGGGCGTCACTGCTGATGGCTGCGGCCGTCCACGCGCTGTACCTCGGAACCACCCGCAAGGCCCTCCCCGGCACCCGAGCACGGGCACGGGTGCCGCAGGCCGTCGGCTAGCAGCCGGCGCGGGTCCACACCGGACGCATCAGTCGTCGTCGAACTCGGCCTCGAGCAGATCGAGCAGCCGTCCGAGCTCACGCAGTTCGGAACCCGGGCTCGGCAGCAGGGGCGCACGGGGATCACCGGCCGCAACGCCGCAGGCCCGGGCCAGCAGATGCAGCCCGCTGATCTTGCGGAGCCCCGCGACGTGGTCCACGAGGGGCGCGAGGACGTGCCGCACACGATCGATCGCGGGCTGGTCGCCGGCGACGACGGCAGCACGCAACCGCCCGTAGTACGCGGGCAGGAGCGCGGCCGGACCGCTGTGCCACGCGTCCGCGGCGACCTCGCCCGTCATCATCAGGATGTCCCCGCTCACGCCGTGGCTGAATGTCGCGGGGACGAGCGCGGAGAGTTCCGCGTGGCGGGCATTGAAGGCCGCGGCATCGGCGGCCGTGTCCTTGAAGGCGACGACGCCCGGCAGTGCGGACAGTTCCGCGACCACCTGCAGGGAGTAATCGAACTGCGTGGTGCCGGGGTTGTTGTAGAGACAGATCGGCAGGTCCGTCTCCGCGCATACCGCCTGGACCTGGATGATCACCTCGTCGTCCGTGAGCGGTACGTACGAGACCGGGGACAGGACCAGCCCGGAGGCGCCTGCCGCCTGGGCGTCGACCGCGGAGTCGAGCACCTCGCGGGTCCCCACCGAACTGATGCCGACCGCTACGGGTAGCCGCCCGTCCACTGTCGCCAGTGCGGTACGCGCCAAGGTCGAGCGCTCCGAACGATCGAGGTAGGCGAAGCTCCCGGACGATCCGAGGACCGTGATCGCGTCGACGCCGGACCCGGCTAGGCGGTCCACCAGGAGCCGGAAGTCCTCGAGGGAGAGTTCTCCCTCGGCGGAGAACGGTGTGATGGGATACGCGATCAGTCCGGTGAAATCCATGCTGCCCAGCCTAGGGCCAGGCGGGGCGGCCCGGCGGCATCCGGCTGGAGGCGGGAACGGGCGCGAGCACACCCGACCTGCTCAGGACACGATCGCGGATCCGACGAACGGGTCGATCGCGAGGGCGAGGAACAGCACGGTCAGGTAGCTGATCGAGCCGTGGAACACCTTCATCGCTGCCTTGTTGTTCAGGTCCCCCTGCTTGGCGAGCGAATACAGCCGGTGGGACTCGCGGATGAACCACGCGCCTCCCACGAGAGCAGCGACCGAGTACACCCACCCGGCGCCGGCAGGCACGAGCAGGAGCGAGCACGCCACCATCGCCCAGGCGTAGAGAACCACCTGGACCGACACCACCCGGGCGCCGGCGATGGCCCCCAGCATCGGCACGCTGGCCGCGTTGTAGTCGTCGCTGTACTTCAT
>JASLAA010000208.1 GCA_030147325.1 Arthrobacter sp. | reverse complement strand
CGCTCCGACGCCGGAGACCGAGTGCTCGACCGCGACCAGCCGCAGGATCTCCTTTCCGGCCGAGAGCAGGGTGCCGACACCGAAACCGACGCGGCTGAAGCGTCCGTGCAGGCGGAGATAGCGCGCCAGGTGCCCCCGGTTGCGCATGCCGCAGAAGCGGGAGAGGTCACTCGAGTCGTTCAGGTGGCGCACGCCGAGGTCCACCTGGCGCTGGGCGCGTGTCTTCCGCAGGACGAAGGCGTCCACGTAGGCCACGGGGTAGTGCTGCGAAATGAGCCACCCGTAGGTGGTGTCGTCACCATTGAGGAAGAACCTCGCGTCGGGCAGGCCGATCTCGCGGACGACGTCGGCTGCGACCAGCATGCCCTCGAAGCACCCCACATTGGTGTGGAACACCGCCGACGAGGCGAAGACGTCCCCCCGGACCGGCAGGTGCACTCCGAGGGTCTCGTTGAGGACATGCTGCCAGAAGAACGGTTCACCGGCGTGGTCGTAGCGCCTGCCGTGGATGCACGAGTAACGGGACATCCACGGTGCGAAGGCCGCCAGCGCATCGGGCAGCACGACGACGTCGTCGTCCATCAGCCACAGCCAGTCCGCACCCTCGGCGAGGGCGCGCGCGATGCCCGCCGCGAATCCGCCGGCTCCACCCACGTTCACGAAGAGGCGTTCGACGACGACGGGGACGGGAATCTCGATGGTGCGGAGTAGCTCCGCCGTGCCGTCCGTGCTGGCGTTGTCGACCACCACGATGCCGGCGGGACCGGGCTGGAGCGCGCCGATCGAGTCGAGCAGTTCCCGGAGGTACTCGGCCCGGTTGAAGGTCGCGATCACGATGAAGACGCGCGGGGAGGCGACAACGGGGACGTGCAACGTGTTCCTTCCGGGCCGCGCCAGGACAGTGCGCAACGGGTCCGGCGACCGTGGTGCAGTTAGTATTCTCGGGTAGAAGCAGTCTATTACACCGCCCTCCAGTCCCCTGGCGGACCGGGCCCGGCACCGCCGCGGCAGGCTCCCGCCGCTCCGGACTCGTCCGTCCGGTGCAGGGACAGCCTGTGGAACACCGTTAGGAATCATGGGACTCACCGAAGACCGGGCCTCCTCCCGGACACCCGCAGGCTCGGCCGCCGGGTCCTCCTCCGGCGACAAGCCGGCGATCTGGCTCTGGTCGCAGTACCTCCTGGATGCGGCAGCCTGGATCGTCGCCATCCTGCTCGCGCTGATCCTGCGCTATGAGCTGCTCGTCAAGGAAGTGAACATGACGGGCATCGCGGCGTTCTGCGCGGTGGCGGTCATCGCACAGCTGGCGGTCGGGCTGAGCTTTGCGCTCTACCGCGGCAGGTACAGTTTCGGCAGCTTCCATGAGGCGAAGCTCCTGGTCGTCGTCGCCGTCCTCGTCGCCGTCATCCTGGTGCTGGTCAGCGTGGCCCTGTTCACCGTGATCGAGGTGCCGCGCAGCATCGGCATCATCGCGTTCCCCTTCGCATGCATGTTCCTCGCGGCCACGCGCTACCTCAAGAGGATGTACGTCGAGAGCAAGGCCAGGCCGGGGGAGGACGCGCAGCGCACCCTGATCTACGGTGCGGGCTTCCTGGGCACGTCGCTCGTCGGCCGCATGATGCAGGACCCGAACTCGCCCTACTTCCCGGTGGGCCTGGTCGACGACGATCCAGCCAAGAAGCACCTCCGCGTGGCGTCCGTGCCCGTCCTCGGATCGGTCGACGACCTCCGGGCGATCGCGGGCAGGACCCGGGCCTCCGTCCTCGTCATCGCCTTCGCGGACGTCGAGGCGGTGCAGGTCCGGCGGGTCTCGGACCTGGTGGCGGGCCTCGGTATCAAGGTGCTCGTCCTGCCTCCCCTGCGGGACATGCTCGGCGCCGCGGGCGCAGGGATGGCGGACTTCCGCGAGGTGGCCGTCGAGGACCTCATCGGGCGCCGTCCCGTCGACATCCACCCGGACGAGGTGGCGGGCTACATCACCGGGAAACGTGTGCTGGTCACGGGCGCGGGCGGTTCCATCGGATCGGAGCTGTGCCGCCAGCTCGCCGGCTTCGCGCCGGCCGAGCTGATCATGCTGGACCGCGACGAGACAGGTCTGCAGTCCACACAGATCTCACTGACAGGACGTGGCCTGCTGACCGGGCGGGACACGGTGCTCGCGGACATCCGCGACGCCGATGCGCTGCTGGACATCTTCGAGGACCGCAGGCCCCAGGTGGTCTTCCACGCCGCCGCGCTCAAGCACGTCTCGCTCCTCGAGCAGTATCCCGAGGAGGCATGGAAGACGAATGTGCAGGGTACCCTCAACGTCCTCAGGGCCTCCGCCGCCGTCGGCGTCACCAACTTCGTCAACATCTCGACGGACAAGGCCGCCGACCCGACGAGCGTGCTCGGCCACTCGAAGCGCGTCGCGGAGAAGCTCACCTCATGGCATGCGGAGCGCACGGAGCAGAAGTACGTGTCGGTGCGCTTCGGCAACGTGATCGGCAGCCGCGGCTCGATGCTGCCGCTGTTCACCGAGCAGATCCGCAACGGAGGTCCGATCACGGTCACGGACCCCGAGGTCACCCGGTTCTTCATGACCATCCCGGAGGCCTGCCAGCTCGTGGTGCAGGCGGGCGCGATCGGCAGCGGAGGCGAGGTGCTGATCCTCGACATGGGTGAGCCGGTGAAGATCCTGGACGTCGCGCAGCGCATGATCGCGATGTCGGGCAAGGACATCGACATCGTCTTCACCGGACTGCGCCCGGGCGAGAAGATGCACGAGGATCTCATGGGGGTCGGCGAGAACGACTCCCGCCCCCTCCACCCCAAGATCTCGCACACCGCGGTCGCGCCGCTTGATCCCCAGCGGCTGAGCCTGCAGGAGTGGAAATCGGAGGGCGGGTTCGGCCACGTCCAGCGCAGCATCGGTTCGACGCCGTGAGCCCACTCCTGGTCCTCGTGGCAGCGAGCGCGCTCGGGCTGTCGCTCGTGCTCCCGTTCCTCGTCAAACCCGTGCTCGAACGCCTCGGGGTCATCGACATCCCGAACGACCGTTCCTCGCACGACACCGTCGTCATCCGCGGCATGGGCGTCGCTGTCGCGGTGGCGATCCTCCTGGCACTCGCGCTCTCGCTCGCGACAGGCCTCGTCGCCATCGATCGGTCCCTGATCCTGATCATCGGCTGCATGGTCGGGGCAGCCGCGACCCTCGGCTGGATCGAGGACTTCCGGGGGCTGTCGATCAGGGTCCGTGCAGCTGT
This sequence comes from Arthrobacter sp., assembly GCA_030147325.1. GTDB lineage: Bacteria > Actinomycetota > Actinomycetes > Actinomycetales > Micrococcaceae > Arthrobacter_D. The sequence continues at coordinate 7,809 of JASLAA010000208.1, read as the reverse complement.
CCAGCTGCTCATCGGCGCCGGCGGAACCGCGGCGCTGGCGACCACGATCGACGACAGCAGCTACTGGTGGATCCCGATCGGAGCTGTCGCGGTCGCGACCTACATCAACGCTGCCAATTTCATGGACGGGATCAACGGCATCTCCGGGCTGCACGGCGTTGTCGTCGGACTGTCGTACTCGTTCGCCGGCGTGCTGAGCGACCAGGCCTGGCTGACCGTCGCCGGGCTCGTCCTGGCGGCCGCCTTCGCCGGGTTCCTCCCGTGGAACCTCGGCAGGGGATTCGTCTTCCTCGGTGACGTCGGCAGCTACCTCCTGGGCGCGTCCGTGGCGGCGATCGCCGTCACGGGCCTGCTGGCCGGGGTCTATCTCGAGTACCTCCTCTCGCCGGTCCTGATCTATCTCGCGGATACCTTCACCACGTTCCTGCGGCGTGCCCGGCGGGGGGAGCGACTGTCCACCGCGCACCGCCAGCACGTGTACCAGCGCCTCACCGATACGGGACTCACCCACGTGCAGGTGTCGGTCTTCGTCAGCATCCTCTCGGCACTGACCGGTGCCGCGGGGTTCGTGCTCGCCACGGCGGACGCGCCGCTGGCGGTACCGACGTCGGTGTTCGCGGCCGCCGTCGTCACGCTGTACCTGTATTCGCCGCGGATCTTCCGTGCGCTCGCGCGGCATCGTTCGGCGGGGACTTCCGCTGCGGTGGGCACCTGAGCTGCCGCGGGCCGCACCGGCCCGTCGGCTAGAATGGAAGCGCTTGCGGGGCCCCGGCACATCGATGACGGGGCGCTGCGTCCCTCGTGATCGAACCCCAGACCGGACGGAATTCATTGACCCCGCCCACCACGCACTCCGGTGCCGGACCCGTCCTGTCCGACGGACGTGAACCTTCGCTCTGGCTGACGATGCTGCGGCGCTGTCTTGTCTTCTCCCTCGGTCCGGTCCTCCTGGTCGCGGTTGCAGCCGCTGTCGTCTCCGGGTGGCAGGGCGCAGCCAGCACCCTCTTCGCGGCAGGCATCGTGATCGCCTTCTCCGCGATCACGCTGCTCATCGGGCACCTCGCGGGACCCAGCGACCCGACGCGCGCCATGCTGCTGTTCCTCGGGGCCTACGGGGTGAAAGTGGTGGGATTCGGCGCAGTCCTCCTGGGCATGGGCAGGCCGGGCTGGATCGTCGGGGGATGGTTCCTCGGCGCGGCGCTGGCCACGCTGCTCGCATGGCAGGTAGCCGAGCTCAGGACCTTCGCCACCTCGCGGCAGCTCCTGTACGCCGGCCAGGACGAACGAACACGAGAGATGTGAGGGAGGCAAGCGCATGAATGCACAGGGTCGCGAACAGCGGGACGGACAGCACGTGACGGATCCGGCCGGCACGGCCGGCTACAACGCCGGCATCAACCTCCTCAGCTACATCATTGGCGGGATACTGGTCTGGAGTTTGGTAGGCTGGGGGCTGGACAATTTGCTCGACACCAGGTGGATTGCGCTGGTCGGAGCCCTTGTCGGGGCTGCCGGTGGACTTTTTCTTGCCCATGTCCATCACCTCACCAGGGCCAAGCCGCAAGAGCTTCCCGCCGAGTCGCGGGTAAGCGATGAGGATCGTCGAGACCGGTAACGCGGGTCGAGCAATGAACCACAGAACGAGAGCGTGTTCTTCGCGCACAGACTTTATGCCCAACGATGGACACTGCAGAGAGGAAACGCGTTGATCGCGCTTGCGCTCCCGGCCGCAACAACTGGAGAGGGGTTCGTCCCTCCTTCGATTGATGAGCTCCACCTCCCTGACATGATTCCCTGGGGTGCCGACTACGGCACCGGCTTCGGCAAGCAGATGCTCCTCGTGCTGCTGTCGGTGGTCATCATCGCCGCCTTCTTCATGATCGCAGGCAAGAAGCAGGCCCTCGTTCCGACGAAGCTGCAGCTGATCGGCGAGATGGGTTACGGACTCGTCCGCAACACCATCGGCAAGGACATCATCGGGCAGCGGGAGTTCCTGAAGTACGTTCCCCTGCTGTTCACCGTGTTCTTCTTCGTTCTCGTGAACAACATCTACGGCGCCATTCCGCTGATCCAGCTGCCGAGCTTCTCGCATCCGGGCAGCGCCTACGTGCTCGCCGGCATCATCTACGTCACGTGGATCACGATCGGCATCCGCAGGCACGGGATCGGCTACTTCAAGATGGTCGTGGTGCCGTCGGGTGTGCCCTGGCCCCTGCTGATCATCCTGATCCCCATCGAGATCATCTCGAACTTCCTGGTGCGGCCCGTGACCCACAGCCTGCGTCTCTTCGCGACGATGATGGCCGGACACCTCATCGTGTTGCTGGCCGGTTCGGGGATCGAATACCTGCTCGTCCTCCAGGACAACTTCTTCCTCCAGGCGACCTCCTTGCTCGTCCTGGTGGGTGGCATCGCGATGTACATGCTGGAAGTACTCATCATGGTCATCCAGGCCTTCGTCTTCACCTTGCTCACTGCGATCTACATCCAGGGTGCACTGGCGGACGAACACTAAGCTTTCCCACCAGGGAAACCTTAAACAACCTGCCTCCGGGCATCTTGAAAGGAAAACAATGGAAATCTCAGGTAGCCTCAACGCAATCGGTTATGGTCTCTCCGCGATCGGTGGCGCCATCGGCGTCGGGCTCGTCTTCTACGCGTACATCACCGGCGTCGCCCGCCAGCCCGAAGCCCAGCGGGTCCTCCAGCCCATCGCATTCCTGGGCCTCGCCTTCACGGAAGCACTTGCGATCCTCGGTCTGGTCCTCGCGTTCATCCTCTGATCAATGCACGCTAGATTACTGAGCAGTTAGGACGGGTGAGACATGGACCAGATGGTAATTCTGGCCGCAGAAGGCGGTAATCCGCTGATTCCCAATCCGTGGGAAATCTTGGTGACGGGCGCAGGTTTCGCCGTCCTGCTGTTTATCGTCGTCAAGTACGTGGCACCTGCGTTCGAGAAGATCTACACGCAGCGGGTCGAAGCGATCGAGGGTGGCCTGGCGAAAGCCGAGACCGCCCAGGCCGAGGCGGATGCCGCCCTCGCCGAGTACAAGCAGCAGCTCGTCGAAGCCCGCACGGAAGCCAACCGCATCCGCGAGGAAGCTCGTGCCGAAGGTGCCCAGATCCTCGCCGAGCTGCGCGATCAGGCGGCGGCGGAATCGGCACGCATCACCTCGCAGGCGCATGTCCAGATCGAGGCGGAGCGTCAGGCCGCGGTCGTCTCCCTGCGCGCAGAGGTCGGAACGCTCGCCACCGACCTGGCGAGCCGCATCGTCGGGGAATCCCTGGCGGATGACGCGCGATCGTCACGCGTGATCGACCGCTTCCTCGCCGATCTCGAGACCTCGTCGCAGAGCGCAGGTGCAGCGAAGTAATGGCAGGAGTATCCAGCGTCTCCCTGGCGACGGTCCTCGAAGGACTCGAGGCCCGGCTTCCCGGTGCAACTCTCGCCCTGGCGGAGGACCTGTTCGGCGTGCTGGCGATCCTCGACGGCAACGCGGGCCTGCGCAGGGCACTGACCGATCCGTCCCGGACCGGTCGGGACAAGGCGGTGCTGGTGGACCAGCTCATCGCCGGCCGGGTGTCCGCTGACGCAGCGGGCGTGGTCAAGGATCTCGTCGGCGAGAGATGGGGGAACGCACGCGACATCGGCGATGCCCTCGAGACACTGGCGGCTACCGTGGTCATCTCCGTTGCCGAACAGGGCAGCGGGGTGGAGGGGCTGGAGCAACTCGAGAGCGAGTTGTACTCCTTCATCCAGGTGGTGTCCTCGAACCACGCGCTGCAGAGGGCGCTGTCCGAAGCCCAGGCCACACCGGAATCGAAGGTCGCCCTGGGGCTCAAGCTCGTGCCCCTGGCGGGACCGGCAGCGCGATTGCTGATCACGCAGGCCGTCCGGGCTCCGCGCGGACTCAAGCCCGCAGCACTCGTGGAGCGGTTCCTCGAACTGGTCGCGGCCCGGCAGCAACGCTGGATCGCCAACGTGACCGTGACCCGTCCGTTGTCGGTAGCTCAGTACGAACGGCTGGTGTCGGGACTCAACTCGATGTACGGCCGCGAACTGAAGGTCAACGTCACCGTTGATCCATCACTGATCGGTGGAGTGCGCGTCAGCATCGGGGACGAGATGGTCGACTCCACGGTCGCCACGCGTCTGTCCGAACTCCGTCGCAGATTGGCGGGCTAGGCGTTCGCGCCTCCTCCCACCCGCGTCACTTACTGAAAAACACACCGGTCGCCACGCATCCCACGGGGGCCACAACACATGAGAGCAGGGACTGAGATGGCCGAATTGACCATCAACGCCGAAGACGTGCGTAGTGCGTTGAACGACTTTGCGGCGTCCTACGAGCCCGGAAACGCGGAGCGCGTCGAAGTCGGCCGCGTGACCACCGCCAGCGATGGCATTGCCCGTGTGGAGGGTCTTCCCTCCGTCATGGCCAACGAACTGCTGCGCTTCGAGGACGGCACGCTCGGACTCGCCCAGAACCTCGACACCCGCGAGATCGGTGTCGTGGTCCTCGGTGACTACAACGGAATCGAAGAAGGCCAGGAAGTTCACCGCACGGGCGAGATCCTCTCGGTGCCCGTCGGTGACGCCTTCCTCGGCCGCGTGGTCGACCCCCTGGGTCAGCCCATCGACGACCTCGGCGAGATCGTGTCCGAGGGCCGCCGCGCCCTCGAGACCCAGGCCCCCGGCGTCACGCAGCGCAAGTCGGTGCACGAGCCCATGCAGACCGGACTCAAGGCGATCGACGCCATGATCCCGATCGGTCGCGGCCAGCGTCAGCTGATCATCGGTGACCGACAGACCGGCAAGACGGCCATCGCCGTCGACACCATCATCAACCAGAAGGCCAACTGGGCTTCCGGTGACGTGAACAAGCAGGTCCGCTGCATCTACGTGGCCATCGGGCAGAAGGCGTCGACCATCGCTGCCGTCCGCCAGACCCTCGAGGACAAGGGCGCACTGGAGTACACGACCATCGTCGCGTCTCCCGCCTCCGACCCCGCGGGCTTCAAGTACCTCGCCCCTTACGCCGGTTCCGCCATCGGGCAGCACTGGATGTACGGCGGCAAGCACGTCCTCATCGTGTTCGACGACCTGTCGAAGCAGGCAGAGGCGTACCGCGCGGTATCCCTGCTGCTCCGGCGCCCGCCGGGACGCGAAGCCTACCCGGGCGACGTGTTCTACCTGCACTCCCGTCTCCTCGAGCGCTGTGCGAAGCTCTCGGACGAGCTCGGTGCAGGGTCCATGACGGGCCTTCCGCTCATCGAGACCAAGGCGAACGACGTCTCGGCGTACATCCCGACGAACGTCATCTCGATCACCGACGGTCAGATCTTCCTGCAGTCGGACCTGTTCAACGCCAATCAGCGCCCCGCGGTCGATGTCGGCGTGTCGGTGTCGCGTGTCGGTGGAGCCGCCCAGGTGAAGTCGATGAAGAAGGTCTCGGGCACGTTGAAGCTGGACCTCGCTCAGTACCGCGACATGCAGGCCTTCGCCATGTTCGCCTCGGACCTCGACGCGGCATCCCGCCAGCAGCTGACCCGCGGTGCACGCCTCATGGAACTGCTCAAGCAGGGACAGTACTCCCCGATGCCCGTCGAGCAGCAGGTCGTCTCCATCTGGGCCGGAACGAACGGTCACCTGGACGACGTTCCCGTGGAGGACATCAACCGGTTCGAGACCGAGTTCCACGATCACCTGGGTCGCAAGTCGCAGGTCCTCACCACGCTGGCCCAGACGGGCAAGCTGGAGGACTCCACGGCCGAAGAGCTGACGACGCAGATCACGGCGTTCAAGCAGGGCTTCTTCGGTGAGGGTGCGGACGGGCTCGGCGCGGGTCGCGAAGAGCACGAGGCTCTCGACGCCGATTCGGTCGAGCAGGAGAAGATCGTCAGGCAGAAGCGCTAGAGGACCTGCAGCCGGGAGGGGAACCCCCTCCCGGCGGCAGTGCCCTGGCCTGATCGCTCCCCGACGCGGGAGCGAAGGAAAGGACAACAATGGGAGCCCAGATCCGGGTCTACCGCCAGAAGATCGCGTCGACGACGTCGACGCGGAAGATCTTCAAGGCGATGGAACTGATCGCGACTTCTCGTATTGGCAAGGCACGTACGCGTGTCGCCGCGGCACTGCCGTACGCCAATGCGATCACGAGTGCTGTCTCGGCAGTCTCGTCGCAGTCGGAGATCGATCACCCCCTGACCACGGAGCACGGTCAGGTGCGGCGCGCAGCCGTACTGGTCCTGACGTCCGACCGAGGCCTCGCGGGCTCTTACTCTGCCAGCGCGCTCAAGCAGGCCGAGGGTCTTTTCGAAGTGCTCCGCGCCGAAGGCAAGGAGGTCCAGGCCTACCTGATCGGGCGCAAGGGGCAGTCGTACTTCGATTTCCGACAGCGGGAGTACGAGAGGGTATGGACCGGGAACACCGACGCACCGGAGTTCGCGACCGCCCGAGAGGTCGGTGAGGCCCTCCTCGCCACCTTCCTCGAGGACTTCGAGGACGGGGGAGTGCAGGAGATCCATGTGGTCTACACGAAGTTCCGCTCCATGGTGGTCCAGGAGCCTTCGGTCATGCGACTGCTGCCCCTGGAGGTCGTGGAAGAGGAAGTGACCCACGAAGGTGACCTGCTGCCCCTCTACGAGTTCGAGCCGGACCCCGAAGAGGTCCTCGACGCACTCCTTCCGCGATACATCGAGTCGCGGATCTTCGCGGCGATGCTGCAGGCGTCGGCGAGCGAGCTCGCTGCACGCCAGCGGGCGATGAAATCGGCGGGCGACAACGCGACCGAACTCATCAAGAAGTACACCCGGCTCCGCAACACCGCGCGCCAGGCGGAGATCACCCAGGAACTCTCGGAGATCGTGGCCGGCGCGGATGCGCTGAACGCCTCCTGATGCCCTTCCCCGTCCGGGCCCTCGAGGGCGCCGGGTGCACCGTTAGACTTAGTTCCACGCCATCTACGTAAATGAAGTGAGAGAGATGACTGCCCAGACTGTTGAACACGGTACGGACTCAGTTGCCCCCGGCGCCACCGGCCGTATTGCACGTGTCATCGGCCCGGTTGTCGACGTCGAGTTCCCTGCCGACGCCATCCCCGCCATGTACAACGCCCTCACCACCGAGATCACACTCAACGGTGAGACCCGCCTGATCACCTTCGAGACCTCACAGCACCTCGGCGACAACCTCGTGCGTGCCATCTCGCTGCAGGCCACGGACGGACTCGTGCGCGGCACGGTCGTCCAGGACACCGGCGCGGCGATCTCCGTCCCCGTCGGCGACGGCGTCAAGGGCCACATCTTCAACGTCCTCGGCAAGCCGCTCGACGTCGAGGAGTCCGAGCTGCAGATCACCGAGCGCTGGCCCATCCACCGCAAAGCCCCGAGCTTCGCCTCCCTCGAGGGTTCGACGGAGATGCTCGAGACCGGCATCAAGGTCATCGATCTCCTGACCCCGTACATCAAGGGTGGGAAGATCGGCCTGTTCGGTGGTGCCGGTGTCGGCAAGACCGTCCTCATCCAGGAGATGATCACGCGTGTCGCCCGCAACTTCGGTGGTACCTCCGTGTTCGCCGGCGTCGGCGAGCGGACCCGCGAGGGCAACGACCTCTGGGTCGAGATGGAAGAGGCGGGCGTCCTCAAGGACACCGCCCTCGTGTTCGGCCAGATGGACGAGCCGCCCGGAACGCGTCTGCGCGTGGCCCTCTCGGCCCTGACCATGGCGGAGTACTTCCGCGATGTGCAGAACCAGGACGTGCTGCTCTTCATCGACAACATCTTCCGGTTCACGCAGGCCGGTTC
>JASLAA010000201.1 GCA_030147325.1 Arthrobacter sp. | reverse complement strand
GGTCTCGACGTCGATGTCGATGATCTTCTCGGTGTATTCCTCCGGTGGGGCGGAGTTCTTGCGCCTTGCCATGTGCGTGGCGATTCCTCAACGGCTCGGGTGCGGGACGGTCGGGTCGGTCTGCGTCCCCGACCGCCATGGTTAGGGCACGCGGTCCGCGATCGCGGGATGCCGACTACCCTGAGTCTATGGTGGCGGACGGACAATACCCGGAATACTGGGAGGCTGATGTCGTCCTGCGTGACGGTGGGACGGCACACCTGCGGCCCATCTCACCCGACGACGCCGATGGCGTGCAGGCCTTCCACGTGAGCCAGTCGCAGAATTCGATCTACCTGCGGTTCTTCACCTACAAGGCGAAGCTCAGTACCAAGGAGCTCAAGCGCTTCACCGAGGTGGACCACCGCGACCGCGTGGCGTTCGTCATCACCCGCGGCACCGCGATCATCGGGATCGGCCGGTACGACCGGCTCGACGACCCGCTGGAGGCCGAGGTCGCCTTCAACATCTCCGACGACCACCAGGGCCGCGGGCTGGGGTCCATCCTGCTCGAGCACCTCGCGGCCGCTGCCCGCGAGAACGGCATCAGGCGTTTCTCTGCCGAAGTGCTTCCCGAGAACCGCAAGATGATCACGGTGTTCGCCGAGGCGGGCTACGAGGTCGACCGCCACTTCGACGACGGAGTCGTGATGCTCGGCTTCGACATCGACCCGACCCGGAAGTCGCAGGCGGTGATGGAGGCCCGGGAGCACCGCGCCGAAGCCAGGAGCATGGCCGAACTCCTGACGCCTTCCTCGGTCGCGGTGATCGGAGCGAGCCGTGAATGGGGCACTGTTGGGTACGCGCTGCTCGAACACCTGATCGACGGCGGCTTCACGGGGCAGGTCTACGCGGTCAACCCCGAGGCCTTCGAACTCAACGGCATGATCTCCCACGCCTCGCTGGCCGACGTACCGGAGCCGGTGGATCTCGCGGTCGTCGCCGTGCCGCACGAGCAGGTCGACGCCGTCGTCGACGAGTGCGCCCGTGCAGGCGTCAGGGGACTGCTCGTCGCGACGGCCGGTTACGCGGACGACGACGGTGACGGACTGGCGCGTCAGCGCGCCCTGGTGCACAGGGCGAGGGCCCACGGCATGCGGGTCGTGGGGCCCGCGTCGCTCGGGCTCGTGAACACGGACCCGGCGATCCGGCTCAACGCCTCGATGGCTCCGGAGCTGCCGCGACGGGGGGCACTGTCGCTGTTCAGCCAGTCGGCCGGCCTGGGCGTGCTCCTGTACGCGAGCGCGCACCGCCGGGGGCTCGGAGTCTCCTCGGTCATCTCCGCGGGGAACCGCGCCGATGTCTCCGGGAACGACGCCATGCAGTTCTGGGAGGACGACCCGGCCACGCGCGCCGTCGGCCTGTACTTCGAGTCGATCGGCAACCCGAGGAAGTTCTCACGGATCGCGCGGCGACTCGCCCGCACCAAGCCGGTGATCGTCGCGAAATCGGACGTCACGGGACTCCAGCTGCCACCCGGTCATGCCGTCCGGACCAGTCAGGCGCCGTCCGGGGCACTCGATTCCATGCTGCGGCAGTCCGGGGTGATGCGGGTCGAGACCACGGAGCAGCTGATGGACATCGCCCAGATCGTCTCGAGCCAGCCGTTGCCGCAGGGCTCCGGCGTCGCCGTCCTCAGCAACTCCTCGGCGCTCGGCAAGGTGGTGGCGGACGGCGTCGTGGCGCAGGGCATGAGCGTCGCCCGCCTGGAGGCCGGGCTGCAGCTCGACGCCGGACAGTCCGTGGCACTGCCCGCCCTCGCATCGGCCGTGACGGACGCCCTCGACGACCCTGCCGTGCATGCGGCGGTCGTCACCACCCTGCCGGCTCGGGGACTCACGGCGGAGGCCGTGGCCGCGTGCCTCCAGCGCTGCGGTGAGGCGGCCGGCAAACCGGTCATCGCCTCGTTCACCGGCATCCTCGACGCCCGGCTCCAGCTCGACGGACTCGTCGCGGCCGACCCGTCGTCGTCCGGTCCGGGAGCAGGTCCGCAGGCAGACGACGCATCGACCGCCGTCCGGGAGGGCACCGGCGGCACCCCGGACGGCGCGGGGGACACCGGTACGGTCCAGGCGCCGCTCGGTGCCACGCCGGGCGGCGCCCAGGCGACCGGCGGGCAGTCGGGGGCGGTGCAGCCTGAGCTGTCGCTGCAGCGCGGCCTGCCGTGTTTCCCGAGCCCCGGCGCAGCCCTCGCCGCGCTCGGTGCGGTGGTCAGGTACTCCCTCTGGCGCTCGCGGGATCACGGGGATTTCCTGGACCCCGACGGCGTCGACCCCGAGAAGGCCACCCGGGTGCTGGCAGGGGTCCGGGAGCGGGTGACGGATGTCGACCTGACCCGGCTCACTCCGGAGGAGTGCGCGGAGCTCATGGGTGCCTACGGCATCGGACTCCTGCCCTCCGCCCGCTTCGCCTCGGCCGACGAGGCAGTGGAACACGCCGGACGGCTGGGGTGGCCGGTGGCCCTGAAGACGATGGACGAGCACTTGAGGCACCGCCTCGATCTCGGTGGCGTGCGGCTGAACATCGACGACGCCGAGTCCCTCCGCCGCAACATCACCCGGATGCAGAAGGTCCTCGCACCCTTCGGCAGCTTCGGCATGGAGGTGCAGCAGATGGCCCCGTCGGGGCAGGCCTGCAGCATCAGCGCCATCGAGGACCCGCTGATGGGTCCCGTGGTGTCCTTCGGGCTGGCCGGTGACGCCGTCAACCTGCTGGGGGACTGGGCGCACGCGGTCCCGCCGCTGAGCACCGGCGACATCGCCGACCTCGTCCGGGCCCCCCGCGCCTCCCGGAAACTGTTCGGCTACCAGGGGTTGCCGCCCGCCGACGTCCCCGCCATCGAGGACCTCGTCGCACGCGTCGCCCTCCTCAAGGACAACCACCCAGAGATCGCCAGACTGGACTTCAACCCCGTGCTCGTCGCCACCGAGGGGCTCACCATCCTCAGCGCGGCCATCGACGTCGGCAATCCTCAGCGCCGCACCGACAGCGCGCGTCGCGCGATGCGCGACTGACTCCCGCTGGTTAGGCACAACACGGGCGGGTGAGGGAAACTGGAACACATGAGTCCATCGCAATCGGCCCAGTGGCGTGACCTCGATGCGTCGCTCGAACGTGCGGGGTTCTACCCGCGGCTCGTGGCCGACGTCGTGCACGACGCCCTCGACGGCCGTGAACCCCTGTCCCACGTGGCGCACCTCGAGACGCACTTCGAGCGCACCGAGGTCCACAGGCACATCACGGTGCTGGTGCTGACCGGGGACATGCTGGTCATCGCCCACGTGGACGACCAGCAGCTCGACGACACCGGGGAGCAGGTCATGGCGCAGGTCTCGACCGAGTCCGTACCGGTCAGCCAGATCCGGTCGGTGGTCCTCAGCTACCTGTACGCCCAGCCTCAGGACTACAAGCCGAGCGACCAGGTCCGCGAGATGACCCTCGCCATCGCATGGTCGGGAGGCCAGCGCCTGGACATCGGGCCCGCCGGCTGCAGCGACCCCCAGTGCGACGCCGACCACGGACTGACGGGGACCGTCGCCCAGGAGGACATCGTGCTGCGAGTCAGCGCGGAGGCCGACGGCGCGCAGGCCGTGCAGAACGCCAAGGCCTTCGCCCGTGCCCTGCGGAAGGTCAACACGGCCAGCCCGGTGTCCGGCGGCTACGTGGCCGCTCCGGACGGTACCCCTCGCCGCCAGCCCGGCTTCGGTGGCCGGTTCAATCGGGCGCACCACCAGCAGTAGCAGCGCGATGTCCTTCCTCCATAGGGAACCCCTGCCGGTTCCTCCCGCCTACGGTGAATCCACCGTCGCCGAAGTCATGACCAGCGCCGCCGCCGCTCTCGGCGTCGAGGGCTTCAGCAACGCGCTCGATCTGCCGGCCTCCCGGCGGATCGCCGTCGTCATGGTCGACGGCCTCGGCATGACCCTGCTGCGGAAATATGCGGCCCATGCTCCGTTCCTGCGCGAGAGCCTCGACTCCGCCCGCGTGCTGTCCTCCGCATTCCCCTCCACCACCGCCGCCTCGCTCGCCAGCCTCGGTACCGGACTGCCACCGGGCCGGCACGGCATGGTGGGGTACGACGTCCTCGACCCCTCGCAGGATCGCGTGGTGAACATGCTGGGGCGCTGGGACGCGGACGTCGACCCCCTTCTCTGGCAGCCCCACCCGACCGTCTTCGAGCGGGTGTCGCGGCATCTGCCCGTCGTGACGGTGAGCCAGCCGCGCTTCGCCGATTCACCGATGACGCAGGCGGCCCTCCGCGGAGGCACCTTCGTGGGTGCGAACACCATCCACGCCAGGATCGACGCCGCGGCGCAGCAGCTGGCGCAGGCGCGGCACATGCTCATGTACTTCTACGTGAACGACCTGGACAAGGCGGGCCATCGGTTCGGTGTCGATTCGAGGGAGTGGGTGCGCGCGCTCGAGGACCTCGATGCCGCGTTGAAGCTGCTGGCCCGTCGGGTGCCCTCGGACACCCTGCTGCTGCTGACGGCGGACCACGGCATGGTGGACGTACCGGCCTCGCAGCGTATCGACTACTCCGATCGTCCGGAACTCCTCGAGGGACTGGCGCACACCGGCGGCGAGCCGCGCATGCTGCACCTGTACCTGGATCCGGTACTGCCGGCGGGCGACCGTGACGCGCTCGCCGCGCGCTGGCACGACGCCTACGGGAAGTGGGCATGGGTCCTCACGCGGGAGGAGGCCGTCGGTCACGGCTACTTCGGGCCCGTCGCCGAGACCGTGCTGCCGCGCATCGGAGATCTGGTGGTCCTGGCCCGGGAGGGGATAGCACTGATCGACGGACGCAGATCGCAGGCCTCGGCCTTCGAGATGGTGGGTCAGCACGGCTCCCTGACCCGGGCGGAGCGGGAGATCCCACTGGTGACACTGGCCGGGCCCGCCGGGGGCGGCCCGCGCGGGAAGACCGGCAAGGGAGCCGCGCGTGGCTGAGCTGCTCTTCTTCTCCGGGACGATGGACTGCGGCAAGTCGACGCTCGCCCTGCAGATGGACCACAACCACAAGGCCCGCGGCCGCCGCGGGCTCCTGTTCAGCTCCCACGACCGAGCCGGCGAGTCGATGATCTCGAGCCGCCTCGGTCTGCAGGTGTCCGCCGTCGAGGTCTTCCCGGCCACGGATTTCTGGTCCGAGCTCTCGGCGCGCATGACGATGGGTGCCCGCATCGACTACGTCATCTGCGACGAAGCGCAGTTCTACACCGTCCAGCAGATCGACCAGCTCGCCCGCGTCGTCGACGAGATGGACATCGACGTGTTCAGCTTCGGCATCACCTCGGACTTCCGCACCCGGCTCTTCCCTGGTTCCCAGCGGCTGATCGAACTCGCGGACCGCGTCCAGGTCCTGCAGGTCGAGGCCCTGTGCTGGTGCGGGAAGCGGGCTACCCACAACGCCCGTACGATCGACGGGACCATGGTGGTCGAGGGCGACCAGATGGTGGTGGGGGACGTGGAACAGCAGGGTGATCCCGACGGCATCCCGTCGGAGGGAACCGGGCCCGAGGGCGACGGGACCCATGAACCTGTCGTGGGCTACGAGACCCTGTGCCGACGCCATCACATGCGCCGGCAGACCGGCAGGACGTCCCCGACGCTCTACACCAACGAGGTCCCGCTGCCCTTCGAACCACGGGAGCGGGAGAGCGGCAGGGTCTGACCCCTGGAGTGGCCGGGACCCGGGGCGGGCACACCGGTGACCGGTGAGCCCGGGCGGTCAGTCGCCCTTGCGTCCGAAGACGATATCGTCCCAACTGGGGACGCTCGAGCGCTTCGGCTTCGCGCGACGCTCCGGGCCGGGTTCCGGCGCGTCCTTCGGCGTATTCCTGCCGGGGGCGGGAGGGGTGTCCGAATCCGACCCGTCCGTGTCCTTCTGTGCACCCGGGGCTTCGGTAGCTGAGCCGCGCCGAGGGGCGGCCGCGGGTGGCTTCAGCCGGCGGGATGGCTGCGCGAAGATGCTGATCTCGCGCGTGTCCGTGCTGACGCCGTCGTACAGCCGCGGGGTGCCGTCCTCGTGGAGGTCGGGATCCGGCGCATCGGTCACGGGAACCGCGTCCTCTGCTCGCGGTGCGAGCGACAGGCCGGGGATCACGGCATCCCGGCCGTCCGGCTCGTCCTGCCCAGCGGTGTCGCCGTCCCGGGGGTGGGCTGCGGGAATCGACCCACGAGTGAGGAGTTCGGCGAGCGCATCGTCGCCGTCCTCGTCCGCGCCCAACCGCTGACCGCGTCGCGACCGCAGGACGTCCAGCAGTCCATCCTGGTCCTCGCGCGACTGTTCCTCGACCTCCGCGTCGCTCTGGCCGTCCGCGCCACCCGCGGTGTCCTCGCTCTGCTTCTCGGCTTCGAAGTCGAACACCCGGTCCGCGACCGCGCTCAGGCGGCGCGCGGGCAGGGGGCCGTCCAGCGGCTCGAGCTCGCTGAGCACCTGCGCCCAGCGGTTCCCGTTGGTGACGGTCTTGCGCGTCGGGTTGTAGGTCCATCGGGCCGGCGGCTGCTCCCCGAGATCCACGGTCGACTCCTCGGGGAGATCGAAGGAGGCCTGGACGTGCCACGTCCCGTCGGGGCGCCGCCAGGAGTCCCACTCGAGCGAGGCCGCGTCGATACCGTAGGCCTGGACCCGGAAAGCGACCATGTCGCCGAGCAGCGCCGGGCTGTCACCGAAAGCCGAGCGGTAGCCGTCGTGGCTCGGCAGCGGCGTCGCCACCTCGACGCGCTGTGCGAGGTAGGCCACGTAGTCACGCTCGGCGCGCACCGGGCCCTCGTAGCGCTCGACGTGGGCCAGTTCGAGCCCGGACTCGGCGGCAACCTGCTCCGCCGTCGCGCCGGAGCGGATCCTGGCCTGGATGTCGCGCGGCGTCATGGGGACCGGAGGCTTCGCAGGCTTGCGGCGGGGTACGTCCTGTGCCCGGGCCGGGGCCGGAGCCTGGTCTCCCGGGCGGCCGCCGGCAGTCCGCAGTGCATCGTCGATGGGCAGCCGGTAGCTCGTGCCCTCCTCGTCGATCAACAGCAGATGTTCGCCATCCACACCTGCCAGGCGTAACTCCTGCATCAATTCCTCCAGCCGACAACAATCCCTAGGGGAAACCTTGCCACTGAATGTCGGCCTTTCCTACTACGCGGCAAGGCGTGGCGGCCGTGGCCCCGCTCCACGGGCACAAATCCGTCGCTGTCGGCGTTGTGGCACCCGTGGGGTTAGATTGCAGCAGGACCCGAGATCATGGAGCGTGAGAACACAGGTATGACCACCGATTACGACGCACCGCGCACAGCGGTCGATGACGGCGCCGGCCGGCCGGACAGCACGGGGGACGGGGCGTCGCTGCGCACCGCGGTGGAGCCTTTCCGAGGGGCAGGGCTGATCGACGAGGAGGAACTCGCCGCCGCCGATGCCTTCGATCTCCCGGGAGCCGATCTCTCCAGCGAGGAGGTCTCCGTCCAGATCCTGCCGGCCCAGGCCGACGAGTTCACCTGCGCATCCTGCTTCCTGGTGCGGCACCGCTCCCAGATCGCCCTGGATCGCAACGGCGCCCTCTACTGTTCGGACTGCGAGGGCTGAGCGTCAGCCGGCCAGGGCTGCGACGAGCCGTTCCGGTGTGCGGGAGGACGTGAGCCAGTACGGCGTGCGGTCCTCGGGATCGGTCACCTCGATCCTGACGACGGGGGAGATCCACCCCCGGATGCAGAGGTAGGCCAGGCCGTTCAGTCCAGGGCCGCGCTGGTGCGTCGCCTCCTCGCCCGTGAACCACTCCACCGCGCCGAGGTAGCTGCGTTCGATGCTCGCCCGGCCGATCGTGAGCATCGTCGGCGTCACGGTGATGCGCGGGGTGGACAGGATCAGCAGGGTGAAGATGATCACCGCGACGACGGCGGCCGCCCCGTAACCCACTCCCGCCGAGATCGGCGCGAACATCACGATGGTGGCCGACGAGAAGCCCGCCGCGATCAGCCAGATCCAGGGTGAGGGCCAGAGCCGCTCCTCGTACAGGACGGTCTGGTCGGGTGTGTTCTGGGGTGCTTCCCCTGGAGCGCTGGACATGACACCAGCATTCCACCATTTCCCGGCGGTCTCATCCCGCCCGCGGGGTGCCGGGGACCGCGCACCGGGTGCCGGGAGCGGTCGGATGGGCTGCGCGGCAAAGGCGCTAAAGTGGTGGCTGGTAACCGGATAGCTTGCGTTGGAGATGCGGTCAATGGGTATACAGCAGGACCTGCCGGTCCAGATCGTGATGCTCGACGACGGTCTCGAGCCTCCGTCGTATGCCACGGACGGTGACGCGGGCGCGGACCTGCGCACGGCCATCGACGTCGTCGTGGCCCCGGGGGAGCGGGTGCTCGTCCCCACGGGTGTCGCGATCGCGCTCCCGGTCGGGTATGCAGGGCTCGTGCACCCCCGCTCGGGCCTCGCCGCCCGTCACGGCCTGACGATCGTCAACGCACCAGGCACCGTCGATGCCGGCTATCGCGGCGAGATCAAGGTCTGTCTCCTCAATACGGACAGGCACGAGGCGGTCCGCCTGGCCAGGGGCGACAGGATCGCCCAGCTGGTCATCCAGCGGGTCGAGCATGCCGTGTTCCGGATCGTCGACGAACTGCCGGCGAGCGCCCGTGGTTCGGGCGGGTTCGGTTCGACGGGCGGCTTCGGAACCCCCGACGCTCTCGCGGCGAACCGCGCGACCGGCGGCTGACACCTCCTCCGACAGTCCGTGCTTCCACGCACACCCCCACTCCAGTACGAACTCGATCACGTCATCAGGAAAGGAACCCGACATGGCTTTTGGGCGCCTCAGGAAGAAGAAGCAGGACGACGACGCCGAGCGCTCGGGCGCGGAGTCGCAGGACGCCGACGCGGCGGGCACGTCCGGCCCGTCGGGCACCAGCGTCGGGGCGGCGTCGGCCGAGGGCGGTGCCGACCCCGTCACGTCCGCTCCGGACGCAGCACAGCCACCCGCAGCTCCGGAGCTCGTGGCGAGCGCGGACTACGAACGCGTGGTGCTCGGCCCGTTCGACGAGTCGGAGCGGGACACCGAGAACGGCTACATCGATCTCGGAGCGCTCCGGATCAACGCCGCGGAGGGCCTCCAGCTGCGCCTCGAGGTCGAGGAGCGCAGCAAGCGGGTCATCGCCGTGACCCTCGACCTCGGCGGGTCGACCCTGCAGCTGCAGGCTTTCGCGGCTCCCAAGACCGAGGGCCTGTGGGACGAGATCAGGGAGCAGATCGGCGCCTCTGTCGGTTCGCAGGGTGGCACGGTGGAGGAACGCCCCGGGCGACTCGGCACGGAACTGCTCGCCAAGCTTCCTGCGCAGACCCCCGACGGGCAGGCCGGCTTCCGCGTAGCCCGGTTCGTGGGGATCAACGGCCCCCGGTGGTTCCTGCGCGGAGTCTTCGGTGGTCCGGCCGCCCTCGACCAGAATGCTGCAGCGCCCATCGAACAGCTGTTCCGCAGTGTCGTCGTCGTGCGGGGGGACCAGCCGCTTCCGCCGCGCGAACTGCTGCAGCTCAAACTGCCGAAGGATGCAACGGCAGGGCAGCCGCCCGAGCCGGCGCCCGCGCCGGCCCGCCCCGATCTGAACCCGTTGGAGCGCGGCCCCGAGATCACCGAGACGCGCTAGTACCCGTGCCTGCCCGGCAGTTCGCCCCCGGCTCCGCCGATTCCCGGGGATCGGCGGGCCGGTCCGTACCCGGACACTCCGGCTCGTCGGCCGGTCCGGGTGCCGCCAGAAGCCCGGGCCCGCTGCCCGAGCGTGGCAGGATCACCGCGATCGGCACCATCGCCAGGATCACCCTCGCTCCGGTGACGGCACCCCCGTCCTTCGCGGTGCTCGCCCGCATCGAATGGAACGGGGCGCGGCAGGACGTGCGTATCATCTGGATGGGCCAGCGTCGCGTGCCCGGCGTCGAAGCCGGGGTCGTGCTGCGGTTCGAGGGGATGCTGAGCCGGGTCGACGGCACGCCGACCGTGTACAACCCCCGCTACGAGATCATCGGCCGCCCCGAGGAGTACTAGATGAGCCGCACCTGCCCGCCCCACCTCGCCCCGGTCCATCCCGGCGTGGGCACCGCCGTCTCGGGCCGACCGGAATGAGCAGCCCCGTGAACGAGCCAGAGCCCGGTCCCGACATCCAGGGCGGGTCCCGACGCGGACCGGGGGCAGGCCGCGCCGGCCGAACCACCGGCCCGACGTCTGCCGACCTCGCGGCGCAGTACGCCGCCAAGTCCGGGGTGCGGCGCACCGACTCCGGCCAGATCGACCTGCTGTCGTCCATCGGCGGCGTCCAGGGGCTGGCCGAGAGCATCGCTCCGGGGTTGGTGTTCACCATCCTCTTCACCGTCACGATGGACCTGCAGGTCTCGCTCATCTCCGCCCTGGCGGTGTCGGCCGTGTTCACCGTCGTCCGGCTGGTCTCGAGGACCCCGGTCACCCAGGCCCTGGCAGGGCTCATCGGTGTGGGATTCTGTGCCTTCGTGGCCCTGCGCACGGGCAACGCCCAGGACTTCTTCCTGCCCGGTTTCTTCATCAACGGCGCCTACATCCTCGCGATGGGTGCGTCGGTGGTCTTCCGGTGGCCCTTCGCGGGCCTGCTCTTCGGGTTCCTCCGGAACGAAGGCATCGAGTGGCGCAAGGATCCCCGGCGCGTGCGTGTCTACTCCATCGCGACCTGGATCATCGTCGCGGTCCTGGCGCTGCGCCTCGTGGTCCAGGTGCCGCTCTACCTCGTGGAGAACGTGGCGGCCCTCGGGTCCACCCGCGTGGCCATGGGTCTGCCCCTCTACGCCCTCGGCCTCTGGCTGGCGTGGGTCGTCTCCCGCCCGCGCGTCGCGTCGGGGGACGGCGCTCCCACCACCTAGGCGGCGTCCCCGTCGCTGCGTGCGGACAGCGCGATCCTGAGTTCGTCCTCCGCCGCGATGGCCGCGAGGAAGAACATCTCGTCGCCACCCTCGACGACGTCGTCGGGGCTCGGGGTGATCGGGGAGTCGTCTCGCAGGACGGCAACGACGGCGCAGTCCTCGGGCAGTCCGATCGAGCCGATCGTCTCCCCGACGAGGGGCGAATCCTGGGGGACCGTGAACTCGACGATCGACGACACCCCCGTCTGCAGCGTGAGCAGGCGCACGACGTCCCCGATCTCGACGGCCTCCTCCACGAGTGCGGTCATGAGGCGTGGTGTGTTGACGGCGACGTCCACCCCCCAGGAATCGTCGAACATCCAGTCGTTCTTCGGATTGTTCACGCGTCCTACGGTCCGCCCCACCCCGAACTCGCTCTTCGCCAGCAGGGACACCACGAGGTTGACCTTGTCGTCGCCCGTGGCGGATACCACGACGTCGGCCTCGTCGAGCCGCGCGTCCTTCAGCGTGGTGAGCTCGCAGGCGTCCCCGATCAGCCACTTCGCGCCCTTGAGGCCGCTCCGCCCGATGACCTCGGGCTTCTCGTCGATGAGCAGGATCTCGTGCTTGTTCCCGAGCAGTTCCCGCGCGATCGATGAACCGACGCTCCCGGCTCCGGCGATGACAACCCTCATTGGATCTCCTCTTTCGGTGCGGCTGCGAGGATCCGGCCGATCTCGTCCGTCGCCGTCGTCCTCATCATCGCGTGCAGGATGTCCCCCTGCTGGTAGCTCGTCTCCGACGTGGGCAGGATGCCCTCGCCGAACCGCGTGATGTAGGCGATACGCACGCCGCTGGCGAGCTCGATGCTCCGCAGCGACCTGCCGAGCCACGCGTCCCCGAGCGCGAGTTCGGCGAGGATCAGCCGTCCGGAGGTCTCGCGGAAGTCACCGTTGATGGTCTGTTCGGGCAGGATCCTGCGCAGCACCTGATCGGCGCTCCAGCGGACGGCGGCCACCGTCGGGATACCGAGGCGCTGGTAGATCTCGGCGCGCCCGGGGTCGTAGATGCGCGCCACGACGTGCGGCACGTGGAAGGTCTCGCGCGCGACGCGGGTGGCCAGGATGTTCGAGTTGTCCCCGCTCGAGACGGCGGCGAAGGCGTAGGCGTCCTCGATGTCCGCGTGCTTCAGCGTCTCCCGGTCGAAACCGACGCCCGTGACCTTGCGACCACCGAAGGAGGAGCGCAGTCGGCGGAAGGCGCGGTCGTCCTGATCGATGATCGCCACCGAGTGGCCGGACTCGTCGAGCGTGTGCGCGAGGCTGACCCCCACCCTGCCGCATCCCATGATCACAAAATGAGCCACCGAGGGCACTCCTGATTCTTGCCGTGGATCCTGCTTGTCCGTGCCGTACCACCACCAAGCCTAGTGGCTGGCCGAAGGCCCGGACGCGCTAGTCTGTGGGGCGTGCTGACTTTTCTCGAGGCCGTCAAGCGGGTGCTGGTGGGCAAGCCCTACGCCAGCGACAGGCTGAGGAACAGGAGCCTGCCGAAGCGACTCGCCATGCCCGTCTTCTCGGCGAGCGCGCTGTCGTCGGTCGCGTACGCCCCCGACGAGATCCTGCTGACGCTCGCCCTCGCCGGGGTCGCCTCGGTCGCCATCTCGCCCTGGGTAGGGCTGGCCGTGATCGCTGTACTGCTCGTCGTCGTCGCCTCCTACCGCCAGGCCGTGCACGCGTACCCCTCGGGTGGCGGGGACTACGAGATCGCCAAGCGCAACATCGGCCCCCGGGCAGGTCTCACCGTCGCTTCGGCGCTGATGATCGACTACCTGCTCACGGTCGCGGTGTCCGTCTCGGCTGCGGCGCAGTACGTCGTCTCCCTGGCCCCGGGCCTCGAGGAGTCCCGGGTGACCCTCGCCGTTGTCGGCGTCGCCGTGCTGGTGCTGCTGAACCTGCGCGGCATCACGCGTGGCTACCGTGCCCGCGCCGTCGTCACTTACGCCTTCCTCGCGGGGATCCTCGCCCTGTGCGCCACGGGCATCGCACAGTCGTTCGGCGGCTCGCTGGATCAGGCGCCGAGCGCGCGGTTCGAGATCCTCCCGGACGCCGCCCTCGACTCCGGCCTGGTGGGACTCGCCGGCGCCCTCCTCATCCTCCGGGCGTTCTCCGCCGGAGCAGCGGCGCTGACCGGGCTCGAAGGGCCGGGCTCGAACGTGCCGCGTTTCGAGGCCCCGCGGAGCCGGAACGCCGCGACCACGCTCCTGGTCCTCGGCCTGGTGTCCTCGGCGATGCTCGCGGGGATCATCTACCTCGCCAACGCCACGCGGGTCCACGTGGTGCAGGATCCCGCCAGGCAGCTGCTGCTCGACGGGCGCCCCCTCCCGGACGACTACATCCAGGCCCCCGTGGTCAGCCAGCTCGCGCGGACGGTCTTCGACTCCGACTCCCCGCTCTTCTACCTGGTCGTCGCCGCGACCGCCCTCATCCTGATGCTCGCCGGACACGCCGCCTTCAACGCGTTCCCCGTGCTGGCGTCGATCCTGGCGACGGACGGCTACCTGCCCCGCCAGCTGCGCACCAGGGGCGACCGGCTGACGTTCAGCAACGGCATCCTCGCACTCGGCCTGGGTGCCGTGATCCTGATCCTCGTCTTCCGGGCCGACGTCACGGCCTTGGTGCAGCTGTACATCGTGGGCGTGTTCGTCTCCTTCACGGGAGGTCAGCTCGGGTTGATCCGGCACTGGAACAGGACGCTGCGCAGCACTGTCGGCAAGCAGGAACGCTGGAGGATCCACAAGTCCCGGGCGATCAACTCCCTCGGATTCGGTCTCACCGCCGCGGTCCTCGTGGTCATCCTCATCACGAAGTTCGAGTACGGTGCCTGGATCGCGGTGCTCGCGATGGCGATCCTGTTCGTCGTCATGCGGAGCATCAAGAAGCACTACGACACCGTCGCCGAGGAGCTCGCGATCGACGACGCCGTCCGGCTGCGCGCCCTTCCGTCCCGGGTCCACGCCGTGATCCTCGTCTCGCACGTCCGGAAGCCCGTGCTGAGGGCACTGGCCTTCGCACGCGCCTCCCGGCCCTCCCGCCTGGACGCCGTGACGGTCGACGTCGACCCCGAGCAGACGCGCAGAACGGTCGCCGACTGGGAGAAACACGAGATACCCGTGCCCATCACGGTGCTCGCCTCGCCGTACCGCGACACCGTCACCCCGATCCTCGAGTACATCAGGACGATGCGCAGGGACTCGCCGCGGGACCTCATCGTGGTCTACATCCCGGAGTACGTGGTGGGAAAGTGGTGGGAGCAGCTGGTCCACAACCAGACGGCCCTCCGCATCAAGGCTCGGCTCCACTTCGTGCCGGGCGTGATGGTCGCCAGCGTGCCATGGCAGCTCGCGTCCTCCGACGCGGCCCAGATCTACCAGGACCTGAAGTAGGAAGAACACCATGACCGACGCCGTAGAATCCGCTCCCTCCTCCGCGGGGACGGCCGAACTCACGATCGAGCGCCCGGCGCACGGCGGCCATTTCGTGGCCCGCCATGAGGGCCGCGTGGTCTTCGTGCGGCATGCGCTTCCGGGCGAGGTGGTGCGTGCCAGCTTCACGGACACCGACGGCGACGCGAGCTTCTGGCGCGCCGACACCATCGAGGTACTGCAGGCCTCACCTCACCGGGTACCGCACCCCTGGGCTCCGGCGGACGCGCTCCGGGCAGCCGGGAGGGGCCGGGCGGCGGTCGGAGGTGCCGAATTCGGGCACATCGCCCTCGACGAGCAACGCCGGCTCAAGGCCTCGGTGGTCGAGGAGCAACTGGCGCGGCTGGCCGGGACGACCAGGGCCGTGACCGTCGAGGCTGCTCCCCGCGAGGCGGCCGACGGCCTCGGCTGGCGGACCCGTACGGCCTTCGCCGTCGACGCAGCAGGGCGCCTGGCCATGCATGTGCACCGGGCGCACGACGTCGTCCCGATCCGGGAGATGCCCCTGGCCGTCGCGGCGATCAACGACCTCCGGCTCTGGATGCTCGACCTCAGCGGGATCGTGCGGGTCGACGTCGCCGCCCCCTCCGGCGGGGGAGAGCCGCTGGTACTCCTAGTCCCGGCAGCGGCGACCTCGCCGCGACGCCTCGCCGCGGTCGCGTCCGCGATCGACGGCGCCTCGGTCGGCGTCCTCGATCAGGACTCCGGCAGGGTACAGCGGCTGAAGGGCCGGACCTGGCTTCAGGAGACCGTCCTCGACGTCGACTACCGCGTGACAGGGGGCGGCTTCTGGCAGATCCACCGGAGCGCTCCGGAGGCCCTGGTCACCGCGGTCCTCGAGGGGCTGCAGCCCGCAGCAGGCGAACGCTTCGCCGACCTCTACGCCGGGGCCGGCCTGTTCACCGTGCCGGTCGCCCGCGCGGTTGGACCGGGCGGCGCCGTGCTGTCGGTCGAGGGATCGGCCGGCACGAGTCGGGACGCCCGACGCAATCTCCATGGGCAGGACCACGTCGTGATCGAGCAGGGCCGCGTGGATGCCGTGCTCGGCCGCCGGCGTGAGCCGCTCGACGCCGTCCTGCTCGATCCGCCCCGCGCCGGCGCAGGCAAGAAGGTGGTGCGGCAGATCATCGCTGCAGGGCCCCGTGCCGTCGGGTACGTCTCCTGCGATCCGGCGTCGTTCGCCCGCGACCTCGGATACTTCCTGGGGGCGGGCTGGTCCCTCGACTCGCTGCGCGTGTTCGACCTGTACCCCCACACCCACCACCTGGAGTCCTTCGCCCGGCTGCTGCCGCCTCCGGTCTGAAACCGGACCCGAGATCCGAGCGGCGCGGCGGGCAGTCGTCAACGACCTCCGCTCCGAATCCCGAACGTTAGAGTTAACGAGATCGAGGGCGATGACTTCGCTCCGCCGAACGAACCGAGGAGGCGCCGATGGGACTTCTGGAGACTATCCACGGCCCACAGGACCTGAGCAAGCTCAGTGCTTCGCAACTGACGACGCTCGCGAAGGAGATCCGCTCCTTCCTGGTCAGCACCGTCTCACGCAC
>JASLAA010000173.1 GCA_030147325.1 Arthrobacter sp. | reverse complement strand
AGCGCCCCGAGCTGGTCGGCGTCAACCCCGAGGTCGGGCACGAGCAGATGGCCGGGCTGAACTTCACCGCCGGAATCGCCCAGGCGCTCGACGCGGGCAAGCTGTTCCACATCGACCTCAACGGCCAGCGCAGCATCAAGTTCGACCAGGACCTCGTCTTCGGTCACGGCGACCTGCAGAATGCCTTCTCACTCGTGGACCTCCTCGAGAACGGTGGCCCCAACGGCGGACCGGCCTACGACGGCCCCCGCCACTTCGACTACAAGCCGAGCCGCACCGAGGACATGGACGGCGTCTGGGACTCCGCGTCCGCGAACATGCAGACCTACCTCCTCCTCAAGGAGCGCGCCGCGGCCTTCCGCGCAGACCCCGAGGTCCAGGCGGCGCTCGCCGCCTCACGCGTGTCGGAGATCCACGAGCCCACGCTCAACGAGGGCGAGAGCTACGAGGCACTGCGCGCCGATCGCTCCTCCTACGAGGACTTCGACGCCGACGCGTACTTCAACGGCAAGGGCTTCGGCTTCGTGAAGCTCCAGCAGCTCTTCATCGAGCACCTGCTCGGAGCCCGCTGACCCATGGCTCTGGTCGCCGGTATCGACTCCTCCACGCAGAGCTGCAAGGTCCTCGTCGTCGACACCCTGACGGGAGCCGAGGCCCGTAGCGGCCGCGCGGTCCACCCCGAGGGGACGGAGGTCGACCCCGAGGCATGGTGGGGGGCCCTGCTGTCCGCGCTGGCCTCGGCCGACGGGCTGGGGGACGACGTCGACGCACTCTCGATCGCGGGCCAGCAGCACGGAATGGTGCTGCTGGGCCGTGACGGGCGGGTCCTGCGCAAAGCCCTCCTGTGGAACGACACCCGGTCCGCCGGGGCGGCACGGGACCTCATCGACGAGCTCGGCGTGGATCAGCTGGTGGCCCGTGCAGGTTCGGCACCCGTCGCGTCCTTCACGAGCACCAAGGTGCGGTGGGTGCGCGATGCCGAGCCGGACGTCGTGCCGGCCATCGCAGCAGTTGCGCTACCCCATGACTGGCTGACGTGGCGCTTGCGGGGTTACGGCCCGGAGGGAGAATCGCCCCTCGGGCCCGTGCTGGAGGAACTGGTGACCGACCGCTCGGATGCCAGTGGCACCGGCTACTGGAACCCGGCGACGGACAGCTACGACCTGGGACTGTTCGAGCACATCCTCGGGCGCACCGCCCGCGAGGCGCTCGGAGCCGGACAGGCACCGGACGCTGCGTCGGACGTCGTCCTGCCCAGGGTCCTGGGGCCGGCTGACTCGGCGGGCACCGTCCACTCCTCGTTCCTCGCAGCGGGCGAGCACCGCATCGTCGTCGGTGTGGGTGCCGGTGACAATGCGGGTGCCGCCCTGGGGCTGGGCGCCGAGGAGGGCGACGTCGTCGTCTCCCTCGGGACCAGCGGTACCGTCTTCGCGGTCGCGGCCGATGCAGTGGCCGATCCCTCGGGGACGGTCGCGGGCTTCGCGGATGCCAGCGGGCTGTTCCTCCCCCTGGTGGCGACACTGAATGCGGCGCGCGTACTGTCCTCGGTCGCGGGGATCCTCGGGGTGGACCACGACGGCTTCGCCGAGCTTGCCCGCGAGGCCGCTCCGGGGTCCGGCGGTGTCGTCCTGGTGCCGTACTTCGAGGGTGAGCGCACGCCGAACCTCCCCACGGCGAAGGCGAGCTTCTCCAACCTGAGCATCGCCTCGAGCACGCGGCCGAACATCGCCCGCGCAGCGATCGAGGGGATGCTCTGCGGACTCGCCGACGCGCTGGCCGCGGTCCGCGCGACCGGCGTCGAACCGCGGCACCTGCTGCTCATCGGTGGGGCTGCGCAGAACGTCGCGGTGCAGGAGGTCGCCGCGCAGGTGTTCGACCTTCCCGTCCGCATCCCGGCGCCCGGCGAGTACGTTGCCCGGGGGGCCGCGGTCCAGGCCGCCTGGGCACTGGGCGGTTCCCGTCCGACGTGGACCGTCGAGACCGTCGAGGACCGGCCTGCTGATCATCGGCCGGTCATCGGCGAGCAGTATCGGGCTGCACTGGATTCGCTGACGTTCTGACCCTCCCGGTTCCGGACGAAGGAAGAGGCACCACCCGGATCGGGTGGTGCCTCTTCCGTCATAGCGGGGATCTGCCGGGTGTCAGCGACCGGCCTGGTGGTCGATGCCGACCTGGTCCACCTTGCGGTGGAAGTGCATTCCGGCCTTGCCTCCGAGGATGGCGCCGATGAGCGGGACCAGGACCGCGATCGCGAGCGCGATCAGGCCGCTGGCGGTCAGTGCGCTGCCGTCGACGGGGATGCTCGGGGCACCCTGCAGGTTCGAGAGCACGTTGAACTGGTCACCGGCAACGGCTGCCAGGATCGCCAGCACGATGGCGATGATGATGCCCCAGAGCCAGACGGCGAGGCCCTGCTTGGCGCCGTCGAAGCGGGCCATGCGGCCCGCGACGTACCCGCCGCAGTAGTAGGCGACGAAGAGGATGATCGCCAGCACGATCCCGCTGACGATGCCGATGGTCTGCGCGTTCTCGGTGGCCTGGTTGGCGGCATCGCTCGCGTTGCTCGAGTTGGCGGCCCCGACGCCGACGCCGATCGCGGCGGCGAGGGCGCTGAGGATGACGGTGAGACCGATCGCCGTGAGCCAGCCGAAGAACGCCGACCCGAACTTGATGCCACCGAACTGCTCCTTCTCTGCGGCGACGACGTCGTTGCGCCTGCTCTTGGGGGTGCTCGCCCCCGAGGTGTTCTCTGTTGCCATGATGCTCGTACTCCTTGCTAGATGGGGGTTCGCCGCCATGGGCGAATACTCAGTGTGCTTATTACTTTTCCTCCTGGAAGTGCCGAGCGCAAGCACCTTATATTGCCCTCAGTGCATAATCAGCTGCGACCGGCGTGTGGAGGAGGACGTGACCCGTCTCTCCGCTGGGTTGACGGCGACCAGGGATGGGCCGGACCCGCCGCAGGACTCCTCCGGGGCGACGATAGATCGTGAATCGTAGAGTAGGTACTGGCCGACTAAGACGCGGTGTGGGTGTCAAGGGAGGGCAGCGGAATGAGACCGCTTCGATACTCGATCAATGCCACGCTCGACGGGTGAGTACGAGTTCCTGGTGCACCCGGTTCTGGCCGGATACGGACCGACGTTGCTCTCCGGTCTCCGTGAGCGCATACGGCTCGAGCTGGTGGATCGCCGTGAGTTCGGGTCGGGAGCAGTGGCCCTGCGGTACCGGCCCATGCGCGCCGCGGGGTAAGGCCGGACGCAAGGCCACGGGGACGGCGCGACAGCGGGCCTGAAGCAGGCGCCCGACCCCGGGCTGGATACGATGGGACTCATACCAGGCGCACAGAGAGCTCCTGCAGGACGAAGGAGAACCAAGGCTGTGCGGTCCAACCCCGGCGTCGCGAACGGCACGGAAGGTCTTCGGACCCAGAACCTGTCCCAGCTCCTGACCATGGTCCACCGGAACGGCCCCCTGTCCCGCTCCGACCTCACCCGGCGCAGCGGCCTCAACCGGTCGACGGTCGGCGCCCTCGTGTCCGCGCTCGCGGAGCGGGGCCTGGTCCTCGAGACCGACCCCACCGTCGACGGCCGGGTAGGACGGCCGAGCCCCATCGTCCACGCCAACCCGGGGATCGCGGCGATCGCCGTCAATCCCGACATCGATGCCCTCACCGTCGGCATCGTCGGACTCGGTGGCCGCGTCCACGAGCGCCTCCGCCGGGAGACGGGAGGGCTGCCCTCCCTGAGCGACGCCGTCCAGCTGACCCGCGAGATCGTCGCCGACCTCGGGCCCGTCCTGTCCGGTCTGGACAGGATCACGGGTGTGGGGATCGCGCTCCCAGGGCTGGTCAACGCGGGCTCGGGGCGCGTACTCGTCGCCCCACACCTCGGCTGGCACGACGCCGACCTCCTCGGCCCTTTCGAGGACGCCCTCGGACTGCCGGCTGTCGCCGCCAATGATGCCGCGCTGGGGTCACTCGCCGAGAGCATCTTCGGCGCGGCCATCGGCATCGGGGACGCCGTCTACCTCAACGGCAGCGCGAGCGGCATCGGCGGCGGCATCGTCACCGGTGGAGCGCACCTCGTCGGCAGCAGGGGGTACGGCGGGGAACTGGGCCACACCCTCGTCAGCCCCGGTGGGTCGCCCTGCCACTGCGGCCGCGCCGGCTGTCTGGACGCCGAGGTGCGCCTGGAGCGCCTCCTCGATGCAGCGGGTCTCTCCGGCGGCGGGATCGAAGCCCTGGAGGGTGTCCTGGCCGACCGTCCGGGACCTGCGGTCCGGCGGGAGGCCGAGCGCCAACTGGAGCTTCTCGCCGTCGCACTGGTGAACTTCGTGAACATCTTCGATCCCCGGATGATCGTTCTCGGGGGGTTCCTCGGATCGTTGGTCGACTTCCACGGCAGCGAGCTCGCGGAGGCCGTGAACGCGGGCGCGCTGGCCGGCGGAGTGGACGTGCGACGAGCCGCCCTGGGCCCCGAGCTCCTCCTCGTCGGTGCGGCCGAGCTCGCCCTGCAGCCGCTCCTGGCCTCGCCCTCCTGACCTCGACCGGGCAGCACGCGGGCTCGCCCCGCTGCTACCGGGGCAGAGCTCGCCCTTCGGAGTCGAGATAGTCGCGCCAGGACCGCGTGGGGGTCCACCCGAGCAGCCTCTGCGCCTTGGCGCTCGAGATCCCCGAGGCATCAGGTCGGTCGAGCTCGCGCAGTTCGATCCGCCCACCGTAGTACTTCGTGAAGATCTCGGCGAAATCGTATCCGCCTACATTGTCCGGTGAGGCGATGTAGAAGACCTCGTGCCCGGGCAGATCCGATCCGGTCGCAAGGACGATGGCATCGGCCAGGTCGTACACATCGACGTAGCTCCAGAGGTTGGGGCTGAGTACTGAGCTGTCACGAATCTGAGGCCCGAGGTTCAGTTCGTAGTTGCCCTCGAACTGGACCCAGCTGGGGCGGAGGGAGATGCACCGGATATCGGACCGGGCGACCGCCGCGTCCATCAGCTGTTCACCGAAGGACTTGGACAGGGCGTAGGGGTCCTGGGGGCGCACCGGATGGTCTTCGTCCACGGGCGCGTAGTCGGGCAGGAAGGGTCGCTCGGGGAAGAAGAATCCGGGCACGGTCTCGCTGGAGATGTACACGAAGCGCTTCACGCCGAAGCGGACGGCCGCTTCGAGGACGTTGAAGGTCGCCATCAGATTGGTCTGGAACACGACATGGGGCGGGTTGCCGGTCGGTTCCGGGATGGCGGCGATGTGCACCACCGCGTCTGCTCCGTGAACCACGGAGTAGGCCTCTCCTGCGTCGGTGAGGTCAGCCATCACGTAGCCGGGGGCGTCATCCGCCTTGCGTTCGAAACCCGGGCGGGTGAGGTCGGTGGTCCGGACGTCGTGCCCGGCGTCGATCATCGCCTTCGTCGCGGCGCGTCCGACTTTCCCGTGGGCGCCGGTGATCAGAACTCTCATGGTGTCTCCTTCAAGTGGTGCCTGTGTCCGTGACCCTGATGACAGCGGCTGCTGTCCGATGCACGGGAGCGGATGTGGTGGAGTGCTACGCGTCGACGCCGGTGCTCTCACCGACGGACCGCCACGTCTCGAGCGAGGCGAGCTGTGCCTGGAGGACCTGGGCGTAGGCGCTGGTCGCGTCGGCACCGAGCACGAGCAGTTCCGGGGTGTCAGCGGATTCGACCACTGCGATGAGAGCCGTAGCCGCCTTCGCCGGGTCTCCCGGCTGCGTGCCGTGGGTGGTGTCGTTCTCCTTGCGGCGCTTTCCCGCCGTCTCGGCGTAGTCGTCGATGGCGTCGGCGGACTGCTGGAGCGACCGGCCGGAGAAGTCCGTCCTGAACCCGCCCGGCTCGACGACCATCGCGGTGATGCCGAGGGGTTCGAGTTCCTTCCGCAGTGATCCCGTGAGTCCCTCGATCGCCGACTTCACCGCAGCGTAGTAGCCGGACCCGGCAGGACGGATGGTGGCACCGATCGACGAGAGGTTCACGATGGTCCCGGACCGACGGGCGCGCATCTGCGGCAACACGGCTTTGATCATGTCGACGGTCCCGAAGAAGTGCGTGTCGAACAGTGTGCGCACGTCGTCGTCGTCGCCCTCCTCCACCGCAGCGCGATATCCGTAGCCGGCGTTGTTGACCAGCACGTCGATACCGCCGAAGCGTTCGCTCGCGCGCTCGACGGCGTTCCGCACCTGGTCGGTGTCCGTGACGTCCAGCGGAAGGGCCAGCGCCGAGTCCGGGTACGCGTCCGCCAGCTCGACGATCGTCCCGGCGTCGCGCGCAGTCACCACGACGTTGTCACCGCGCTGGAGAACTGCTCCGGCGAGGGCACGTCCCAATCCTGTCGAACAGCCGGTGATCAACCACGTGGTCATGTCGTCTCCCTTGAGGGGCCGGCAATCTACCGGTCCTGTACCCAGTCAACGTCATCCGCACGCATTTCACGCATATCGGCTCGAACCCGGCCGATCCAGCGGGGTTGCTCCTCTTCGGATACGGCGGACCCTTGCCGGCGTCCGGAACAGGCACGCTCGACGCGCGTCCCCCGGGAATGACACCCGCCCGCCCCGCATCCGAGAGTCGCGTCCTCCTGCCGGCGCGGGGCAGCTGATCCGGCACGGTCGGTTCTCGGGCACACGAAACGGCACACCGCCCGATGGACGATGTGCCGCATGTGATGCCCGGAAGGACGAGGGACCGGGTCAGCCGGTGCGGCGGGACCCGCTCTCCCCGCCGTCGTCGTCGACCTCGTCGGCGTACTTGTCCGCGTACTCCGAGTAGTCCGGTTCCACCGGCTCGAGCGGTTCGGTGCGTCGGTTCGAGGGACGACTACCCGGGCCCGTGAGCTCTCGCTGTAGTGCCGAATAGTCAGTGGACGGGCTGAAATACTTCATGTCCCGTGCCTGCTTGGTAGCTTTTGCCTTTTGACGGCCGCGCCCCATGGCGTGACCCCCTTTTTGCGTCGATCCGGAGGTGGTCGCTGGGGCACTAGGCCCAAGGCTGCAGCGAGGCCCCGGATTATTCGGTCATTTTGTCGTAAGTATAGGTTACATGCTTTCACCGGCACCCGAGTTCCGGTGATCGGGCCGTCCGGGAAACAGCCCCGGTGGTTCCGGGCTGTTCGGCCCGGACACCGTGCCGCGCCCGGCCGGTACACGAGGGGGCGATCTTGGATAGAGTCGAGCCACGTCGGAGCGCGGGCTCCGCGGCATCGGATCCCAAGGAGACAGCGGCCCACCATGAGCAACGAGGAGCACGCACGGCCCGAGCCCGGCCGGGAGCCTGAGACGGACGGGCCGGACGGACCGGCAGTGGTGAATCCGGACGACGTGGTGCTCGACGACGGCGTCATCTCGGCCGAGGCCCTGGAACCTGAGCTCTCGGTGTCGGCGGAAACCCTTGCCCTGCCCGAACCGTCCCTCGAACCCGCACAGATCAGCACGGACACGGCGGAGGCAGCGTCGCTCGAGGCCGCGGCGGCCGAAGCCCGGGCAGTAGCAGCGGAAGCCGAAAGAACCGGGACCCTCGTTTGCGGACCGATGCCCGCCGACGCCCCCGTCGTCGACGCCGCACCGGCCGGCACCGCACCTGCGGGCGGTACGGCCGGAGACCTCGACGACGGCGCGGACCCGGAGGGGGACGACGACGCAGGGGACCGTGCAACCGGTGGCTCCACCGGCGTCGGCAGCACCGTTCGGGGAGACACCACCGACGACCCCGCACCCGCTGAAGCCACGGTCGACCCGACACCTGACGCACACCCTGACAGCACGGTCGGCGGACCCTATGCCTTCCCGCCGGAGGGCGGTGAACCCGGACTCGGTTCCCCGGGCCCGTACCCGGGTACCGATCCCGGTGCCGTCGGGGCCACGGCACCCTCCCCCACTGGTCCCGACCACGTGGACGAGTCGCCGGTCGCGGCGCGTGCCTGGGTCCCGACGGCTCCCGGGGGCGACCCGGGGACCGCGGGGCACCCGAAGCGAGATCGCACCAGGACCAGGAGCAGCAACCTGCCGATCCTGCTGGTGATCGGGGGCATCCTCGTGCTCCTCGGGCTCCTCGTCTGGCTGCTCCTGTCACTCTTCGGAGGGTCGGACGACGAGGACCGCGTGGATCCGTCGTCCCTGTCCTCCGGTGAGTGCCTCGCCGAGTTCACCGCCATCACCGAGGACGCGGTGCTCGTGGACTGCGCGGAGCCGCACAACGCGCAACTCGTGGCCAGTGAGAGCTATCCGGAGGACGCCGAGTTCCCGGGCCGCGACCAGCTCGGCCTGCGCGCGGAAGCCGCCTGCGCAACGGCCTCGGCCGACATCAACCCCGATGTCGTCAGCGAGGACCTCGAGGTCACCCTGCTCCGGGCGACACCGACGGAGGGAACGTGGGCCGACGGCGATCGCCGCGTCGACTGCTTCGCCGTCCTCGAGAACGACGACACCCTCAGCCAGAGCCTGCTCACCCCCTGACGGCGGACCGGCTGGGAACCGGCGGAAGGGCGGGATGCACGAAGGGTAGGAACCGTCCGGTTCCTACCCTTCCTCGCGCGGAGCGGAGCCGCTAGCGAACGGCTCGCACCGTCAGCCCTCCGGCGTCGAGGGCGGCGTCTCCGACCTCCCCCGGCTCGGAGTCCCGCCGGTCGACGACGACGGTGTCCCCGTCGACGATCTCTCCCGCCAGGATGCCCCTCGCGAGGCGATCGCCGATCTCCCGCTGCACGAGCCGGCGGAGCGGGCGGGCGCCGTAAGCCGGGTCGAACCCGGTCAGGGCGAGCCACTCGCCGGCCGCTGCGCTGACCTCGAGTTCGAGGCGGCGATCGTGCAGCCTGTCCGCCAGCGCCCTGACCTGCAGGTCCACGATCCGCGAGAGTTCGTCGAGGCTCAGCGGGTCGAAGATCACGACGTCGTCGAGCCGGTTCAGGAACTCCGGTCGGAAGTTCGCGTTGACGGCGGACATCACAGCCGACCGCTTGGTGGCGTCGTCGAGGGACGGGTCCACGAGGAACTGCGACCCGAGGTTCGAGGTCAGCACCAGGATGACGTTCCGGAAGTCGACCGTGCGGCCCTGGCCGTCGGTGAGGCGACCGTCGTCGAGCACCTGCAGGAGCAGGTCGAAGACCTCGGGGTGTGCCTTCTCCACCTCGTCGAGCAGGACGACACTGTAGGGGCGGCGGCGCACGGCCTCGGTGAGCTGCCCGCCCTCCTCGTAGCCCACGTAGCCCGGAGGAGCACCGACGAGGCGGGACACCGAGTGCTTCTCCGAGTATTCGGACATGTCGATCCTGATCATGGCCCGCTCGTCGTCGAACAGGAAGTCCGCGAGCGCCTTGGCGAGCTCCGTCTTCCCCACGCCCGTGGGCCCGAGGAACAGGAAGGACCCCGTGGGCCGGTTCGGGTCCGATACGCCGGCGCGGGCGCGGCGGACAGCGTCCGACACCGTGGCCACGGCCCGCTGCTGTCCGATCAGGCGGGAGCCGATGGCGTCCTCCATCCGCAGCAGCTTCTCGCTCTCACCCTGCAGCATGCGTCCGGCCGGGATACCCGTCCAGGCGGAGATGACCTCGGCGATGTCGTTCGAGGTGACCTCCTCGGCGACCATCAGTTCCGGCGCATTGACCGTCTGCTGCTCGGCGGCCTGGGCTTCCCGGAGCTCCCGCTCCACCTGCGGGATCTCCCCGTAGAGGATGCGCGACGCCGTCTCGAGGTCGCCCTCGCGCTGGGCACGGTCAGCCTGGGAGCGCAGGTCGTCCAGGGACGCCTTCAGGTCCCCCACGCGATTGAGGCCCGCCTTCTCGGACTCCCACCGTGCGTTGAGACCGTCGAGTTCCTCCTGGCGGTCGGCCATCTCGGCACGCAGCGCCTCGAGCCGTTCGAGGGAGGCCTCGTCCTTCTCGCGGGAGAGTGCCATCTGCTCCATGTGCATGCGCTCGAGCGAACGGCGCAGCTCGTCGATCTCCACGGGCGCCGAGTCGATCTCCATCCGCAGGCGGGAGGCGGCCTCGTCCACGAGGTCGATGGCCTTGTCCGGTAGCTGGCGGCCCGGGATGTACCGGTGTGACAGCGTGGCCGCGGCGACGAGCGCCGAATCGGCGATCGACACCTTGTGGTGTGCCTCGTAGCGCTGCTTCAGCCCACGCAGGATCCCGATCGTGTCCGGGACGGACGGCTCACCCACGTACACCTGCTGGAACCGGCGCTCGAGTGCCGGGTCCTTCTCCACGTTCTCGCGGTACTCGTCCAGGGTCGTCGCTCCGATGAGCCGCAGCTCGCCGCGTGCGAGCATGGGCTTGAGCATGTTCCCGGCGTCCATGGAGCCTTCGGAGGCGCCCGCGCCGACGACGGTGTGGAGTTCGTCGATGAACGTCACCACCTCACCGTTGGAGGACCGGATCTCCTCGAGCACGGCCTTGAGCCGCTCCTCGAACTCGCCCCGGTACTTCGCGCCGGCGATCATCGACCCGAGGTCGAGGCTGATGAGCCTCTTGCCCCGCAGTGACTCGGGCACGTCCCCGGCGACCATGCGTTGGGCCAGCCCTTCGACGACCGCGGTCTTCCCGACGCCGGGCTCGCCGATCAGGACGGGATTGTTCTTGGTGCGGCGACTCAGCACCTGCACGACGCGGCGGATCTCGGCGTCACGCCCGATCACGGGGTCGAGCTTGCCGCTCCGGGC
>JASLAA010000071.1 GCA_030147325.1 Arthrobacter sp. | reverse complement strand
TCCGTCCTCGATCATGGCTTCGGCTCCCTCTCCGGTCTCCTCCCCGGGCTGGAAGATGAAGACCACGGTGCCGCTCCACGCCTCGCGGTTCTCGGTCAGCAGCTGCGCGGCGGTGAGGCCCACGGTCATGTGGGTGTCGTGGCCGCAGCCGTGCATCACGGGCACGCCGGTGCCGTCGGCGAGGGTGCCCGCCGTCGTGCTCGCGTAGTCCAGGCCGGTGTCCTCGGCGATGGGCAGGCCGTCGGTGTCGGCGCGGTAGCCGACCACAGGGCCGTCGCCGTTGCGCAGGATCCCGACGACGCCGGTCCCTCCGCAGAGGAAGGTCTCCAGCCCGAGGTGGTTCAGCTTCTCGAGGATGAACGCCGCGGTGTGCGTCTCCTGCATGGACAGTTCCGGGTGGGCGTGGAGGTGCCGGTACAGCTCGTGCATGGCGGTGGTGTCGGCGTCGGAGAGATCGAAGACGGCGGTGTCGATGGTCATGATGTCCTTTCGGGCGGGTCTGTTCTGGAGCCTAGTTGACGAGTGTGGTGGGCGTGGCCGTCGTTGTGCGGGAGCGGAGGAACCATGCCAGCACTGCGGTGATCAGCACGACGATTCCGGTGGCGGGCTTGGCGAGTGCCGGCACGGCAGGCACCAGGACGAAGAGCACGAGAACGGCGACGACGACGGCGATCACGGTCACGCGGGGCTGCTTCATGGTGACGATGAGCTGGACGAGGACTCCCCCGATGATGGCCGGGAAGATGTAGAGGCGCGCGACGTCGACGATGTCGGTGGGGATGATGCTGACCAGCCAGGTACCGAGGATCCCGACGAACAGGAGCATCGACAGCACATGGACCATCGCCGCGCCGCAGATGGCCATGAGGGCGGCGAACTCGCCGCGCTTGGTGCCGGCCTTCGCTCCGATGGCGGCCTGGGCGACGAGTGCCGAGGGCAGGAGCTTGTTGGCGATGTTGCCGATCATGAAGGCCTGGTACATCGCGGCCGGACCGAGCACCGGGTAGTAGGTGATGGGCTCGACGAACCAGAGCACGAAGAAAGCGGCCGCGACGGCGAGGTAGGCCGTCCAGATCATGCTCGCGGTGATACCCAGATCGGTGGACAGCACGAGGTAGAGCGGAGCGGCGAGGGAGAGCAGGAGGGCGGCGCCCATCGTCGCCTGCCCCCAGCGGGACGTGGTGCGGTCGAACTCGGCGAGCGCCGCGGAGGATGAGACGGCAGTATCTGGAGCAGACATGGTGGTTCCTTTCGGGAAGGTACTGCCTAGGCGGCGGGGGCCATACCGGAGGTGTGGGCGATGTAGGCCGCGATCAGGCCCACGATGATCGAGATGCCGAGTCCCCACTCCCTCAGCCAGGTCGCCGATGTCCGGTTGGCCAGGACGATGCAGACGGCCATCGTGATGGCGGAGACGATGACCGAGAGGATGTGCACGGGCGTCTTGCCGAGTTCGGCGATGCCGAGGCTCGCGAAGGCCCCGATCAGGGCTGCTGCGGGGACGATCGCCATCAGCGCAGGATTGACGCGGCGCAGCTTGGAGTCCCCCCGGCGGAGGATCGGGGTCAGCACGAGTGTTGCGATCATCCAGCCCGCCCCTGAGAGGCTCATGGCCATGAAAGCCACCACGAAGACGGCCTGGGTGTAGTCGGGCCCGCCGAGGGCCGCGCCCATGGTCCCGGCGGCGAGGCTTGCCGACGCCGATTCCGTGGCGGCTGAACCGACGAGTCCGATCCGCACGAGCACGGCGGGCGTACCGAACAGGGTGAGGAGGGCGATGCTGACGAGCACGACGGCCAGGGACGGCCCGACGGCGGCGATGGCACCCGCGCGGAAGGAGACCTTCAACTCGTCCGCGCTGATGTCCGCGGCGGGCCCGGCCTTCCTCGCCGCCTTCATGTAGACGAGTGACTGGATGATGATCGCGGCGAAGACGCCGATAGCGAGGATCCAGAGGACGGGCAGGTTGGCGATGGCGAGAATGTCCGTGGACAGTCCCTCGGGGGTGAGTGCTGTTGTCATGAGAACTCCGGTCGGCAGGATGGCGGCTAGGCGGACGGGCGGTTGGGGGTGGCGTCGAGGTGTTCGAGGGTTGCCACGAGGGCGTGGACACCGACGGCGATGTCCTCGGTGCTGCTGAACTCCTCGGGGCAGTGGCTCTTGCCGTTCTGGGAGGGGATGAAGATCATGCCCATCGGTGCGAGGGAGGCCATGTGGACGGCGTCGTGGGTCGCGCCGCTGGGGATCGGCATCCACGGCAGCCCGAGGGAGTCGGCAGCAGCACCGGCCACGTCCTGCACGCCGCGGTCCGCTTCGACCACCGCGTTGTCCGTGGACCACTCGAAGCCGACGTCGATGCCGAGTTCGGTCGCCCTGGCCGCGATCTGTGCGGTGAGGCGGCCCTTGACGCCCGAGAGCCAGGAGGAGTCGACGCTCCGCACCTCGCTGTACATCCGGACGAGGGAGGGGACGACGTTCGGTGATCGGGAGTCGGATTCCACCCTGGTCGACGTCGCGACGCCGTGCACGGGTGCGCCGCAACCCTCGGCACGTACGGCGAGGACGGCTTCCGCGGCGGCGATCATCGCATCCCGGCGGTCCTCCATCGACGTCGTGCCCGCATGATCCGCGGAGCCGGCGAAGGTGGCGATGAAGCGCTCTATGCCGGTGATGGCAGTGACGATACCGAGTGGTAGCCCGTGCTTCTCCAGGGTCGGGCCCTGTTCGATGTGC
>JASLAA010000142.1 GCA_030147325.1 Arthrobacter sp. | reverse complement strand
GCGGTTCTGGCGGTTCTGGCGGTTCTGGCGGTTCTGGCGGTTCGGTCGATGGCAACCGGCGCGTGGCGGGGCTAGGAGGCCCTGGACGTGATGCTCCGGCGGACCCAGAGGCCTCCGAGCAGGACGACGGCGACCATGAGCGGGGCGGAGTAGAGGAGGATCCCGTTCTCGCCGGCGGGGTCGTACACCTCCGGGCGGGGCCATGCGAGGTTGACCACCATGACGGCGCCGTAGAGGACGGCGAGCACGTTCACGGGGAGACCCCACCGGCCCAGGGAGAAGAGACCGGAGGGCATGGTCTGGCCCACCCGGTCCCACTCGCCACGCAACCTGTTGAGCAGTTGCGGGACGGTGACCAGGAGGTACGCGATGTAGACCATGACGATGCAGACGCTGGTCAGCGTGGTGAAGAGGGCGGCGTTCCCCACGTTGATGGCCAGGACACCGACCGCGAGGGCGCCGATGACGACGGACGGCCACATCGGGGTGCCGCGCCGGGGGTGGACGGTGGAGAGCAGCCGGGAGGCAGGGAGCTTCCCATCACGCGCCATCGAGAAGACCAGGCGCGAACCGGCGGTCTGGATGGCCAGGGTGCAGACGAAGATCGCGACGGCGACGTCGACCAGCAGCACCTTGCCCCAGAAGGTCCCGAGCACCGCGGTCAGGACGTAGGGCAGACCCTCGGTGGCGAGACGGCCGTCGTCGAGGCTGGGTGCGGCCATCAGGGCGGTGATGATCATGAGGGCTCCGCCGATGCCGGAGATCGCGAGCGCGGAGATGATGGTCCGTGGTGCGGTGCGGCGGGGGTCCCGGGTCTCCTCGGACAGTTCACCTGCCGAGTTGAAGCCCACCATGACGTAGGCGGCCATGAGGCCGGAGACCAGGAACGCACCCACGGCGCCGAGTTCGGAGGTCTGCAGCACGGTGGTGTCCAGAACGACGTCGGGCCCGCGCTGCGCCGCGGTGATCAGGGCGAGGACGACGGCGACGACCCCGACGATCTCGCAGGTCACGCCGATCGAATTCACGTGTGCCATGAGCCGGACACCCAGAACGTTGATGACGGTGGTCGCCACCAGGAGGATGGCGCCGAGGACGACGGCGTTGGCGGCCCCCGTGACGGTATTGAGGGCAGGATCACCGCCGACGAGTTGGAAACCGCTCCACAACTGGGGCAGCACGACCTGCAGGGCGATGGCTGCAGCAGCGGCGGTGACCACCTGGGCGATCGCCATGAACCAGCCGGCGAACCACCCCACGGTCTCCCCTCCCACACGGCGCGCCCACTGGTAGACGGCACCGGACAGCGGATACCGTGCGGCCAGTTCGGCGAAGTTGAGGGCCACGAGCAGCTGGCCGACGAGGACGATGGGCCAGGTCCAGAAGAACGCCGGTCCGGCGAACGAGTAGCCGAAGGCGAAGAGCTGGAAGATCGTGGTGAGGATGGAGACGAAGGAGAACCCTGCCGCGAAGGAGGCGTACCGGCCCAGCTTGCGGTGCAGGGATGGTTCGTACCCGAGGGAGGTGAGGTCGGCGTCGTCCGCGTGGGTCGAGAGTGGAATCGTCATCTGTGTCTCCGGGCTCGGAACGGGTGGGTGCCGGCGGGGAGGTGTCGGGACCCTCGGTAATACCGGTCAACTGATAGTTTTCCAATCCGAGGTCCCGCCCGGGTTTCACCCGCGTAAAAACCTCATGAGGAGGACGTTTCGGTGATGTTTCGCGCCTCCCGGGAGGGAGCGCTGCCGACGGGCACGCCCCCGATCGGGTGTAAGAATGAGGCGTGACCTTAGCCGGACCGGGACGCCCCCGCGCGCGACAGTCGATCCGCCCCGGAGCAACGGCCCGCGAGGAGATCCTCGATGCGGCAGCCGAGCTCTTCACGACCCAGGGCTATGCCGCGACCTCCACCCGTGCCATCGCGGATGCCGTCGGCATCCGTCAGTCCTCCCTGTATCACCACTTCGCCACCAAGG
The DNA here is from genome assembly GCA_030147325.1 of Arthrobacter sp. Taxonomy (GTDB): domain Bacteria; phylum Actinomycetota; class Actinomycetes; order Actinomycetales; family Micrococcaceae; genus Arthrobacter_D. The sequence continues at coordinate 1,586 of JASLAA010000142.1, read as the reverse complement.
ACGACATCCTCGAGGTACTCCTGACCGGGACAGTGGCGGAGGGACTGTCCTTCGCGAGGGCGGTATGCGCTGCCACGGGGTGGAATCGAGCCGCGGATGATCCGTCCCCAGCGGCTCGGCTCCACGCCGTGGCGCTGTTCGACGGGACCCAGTTGTGCAGCGGCCCGTGGAACGTCGGCATCCTCTACCACCTGCCCGAAGCCAAGAACCCGCGGTTCAGGGATTTCCTCGCCGCCCGTGCGGAGTTGCGGGACCTCTACCGTCGGCTCGGCTCGGCGGTGGCCCCGTACCCGTTATGGCCCGACGACCCCCAGCACCACGGCGAGATAGCCTTCCGCCTGGTCGAATCCCTCATCAGCCTCCGGGCCGACGGCCTGGTGACACCGGAGTCGCCGGTTCAGGTCGCCGACGCAGCACTGGCGCTCTGCGGCGCCGCGGAAGATCTGGGAGCTGTCCGCAGCGGGAGCTCCACGCTCATCAGCCGGCTGGAGCGGGACATCCCTTCTTCCTCGTCCGGTGAACGGGGCCCCGGGCATGCACCGTCCGTTTGATCAGGGGACGAACTGTTAGTACACTAACCATTGACACTCCGCTCGCGATCGAAGGAAAAGTCATGGCCCAGAAGCCGCCATTCGCGCACCGTTTCATGAGAGCCACCAACAAGCTGCAGATGTTCTTCGGGCCGGCAGCCCGTGGTACGACCGCCGGCGAGGTGGTGTACCGGAACGATGCCGCCCAGCAGGGACGTCAGGACGAGTTGCAGCAGTGGCAGGTCGTCCGCAATGCCGACGGCTCGACGTACCTCACCACCCGCACGCCCGAGTGAGCCCCGAATTGGCCACTGTCACTCGCCCTGCCGACAGCTCCGATCAGGCCACGGGCAACGAACTGCTCCTGGAACAGCAGCTGTGCTTCGCCCTGTCCGTCGCATCGCGCAACGTCGTGAACTCCTACCGTCCGGTGCTTCAGGAACTGGACCTGACCCACCCGCAGTATTTGGTCATGCTCGCCCTCTGGGAACGCCACCCGCGGACCGTGAAGTCGCTCAGCGAGGACCTCCTCATGGAATCGGCCACCCTCTCCCCCATGCTCAAGCGTCTCGAGGCGCTGGGGTTCGTCACGCGGCAACGTGCCGAGGGCGATGAACGTGCGCTGGCCGTCAGCCTGACCGGGGCCGGCGTGGCCCTGCGCGAACGTGCGCTGTCCGTGCCCGGCACGATGATGAAGCGCCTGAATCTTTCCAGAGAGGACGTGCAGGAGCTGAACCGGGCCATGCGGGCCCTGATTGCTGCAACAGCGTCGCAGCAGGGCTGATAGTCCATCTCCCGGCTGCAGGCCCACGAGCCTGCGGCGGGTTCCCGCCAGGCACACAGCCCTGTTCCACCGTCGACCGGCGAGGCCGGAGGACGATCGTCCTCGAGGATCCCCGGTGGTCGAGCCCCGACGGCAGCGGACGGCGAGCGTTCAGTCGCGGGCGATGCCGGCCGAGCCGGCGATGACGGAGGGCAGGAAGCCGGGATAGGCCTTCTCCATGTCCTCGGTCCGGAGCACGTTCATCCTCGAGGTGCCGATGTAGTACTGGTGCA
>JASLAA010000124.1 GCA_030147325.1 Arthrobacter sp. | reverse complement strand
ATGTTCCCGGCGTCCATCGAGCCTTCGGACGCACCCGCACCGACGACGGTGTGGAGTTCGTCGATGAAGGTCACGACCTGACCGTTGGAGGAACGGATCTCCTCGAGCACGGCCTTGAGCCGCTCCTCGAACTCCCCCCGGTACTTCGCGCCGGCGATCATCGACCCGAGGTCGAGGCTGATCAGCCTCTTGCCCCGCAGTGACTCGGGCACGTCCCCGGCGACCATGCGTTGGGCCAGGCCTTCGACGACGGCGGTCTTCCCGACGCCGGGCTCTCCGATCAGGACGGGGTTGTTCTTGGTACGGCGGCTCAGCACCTGCACGACGCGGCGGATCTCGGCGTCACGCCCGATCACGGGGTCGAGCTTGCCGCTCCGGGCGACCTCGGTGAGGTCGACACCGAACTTCTCGAGCGCCTGGAAGGTGTTCTCGGGGTCCGGGGTCGTGACCTTGCGTTCGCCACGAACCCCCGGGAGGGCCGCGGTGAGGGCCTCCCGCGAGAGACCGACGGACCGCAGGATCCCGCCTGCCGCGCCGCGGTCGGCGGCGAGCGCGAGGAGGAGGTGCTCGGTGGAGACGAACTGGTCCCCCAGCTCCTCGGCCTCCTGGCGGGCGGCACTGACCATCTGCAGCGCACCGCGAGACAACTGCGGCTGCGCGACGGAGGAGCCCGACGACGCCGGCAGCGCCTTGATGGCCGAGCTCGCCTGCACGCTCACGGTGTCCGGGTCGACGCCGGCGGCACGGAGCAACGCGACGGCGATACCCTCCCGCTGATCCAGGAGTGCCTTGAGGAAATGGGGCGTCTCGATCTGGGCATTGCCCGCCGTGGAAGCATTCATGGCGGCAGCCGAGAGCACCTCACGGCTCTTGGTGGTGAAGTTGTTGTCCACGCGCGGATTCCTTCCTGATCGGTGCTGGTTCGGCTCTTGACTTGAGTGTACTTGACTCAACTCTTGCCCGTACTCCTTCTTTCCACCGCTTCGCCCACAGCGAAGCGGCAGGCATCCCGAAGTCGACGCCCGGCACACCCGTGCCGCGGCGGGGACGTTTCATGCTCTCCGACATAATGGGCCCTATGGGGAAACTTCACCGCGCCACCTCCGTTCTGACGGTCGCCGTCCTGGCCCTCTCCCTCTCGGCCTGCACCGATGACCGGCCTACGGCCGAGGACGCGGCCGGCACACTGGCCGAGGGACTGTCCCGGCTCGATGTCGGGGCCTCCGCCTTCACCTCCGCCGAAGCCCCGGAGGTGACCGAGCAGCTCGCCCTGATCACGGAGGGCTTCGCACCGGCAGCACCCGGCGTCACCGTCGCGGGCGTGGAGGAGACGGGTGAGGACACCGCGACCGCGACCCTAGACTACGTCTGGGACCTCGACGACTCGGACCAGGACTGGACGTACACCACGACCGTGGACCTGACGCGGGTGGAGGACGACTGGCAGGCCGACTGGGAACCGGCCGTGTTCGTCCCCGACCTCCTCCCGAACGAGAAGCTGATCCTCACGGGCGTCCCGGGGGACCGCGGGGACATCACCGGGGCCGGGGGCGAGGTCATCGTCACGCAGCGGCCGGTGCTCCGGGTGGGTATCGACAAGACCGGCGTCCCGGAGGCCGGACAGGCTGCGTCGGCCCGCGCACTCGCCACCCTGCTCGAGCTCGATCCGGACGCGTTCGAGCAGCAGGTCCAGGACGCCGGAGCGGAAGCGTTCGTGGTGGCCCTCGTCCTGCGCGACGATGCCGGACGCACCGTCACCGATGCCCAGATCGACGCCATTCCCGGGGCCCTCCGGCAGGAGGACACGCTCGAACTCGGCCCGACCCGCACCTTCGCCCGGGAACTGCTCGGCGGTGTCGGGGAAGCCACCGAGGAACTCGTCGAACAGTCCGACGGCGCCCTGCGCGCCGGGGACATCACCGGGCTGGGTGGCCTGCAGCTGCAGCACAACGCGCGCCTCGCGGGCACACCCGGCCTCGAGGTCAGCGCAGCGCCCATCGAGTCCCCCGGAACCCCCACGCAGCGACTCTTCGCGAAGCCCGCCGTCGACGGCGAGGAACTCGCGACCACGCTCGATCCCCGGCTGCAGAGCCTCGGCGAGAAGGTACTCGCCGAGGAGCCCTCGGCGTCGTCGATCGTGGCCATCCGACCCAGCACGGGCGAGATCCTCGCTGCAGCCAACGGCCCCGGCAGCGAAGGGCTGCAGACAGCCCTCCTCGGGCAGTACCCGCCCGGCTCCACGTTCAAGGTCGCGACGAGCCTCGCGCTCCTGCGGCAGGGCTTCACGCCCGAGACTCCCACCGAGTGCACGGAAGAGGTGACGGTCGACGGGCGCGCGTTCAACAACGCCAGTACCTATCCGGACCAGTTCCTCGGAACCATCCCGCTCCTCGAGACCTTCGCGCAGTCCTGCAACACGGGATTCATCGCCACGAGGGACGAGATCTCGCAGTCCGAGCTCGCCGGCGCGGCGACCGATCTCGGCATCGGCGTCGAAGCCGGCATCGGCACGCCCGCCTTCTTCGGATCCGTCCCCACCGAGGCGGAGGGTACGGCACACGCCGCCGCCATGATCGGGCAGGGCGAGGTCCTCGTCTCACCGCTCGCGCTCGCCACGATGGCTGCCTCCGTCGGCGCGGGAGCCCGCGTCACCCCGACCCTGCTGGCTCCCGGAGAGCCGACGGACCTGGATCCCGGCTCCGAGAGCGCAGCGGCGAGCGAGGCACCGACCGCTGATGCGTCCTCGTCGCCCGAGGAGCAGTCAGCGGACGCCGATGCTGCGCCGAGCGCCTTCACTGCCGCCGAATCCGCGACCCTCAGGACGCTCATGACCGCCGTCGTCGCGCAGGGCGGGGCCCAACTGCTGCAGGACGTCCCGGGGGAACCGGTGCTGGCCAAGACGGGCACGGCGGAGTTCGGCAGCGAGGATCCGCCGCGCACGCACGCCTGGGTCGTCGCATTGCAGGGCGATCTCGCCGTCGCGGTCTTCGTCGAGGAGGGCGAGCTCGGCTCAACCTCCGGCGGACCCCTGATGCGGGCGTTCCTCGCGGGAGCCGCCTCCTGACGGCACCTTCCCGGCGGCCCGCCGACCGCGGGCCTATCCACTTCGATGACATGGGGGTCAGATCAATACCGTGAACGCAGTAGCTTGATCAATCTCCGGCGCGCAGGTGCGACGCCGGAGGCAATTCGAAGACCGAAAGGGTCGCAGTGGATCTCACGTTCATCCCGCTCATCATCGGCGCAGTGGTGCTGCTCGTCATCATCGTCGTCACCATCGTGCTCGCCCGCATGGCTCTGCATATCGCGAGCCCGGACCAGGCGCTCATCATCTCCTCGAAGGACAGCAAGGGGCAGCCGGACCCGGACAGCCAGCGGGTCGTCTTCGGCCGCATCTTCATCAACCCGTTCTCGCAGCGTGCCTACCCGCTGTCCCTCGCGTCCCGGCAGGTGTCCCTGCGGATCGAGGGCATCTCGAAGAACGGCATCAAGCTCCACCTGACCGGTGTGGCCCAGGTGAAGGTCGGCGGTGACGCCGACGCCGTCCGCAAGGCGGCCCAGCGCTTCCTGAACCAGCAGGACGCCATCGACCACTACACGCAGGAGACCCTCTCCGGCTCGCTGCGCTCGATCGTCGGCACGCTGACCGTGGAGTCGATCATCCGGGACCGCGCCACCTTCGCGAAGAGCGTGAAGGAGGAGGCCGAACATTCCATGCACAACCAGGGTCTGGAGATCGACACCTTCCAGATCCAGTCCGTGGATGACGACTCCGGTTACCTGAAGAACCTCGGGCGGCCCGAGGCGGCCCTCGCGGAGCGCAACGCGAAGATCGCCGAGGCGCGTTCCATGCAGGAGTCGGAGCAGGCCCGCGCCATCTCCGACGAGCAGGTCGCCCTCGCGCAGCAGCAGCTGATCATCCGCCGTGCCGAACTCAAGGAGGAGGCGGACGCCCGCCAGGCACGCGCCGACGCATCGGGGCCGCTCGCACAGGCCGAGCAGCAGGAGCAGGTCATCATGCGCGAGCAGCAGGTGGCGCAGCGAAGGTCCGAGCTGCGTGAGCGCGAGCTCGACACCGAGGTGCGCAAGCCAGCCGACGCCGAGAAGTACCGCCTGATCCAGCAGGCCGACGCGAAGCTCGAGGAGCGCCGCCGCGGGTCCGAGGCGACCGAGATCGAGGCCCGCGTGGACCTTGCCCGCCGCAAGCTCGTCGCGGAGGGTGATCGGGTGGCAGCCGAGGCGGACGCCGCGGCCAACACAGCGCGCGGCACGGCCGACGCCGCCATCGCGGAAGCCCGCGGCCGGGCGGACGCTGCCGTCATCGCATCGCGCGGCAACGCCGAGGCGGAGTCGACCGAAGCCAGGGGCAAGGCCGAGGCTGCGGGTATCGCGGCGCAGGCCGAGGCCTACGAGAAGTTCAACCAGGCCGCCATCCTCTCGAAGGTGCTCGAGGTCCTCCCTGCTATGGCACGCGAGATCGCAGCACCCATGGCGGCCATCGGCACCATGACGGTGGTCTCGAACGACGGCGCGAGCCAGCTCAGCAAGAACGTCTCCAGCGGAGTCCACCAGACCACGCAGATGGTCAAGGACACCACGGGCCTGGACATCATCGCCCTGCTCGGTGATCTCCTGAAGAACGCCGACAAGCCCGGTTCGGGCGGTTCGACGGCGGTGGGCGGCTCGGACTAGCCCGGAGCCGGATCGGGACCGTCCACGCTCGAACGAAGCGCGGACGGAGAAGGCCGCAGACACGTCCTGTCTGCGGCCTTTTCCTGTGCCTTCGAGGAACCCCGACCGCTGCGCCGGCGTCCTCCCGTATCAGCGGTAGCTGGGCAGGTAGGTCCCCGATGACGGGACGATCACCTTGCCGAGCGGCGCCAGTGACACCGGGATGAGCTTCAGGTTGGCGATGCCGAGGGGGATGCCGATGATGCTGACGAACATGGGGATCGCGGTCAGCACGTGACCGATGGCGATCCAGATGCCCGCGACGAGCAGCCAGATGACATTGCCGATGGTCGAGAAGGCCCCGGGCTGCCCTCCCCGATGGACGATGGTCTGGCCGAAGGGCCACAGCGCATAGACGCCGATCCTGAAGGAGGCGATGCCGAACGGGATGGTCACGATCAGCAGGCAGCAGAGGATACCGGCGAGGAAGTAGCCGAGAGCCAG
>JASLAA010000195.1 GCA_030147325.1 Arthrobacter sp. | reverse complement strand
ATCCCGGTTGGTCCAGCCACCCTGGTCCTCGAGGGCCTGCGGGAGGTCCCAGTGGTAGAGGGTGAGCCATGGTGTGATGCCGGCTTCGAGCAGCTGGTCCACCAGGTCCGAATAGAAGCGGATGCCCTCGGGGTTCGGCGTGACGCCGTCCGCCACGCAGCGGGACCACGACGTCGAGAAGCGGTACGCCTGCAGGTTGAGGCTCTTCATGAGCGCGACGTCGTCGGCCGAGCGGTGGTAGTGGTCGCACGCCACGTCGCCGTTGTGCGCATCCGCCACTGCGCCGGGGACCCTGGCGAACGTGTCCCAGATGGACGGCCCCCTGCCGCCGTCCTGGGCTCCGCCCTCGATCTGGTATGCGGCGGTGGCCGCGCCCCAGAGGAAACCCTCGGGGGCGCGGCAACGGCCGCCTACCAGATCGAGGGTGCCGCCCGGGAGGGTGGCAGGGGTGCGTCCATCTGGGACACCTTCTCCCGGGTTCCCGGAGCGGTGGCGGACGCACACAACGGCGACGTGGCGTGCGACCACTACCACCGGTCGGCCGAGGACGTCGCCCTGATGAAGAGCCTCAACCTGCAGGCCTACCGTTTCTCGACGTCGTGGTCCCGCTGTATGGCGGACGGCGTGACGCCCAACGCCGAGGGCATCCGCTTCTATTCGGACCTGGTGGACCAGCTGCTCGAAGCCGGCATCACACCATGGCTCACCCTCTACCACTGGGACCTCCCGCAGGCCCTCGAGGACCAGGGTGGCTGGACCAACCGGGATACGGCATACCGCTTCGCGGAGTATGCGGCGGTGATGCACGAGGCGCTCGGTGACCGGGTGCGGATCTGGACCACGCTCAATGAGCCCTGGTGCGCGGCATTCCTCGGGTACGCGGCAGGAGTCCACGCGCCCGGACGCCAGGAGCCGACGGCGGCCCTGGCCGCGGCGCACCACCTGCTGCTCGGGCACGGCCTGGCGACGCAGGAGCTGCGCCGCCGGGACCCCGACGCGACGCTCGGCATCACGCTGAACCTGACCGTGCCGGATCCCCTCGACCCCTCGAGCGAGGCGGACCGGGATGCCGCACGCCGTATCGACGGCCAGTTCAACCGGATCTTCCTCGACCCGGTGCTGCGCGGCGCGTACCCGGAGGACGTCCTGCGCGACGTCGAGCACCTGGGCCTGACCGATCACATCCAGGAGGGAGACCTCGAGATCATCGCGGCTCCCCTCGACGTGCTGGGCGTGAACTACTACCACGGCGAGGCGGTGACCACGACGCCGTCGGACGAGTCCGCACCGCAGGAGGGCCACGCGCCCGTGCAGCGGCCGGTCTCCTCGCCCTACGTCGCCGCCCACGGGGTGCGTTCGGTTCCGCGGGGCCTGCCGGTGACCGCGATGGACTGGGAGGTGCAGCCCGATGGGCTCCGCCGACTGCTCAACCGGCTGCAGGACGAGTACACGGGGCCTGCGGGAATCCCCATCTACGTCACGGAGAACGGCGCGGCGTACACCGACGAGCCGGACTCCTCCGGCTTCGTGGACGACCAGGACCGTCTCGGCTTCTTCGACGTGCACGTCCGCGCCATGAAGGAAGCGATCGACGACGGCGTGGATCTCCGCGGGTACCTCGCGTGGTCACTGCTGGACAACTTCGAGTGGGCCTGGGGTTACCACCAGCGCTTCGGCCTCGTGCGGGTGGACTACGAGACCCAGGAGCGCATCCCGAAGGCGAGCGCCCTCTGGTATTCCCGGTTGGCAGCCTCGAACACCGTTCCGGCGGTCGCTTCATCATCGGATGCGGTTCCGGGCGGTGTCGTATTGTCGAGGTGATGAACACCTCCCCGCCCCGGTCGCTGCGGCATGTAGCAGCCCGCCCGAGCCCCACGCTCGAGGACCTCGCCGTGGCTGCCGGGGTGTCGCGCTCCACCGCGTCGCGCGCCATCAACGGCGGGGACCGTGTCAGCCCTGAGGCCCGGGCGGCCGTGGACCGTGCTGTCGTTGCTCTCGGGTACATCCCGAATCGGGCGGCTCGCAGCCTGGTGACACGGCGGACCTCCTCGATCGCCCTGGTCATACCGGAGCCCGACGTGCGCGTCATGATGGATCCGTTCTTCGCCGTGGTGATCACCGGCATCACCGAGGCGCTCCGGGAGACCGACGTCCAGCTGGTGCTGCTGATGTCGAGGACCGACGACGACTCCTCCCGCACCCTGCGTTACCTGCGGGGAGGGCACGTCGACGGAGCCATCGTGGTCTCGCACCACAAGGCCGATTCGTGGGCGAGGTCCCTTGCTGAAACCGGCCTTCCCACCATCTTCATCGGCCGGCCATGGGACATGACGTTCGACGTGACGTATGTGGATACCGACAACGAAGGTGGGGGGCACCTGGCCGCCCGGCACCTGGCGGGGATCGGCCGACGGCGCCTCGCCACCGTCGCAGGACCGGCGGACATGACTGCCGCCGTCGACCGCCTCCGCGGCTGGAAGGCGGGCCTCGCCGAAGCAGGACTCCCCGAGGGCCCCGTGGTCCACGCCGACTTCACCACCGACGGCGCGGCGGCTGCGGCACGCACGCTGCTCGCGGAGCATCCGGACATCGACGGCATCTTCGCGGCCTCCGACCTCATGGCGCTCGGCGTCCTGGAGGCGATCCACGCTGCAGGCAGGACGGTACCGGGGGACATCGCCCTGATGGGCTACGACAATCACGCGGTGGCGGAGACGGCTTCCACACCGCTCACGACCATCACGCAGCCCATGGTCGAGATGGCCGTGAAAGCAGGCACCATGCTGCTCGAGGAGATCGAGGCTCCGGGTTCGCACCCGGAGCCCGTCATCTACTCGACGGAACTCGTGGAGCGCGCGAGCACCTCCGTGGCGCCGAGCGCGTCCGCGGCGAACGCGTAGTCCCAGGCGACGTCGCGCCAGCGTGAGTAGCGACCGCTCGCTCCACCGTGTCCGCCGTCCATCTCGGTCTTGAGGACGATCGGCTCCGTGCCCGTCGTCGTCCCGCGCAGCTCCGCGACCCACTTCGCCGGCTCCACGTACAGCACGCGAGTGTCGTTGTAGCTCGTGACGGCCGCGATCCGCGGGTAGGCCACGGGCCGCACGTTCTCGTAGGGCGTGTACTCCTTCATGTACCGGTACACCTCGGGGTCGGTGATGGGGTTGCCCCACTCCTCCCACTCGAGCGCCGACAGGGGCAGTTCCGGGTCGAGGATGGTGGTGAGGGCATCGACGAAGGGCACCTGCGCCACGATCGCACGGTACTTCTCCGGGGCGAGGTTCGCGACGGCGCCCATCAGCAAACCGCCCGCTGACCCTCCCATCGCGGCGATCCGTCCGGCGTCCGCCCAGCCGGACGTGGCGAGGTAGGTCGTCGAGTCGACGAAGTCCGTGAAGGTGTTCTTCTTGTTGAGCTTCTTGCCCTGCTCGTACCAGCTGCGGCCCATCTCGCCGCCACCGCGGATGTGCGCGGTCACGAAGATGATCCCGCGGTCCAGCAGCGAGAGCCGCGCGATGGAGAAGGCCGGATCCATGCTGGCCTCGTAGCTGCCGTACGCATAGATGACAGCGGGGTTGGTGCCGTCCTGGAGCAACTCCGCCCGGCGGACCACGGACAGTGGGATCAGGGTTCCGTCGGCGGCGGGTGCCCACTGGCGTTCGGCGACATAGCGGGCGGCGTCGTAACCGCCGCGGACCTCGGTCTCCTTGCGCAGTTCGAGCGCGCCGTCCTCGAGCACGTAGTCGTAGACGCGCGGGGGCGTGAGGTAGGAGGCGTAGGAGAGACGGATGATCGGGGAATCGAACTCCGCGTTCGCCAGGTTGCTCGTGAACAGCTCCTCGTCGAAGTCCGGTTCGGACGGCAGGCCCTGGTCGGATGTCCCGAGGCCCGCCAGCGGGAGCACCTGCACGCGTTCGATGGTGTCCTTGCGCACCGAGAGGACCAGGTGGGTCCGCGTGACCGCGACGCCGTTGACGCGGACGTCGTCGTCGTGCGGGATGACCGTCACCCACTGCTGCTCGTCCAGCGGCCTGGCGAACTCGGCCGCTGCGACGAGGCTCACCATCGAGTTCCTCGCCCCGCGGTCGTGCGTGAGGAGGTAGTGCGGCACGCCGTCGATGGTCAGGGGCTCGGCGTCGTACAGGATCCGCTCGTCACGCCCGATGAGCGTGGTGAGGCCGTCCTCCGGACGGGAGAGGTCGAGGACGCGGTACTCGCTGTACTCCGAGCAGCCGATGCTGATGAGGAGCTGCGAGCGGTCGGCGGAGACCTCGAATCCGGTCCACATGGCGACGTCGTCCTCCTGATAGACGACGGCGTCGTCCGCGACGGGGGTGCCGAGCGTGTGGGCGCGCACCTGATAGGGGCGCCACGAGTCGTCGACGACGGTGTAGTAGACGCGCTCGCCGTCGGGGGAGAAGGACAGCCCGTAGAAGATGTTCAGCACCTCGTCGGGGAGCAGCTCACCGGTCTCGAGGTTCTTGATGCGCAGCGTGAACCGCTCGTCGCCCGCGTTGTCCTCGCAGTAGGCGAGCAGCGTGCCGTCCTCGGTGACGGACAGGCCGCCGGGGGAGAAGAAGGGCTTCCCCTCGGCGAGGTGGTTGCCGTCCAGCATGATCTGCTCGCCTGCGACGGGCTGCCCGGCGACCACCTCGGGTGGAGTCCAGTCGCGTCCGAGGTCGCCGGTGTCCTCGGCCGCCACTCGGCACTGGATACCGTACTGCTTCCCCTCCTCGGTCCGCGAGTAGTACCACCAGCCCTTCTTCCGGGCAGGAACGGACAGGTCGGTCTCCTGCGTCCGGTCCTTGATCTCGGCGAAGATGGCCTCGCGCAATGGTTCCTGGTGGCTCGTCACCGCCTCCGTGTAGCGGTTCTCGCGCTCGAGGTGGTCGATGAGCTCGGGGCTCTCCTTGTCGCGCATCCACTCGTAGTCGTCGGTGAAGACGTCGCCGTGGTGGGTGCGGAGGTGGGGCACCTTCCGGGCCGGCTGCGGAAGGGGGACAACACGAGCGGTGGCATCAGCGGTCATGGTTCCCATCTTGCCATTGGTGCTCCCGCGCCCCAGGACCTCGCGGCGGCTCCGGCCGGGTCCCTGCCGGCCGGTTGACCGTGCCGGACGGGCGTGCAATTCTGGAGCAGTCCTTTACAGAACGAGCGTTCGGTAATTCGTTCGGTGGAGGCAGCGGCAGGACCACGACGACGAGGGAGACGACCATGGCCGAGGCTTTCCTGGTGGGTGGGGTCCGCACCCCGGTGGGGCGCTACGGCGGAGCACTCTCGAGTGTCCGTCCGGACGACCTCGCGGCGCTCGTGCTCTCCGCCGTCGTCCAGCGGGCCGGCGTGGATCCGCTGACGGTCGACGAGGTGATCCTCGGCAACGCCAACGGAGCAGGCGAGGAGAACCGCAACGTCGCCCGCCTCGCCGCCCTGCTCGCAGGCTTCCCCGACACCGTTCCCGGCATCACCGTCAACCGGCTGTGCGCTTCCGGCCTCTCGGCCATCATCATGGCCTCGCACATGGTCAGGGCGGGAGCCGCGGACATCGTGATCGCCGGCGGCGTCGAGTCGATGAGCCGGGCGCCCTGGGTCATGGAGAAACCGGACCGGGCCTTCGCCAGGCCGGGGGCCGTGGTCGACACCTCCATCGGCTGGCGGTTCACCAATCCACTGCTCGCCGCCCGGGACAAGACCACCTACTCCATGCCCGAGACCGCGGAGGAACTGGCTGGTCTCGACGGCGTCACGCGCGACGACGCCGACGCCTTCGCGCTCCGGTCGCATCAGCGGGCACTGGCAGCGATAGAGGCGGGACGCTTCGCCGACGAGATCGTGACCGTCCAGGTGAACCGTGGGAAGACGTCGTTCTCCGTCGACACCGACGAGGGGCCCCGGGCCGACACGACCCTCGAGGTGCTCGGAGGACTCCGCCCCGTCGTGCGGCCGGACGGGATCGTCACCGCAGGCAACTCCAGTTCCCTGAATGACGGCGCCTCCGCGGTCATCGTCGCCTCCGAGTCCGCGCTGCAGCGGTACGGGCTGACACCGCGGGCGCGGATCCTCGACGGGGCGTCGGCGGGCGTCCCGCCGGAGATCATGGGGATCGGACCGGTGCCGGCCACCCGGAAGGTCCTCGAGCGCATGGGACTGTCGGTCGGGGACCTCGGCGCCGTCGAGCTCAACGAGGCCTTCGCCACGCAGTCCCTCGCCTGCATGCGCCGGCTCGGCCTCGACGAGGAGATCGTCAACCGCGACGGCGGAGCCATCGCCCTCGGGCACCCGCTCGGTTCCTCGGGAGCCCGTATCGCCGTCACGCTGCTGGGCAGGATGGAGCGGGAGCTCTCCGGACCGGCGCGGCGCCTCGGACTCGCGACCATGTGCGTCGGCGTGGGGCAGGGCACCGCGATGCTGGTCGAGGCCGTCTGATGGCCTCCGCGCTGAGGATCACCGACGGCACCGATCGCCTCGTCGTCGAGCTGCACCGTCCGGAGGTGCGCAACGCGATCGACCGGCAGATGGTCGACGACCTGCACGTCGTCTGCCAGGACCTCGAGCGGGAGCCCCGCATCCTCATCCTCGCGGGGTCGGAGGGCGTCTTCGCCTCCGGGGCGGACATCGCCGAGCTGCGGGAACGCAGGCGCGACGACGCCCTCGCGGGCATCAACTCGACACTCTTCGCGCGCATCGCAGCTCTCCCCATGCCTGTCATCGCCGCTCTGGACGGCTATGCCCTCGGCGGAGGGGCGGAGCTCGCTCTCGCCGCGGACTTCCGCCTCGGTACGCCGCGCCTGAAGATCGGCAACCCCGAGACGGGCCTCGGGATCCTGCCCGCCGCCGGTGCCACCTGGCGGCTGAAGGAACTCGTAGGAGAGCCGCTCGCCAAGGAGATCCTCCTGGCCGGGCGCATCCTCACCGCGGAGGAGGCCCTCGAAGCGAGGCTCATCACGGCCATCCATGAGCCCGGGGAGCTCCTGCAGGCTGCCCACGAGCTCGCCGACCGCATCGCCCGGCAGGACCCCCTGGCCGTGCGGATCACCAAGAGCGTGTTCCACGCGCCCCGGGAGTCCCATCCCGTGATCGACCAGCTCGCCCAGGCGATCCTGTTCGAATCGGATGCCAAGTTCGACCGCATGCAGCAGTTCCTGGACAGGAAGAAGGGCTCATGACCGTCCCCCGTGGTGTTCCTGCGCAGGTGGGCGTCCTCGGCGGAGGCCGGATGGGTGCGGGCATCGCACACGCGTTCTGCCTCGCCGGGTCCGGCGTCGTCGTCGTCGAGCGGGACGACGCGGCTGCCGATGCAGGGCTCGCCCGGATCACGCAGGCCCTCGGTCGGAGC
>JASLAA010000193.1 GCA_030147325.1 Arthrobacter sp. | reverse complement strand
CCCTGGGGGCCGCGCGGCGGGGATGTGTTCGATGGAGCACACGTCTCTGCCGCCCTTACGATGGGTGCATGGACCACCACGCCGTGAACGACGTCGAAGGCGTCAATCCGCACCTGACCATCACCCGCAGCAACGCTGCTGTCGCCGCCGATCAGCCACCGATCCTGCTGCTCCATGGATTCGGCTCGTCCTCCTCCCGGAACTGGGTGGACTCGGGCTGGGTGCGTTTCCTGAACGACGCCGGTCGCAGCGTGATCATGGTGGACCTGCCCGCCCACGGGGACAGCGCCGCCCCCGCGGACGCAGCCGCCTATGCGCCGAGCAGGATGCGCGCCGACATCCTGCAGGCGCTGTTCGACGAACGCGTGTCGCCCCTTCGTGAGGACGAGCCCCGCTCCGGTGTGGACATCGTGGGCTACTCGCTGGGGTCGCGCCTGGCCTGGGAGTTCGGAGCCACCCAACCGGAACTCGTCCGCAGGATGGTCCTCGGAGGTCCCGGGACTGCCGATCCGCTGGCCTCCTTCGATCTCCGGGGGGCCGAGCGGTATCTGGCCGGGGGGCCTCCGCCGGAGGACCCGACGACGGCCGACCTGCTGCGCATGGCCGAGGCCGTTCCGGCCAACGATCTCCCCTCACTCCTCGCGATGGTTTCAGCCATCAAGACTGAACCCTTCGATCCCCACGCCGCGGCCCCGCGCATGCCGGTACTCCTGGTCGCCGGCGACCAGGACGAGTACGCGGGCGGGATCGCGGATCTGCACCGGATGGCCCCGCAGGCCGAGATAGCGACACTCCCCGGACGGACCCACACGAACGCCATCACCTCCCGCGCATTCAAGGACCATGCCCTCGCCTTCCTCGGCTGAGACACGCTTGATGAAGGTTTGGTGAAGCGCGCCGCGCCGCGCCGGTCGGAGGACCCGGTCAGGCTATACTTCGAATTGATCAGTAGCCTTACTGCAGGGCTCGGTGCGATCGCCACTCACAACCCGTCGCGGGAGGACACGCATGGATGTGCTCCTTGCCGACCGGTACCAGACCACCGCCCTCCTGGGCGTCGGCGGCACGGCCTCGGTGTACAGGGCAGTCGACCGGAACCTCGGGCGCGACGTCGCGATCAAGGTCTTCAATCCGACGACGGCGGACGACGACAACTACCGGCGTCAGCACACCGAGACGATGCTGCTGTCAACGCTGAACCACCCCGGACTGGTGACACTGCACGACGCCGGTCTCCACGAGGACGCCGAGGGCCGCACGACCGGCTTCCTCGTCATGGAACTCGTGGACGGCGAGGACCTCCGCCACCTGCTCAAGCGGGGCCCGATTCCTGCCGAGGGAGTCGCGCAGCTCGGAGCGGACCTTGCCGATGCGCTGGCGTACATCCACTCCGAGGGCGTCGTCCACCGCGACGTGAAGCCCGCCAACATCCTCATGTTCCACAGCGGGGACAACGAGACGCGCCTCTACCCGAAGCTCACGGACTTCGGAATAGCACGGATGGTCGAGGCCACCATGGCGACGGCCGTCGGCGCGACGATCGGGACCGCCAACTACCTCAGCCCCGAACAGGCGAAGGGTGATCCGCTGGACGAGCGGAGCGACATCTACTCGCTCGGACTCGTGCTGCTCGAATGCCTGACGGGCGAGAAGGCATTCCCCGGTCCCGTCGTTGAGGCGGCTCTGGCACGGTTGCTACGCGACCCGGTGGTCCCGGACACCCTCGATCCGGACTGGAGTGACCTGCTGCGCCGGATGACGTCCAGGGATCCGGCCCGTAGGCCGTTCGCCCATGACGTCGCGATCCAGTTGCGCGGTTTCGCCGAGGATTCGGTCTTCGCGGCAGGTATCGCACCGGAGGGACCCTTCGCTGGCGCAATCCCTGCGCCGGCCTCCGAGGACGACGCGGACTACGTCGGTGTCGGCGCCATCACCGGCGGGATCTCGACAGGAGGGGTCTTCACGGGCAACGTGCGGATCCCGGATCCGCCGGACCGCGCCCCTCGCATCAGCCTGACGCCCACCAGCTGAGCCGGCCCCGGCGGTGCCAGACCGCCGGGGCCGGACCGCCGGGGCCGAACCGCTACGCGCTGTCGCCGTCGTCCTCTTCAGGTTCGAACTGGCTCGGCTCGTCCGTGGCCCCCGCAGCCACCCCGGTCTCGCTCGCGGGGATGGTCCCCTCGGGACCCGCACCATCCGATGTGTCGGAGTCGTCGCGCCCGGGCTCGTTCAGCCCCGTGTCTTCGTTGCTCATGTTTCCTCCTGCGTCGCGGATGTCCTGCGATCCTATGCTCGAACCCCGGTCGATGGACAGCCGGCTGACCATCGACGGCCGGTGGCAGTCAGGCCTTCACGGTCCGGCGGAGCGCGATCGCGGACACCGCGCCGAGGACGAGCAGGGCGACCGCTGCAAGCAGCGGCACGACCGAGGCTCCCGAGGCCCCTCCGGTATCCGCGAGCGTCCCGGCGAGGGCCGACCCCAGGGCCGTGCCCGCGACGATGCCGCTCGCGAGCAGAGTCATGACGGTACCCAGCCGATGCGCCGGTGCGACCACGGAGCCGATCGAGAAGATGGTGACCATGGTGGGACCCACGAAGACGCCGAGCAGGAACAGTACCGCGAGCATGCCGGGAACCGCCCCGGGCAGTGCGAGGGCCGCAGCGGCCAGGGCCATTCCGGCTGCGGAGAGGATCCACCGGCTCGTGTGGCGGAACCGCGGGGACCAGTAGGCCACCGACAACGCCGCGGCAGCCGAGCTGAGGCCCATGACCGCATACAGGAGGCCGGCGGCTTCCGTGGAGCCGAACTGCCCGGCGAACGCGGTGAGGAAGGTCTGGGTGGAACCGAAGAACGTACCCATCGCCAGCATTCCTGCAACCGGCACGAGGACCAGGGCAGAACGGCCCCCCTCGCCGGAAGCCGCGGCATCCTCCTCCTCATCCGCCGGGCTGCCGGGCACGCGCCCTGCATCGCTGTAGGCGACGGTCGGGTGGACGGCGAAGGCAGTCACCAGGGTGATGGTCAGGGCAGCGGCGAGGGCCAGGGGAAGCCACGGCGCGATCAGGCTCGCCAGCAGCCCGACCAGGGCCGGACCGAGGACGAACGTCAGCTCGTCCGCCGTACCCTCATAGGACAGCGCGGTGTCCAGGGCGGACCGCGGGCCGCGGCGCGTCATCGCCATCCAGCGGACCCTCGCGAGCGGACCGATCTGCGGGCAGGTGAAGCCCATGGCGAACGAGGCCAGGAGCACGGCGGTGAGCGGCCAGCCGGTGAACGTCACGCTCGTGCCGGCAACCATGAGCAGACCGACGATCGCAAGGGTGTTGAGCACTGCCGATACCAGCAGCACGATGCGCTGCCCGCGCTTGTCGGCGAGGAATCCGAGCAACGGCGCCCCGAGAGCCGAACCGAGGCCCACGGCCCCGGCGGCGAAGCCCCCGGCGGCGTAGGAGCCGCTGGCGGTGGTCACGAGGGTCAGGGCGCCGACGGTGAGCATGGCGAGGGGGACCCGCGCGAAGAGACCGATGACGAGGAAGGAGGTTCCCGCAAGGCGGGGCAGGACGCCGAACCGGCCGAGCCGGGAGGTTCCCGTTCCGTCGGGACCGGGGGTGGGACCTGCCGTGTCGGGGGAGGACGAAGATGTCGGCGAGGCCGAGGAGGAATTCTTGTACATACTCTTTCCGGGTGCACAGAACGCGCATCGTCCCCCCTCCCGATGCGCACAACCCGGTGACCGCCCAAGTTTACACGCTGGCGGGCTGCGCCACGAAGTGCAGGCTCGAGCCCTGCCGACCCTTCACCACCTGGAGCTGCGCGCCGACCCGCTGCTTGAGTTCGGGTACATGGCTGACCAGCCCCACCACACGGCCACCGCTCCGAAGGCCCTCGAGTGCGTCCATCACCTGCTCCAGTGCCTGGTCGTCGAGGGAGCCGAACCCTTCGTCGACGAACAGCGTCTCGATGTCCAGTCCCCCCGATTCCTGCTGCACGACGTCGGCCAGCCCGAGCGCGAGCGCGAGGGACGCCATGAAGGACTCCCCTCCGGACAGCGTCGAGGTGTCACGTCGATTCCCCGTCCAGCCATCGATCACGTTGAGCCCGAGGCCTGATCGCTTGTTGCCCGCCGTGGCGTCGCTGTGCACCAGTGCGTACCGGCCATCCGACATCTGGAGGAGGCGTTCCGTCGCAGCCTCCGCCACCTGCTCGAGGCGCGACGCGAGGACGTAGGTGGCCAGCGTCATCTTGTAGAGGTTCTCCCCTCCGCCGCGTGCCGTCTCCGCCACTCCTGCGACCATCCTTGCGCGTTCCCGCAACGGGGCGATGGTGCTGTCGAGTTCAGCGAGCTTCCGCGCATACACCTCGAGTTGCCCGACCGAGTGCCCGAGCACCTCGGCACCGATCCCGGCTTTCTGGGCCCGCGCGCGAAGATCGTCGGCGGCGGCACCAGCGCGACGCTGATCCTCGTCGTCCGGCGGTTCCGTACCGTTCTGGTGCTCACGCAGGGTCTCCTGCACCGCCTCGTCACTCCAGGCGGCCTGTAGCCGGTGAGCGCGCGCCTCGTGCTCCTTCACCTCGTCGACCTGGCGCCCATGGGACTCGGCGGGCAGGAGCGCCGCCCGCGCATCCTCTGCCGAGCCGAAGGGTGTGTCACGGAGTGCGGTTCGCACCCGCAGCCGGCTGTCCTCCTGGGCGCGAACCGCCTGACGCATCCCGTCCAGCGCGTCCCTCACCGCTTCGAGGTGGTCACACGCGCCCTGGACAGCGACGACGCGCGCCGTGAGCGTCGGTGCCTCCCCCTGCAGTCCGGCGAGGCGCTCCGACAACGCCGTCTCCTGCTCCGTCAACGACGACGTCCGGGCGACGGCTGCTGCGGTCGCGTCCCGCAACCCGTCGCGGACCACGCACCGGCGCTTCTCCTCGTCGACCGCCCGTCGCATCCGCTCCTCGAGCACGCTGCTGCGCGCCTGTGCAGCTGCGGCGGCGTCGAGCCTCGCGCGGGCGGCCCGGGTCGCGGCCGCCGCAGCTGCCGGCTCCAGGGCACCGCCGCGGGCGGCGAGATCCGCAGCTTCGAGCCGGGCGATGTCACGGGCCTCGCGTGCGTCGTGCAGGGCACCCTCTGCTTCGCTCTGCAGGCGCCGGGCCTGCTGTTCCTCCTCCAGCGTGACCCTGTCGCCTCCCGGTGACGCCACGGGCGCGGGATGCTCGGAGCTGCCGCACACGGGGCAAGGCTCACCGTCCACGAGTCGCTCTGCCAACTCCTCGGCGGCCTGCTCGAGCCGCACCTGGAGCTTGGCGAGCCACTGCTCCTTGAGTTCGAGGAAACTCTCCGCCGCCACCGCGTGCTCCGCGTCCGCGGAGAGGCGCCGCTTCTCCGCGAGCAGGTACCGGTCCACCGTGCGCTCGGCAGCCTGGGTCGCGTCGAACTCCGCCTGCAGATGGGTGAGCCCGTCCGCAGCCTGCCGCTCGTCGACCAGGGTCGCGGCGTCCACGGCCTGCTCACGCTGCAGCTCCGAGATCTCCGCATCGACGGAGATCAGGCGCTGGTCCAGCGATCGGAGCTCCGCCCGCGTCGTCCGCAGTGCTGCCCTGACGTCGATCAGCATCCGTTCGTCCGGGAGGGCCGCGCGCAGCACGCCCAGAGCCGAGGACGACGCAGCGCACGCCGCGACGACGTCCTCCCGGGCGATGTCCTCCCGGTGGGCGTCTCCCGCGAGAAAGCCGAGCGCGGTGGTGTCGTCCGCCAGGAGATCCACGGCTTCCCGGTAGCGGCGACCGGCCCGGTCGGCCGCCGACTCCGCCTCATCCTCCAGCTGCAACACCGTCGCGAGCCCCAGCGCCTGTTCGTGGCGCCGCACCTGATCGACGATGAGGGCGACATCCGCCTCGCGTTCTTCATGGCGTGCCTGCAGCCCACGGATCCGTTCGAGGGCGTCGAACCGCTCACGTCTCCGCCGCAGTTCGCCGACGGCTCCGTCCGCGAGGGCGCTGCTCTCCGCCAGCTCGGTGCTCTCGAGGACGGAGGCGTCCCTCCGGTCGGTGAGCGCCGTCAGGATCACCCGCAGGGAAGCCGCCCAGTCCTCGGAGGACGCGGGGTCGACTCCCAGGTCGGCCGCACCGAGGTCATGCCGCTCCGCCTCATCGATCGCCCGCAGGAACAGGCTCCGCTGGTGCCCCTCGTGTTCAGCGAGCTCCCGGGCGGCTCGTTGGCTCTGCTCGGTGAGGAGACCCTCGAGTTCCTCGAAGCGCGTGGTCGAGAAGAGCTTCTGCAGCAGCTCCCGCCGCGGCTTGGCGTCGGCGCGGAGGAAGGCGGCGAACTCCCCCTGCGGGAGCATTACGACCTTCGTGAACTGTTCCTTGTCCATCCCGAGGAGAGCGTGCAACTCATGCCCGGCCTCGTCGTTGCGCGCAGACTTCTGCACCCACTCGTCCCCGACGCGCTCGCTGAGGAGCGTGCGGGCCTGTTCGGGTGTGGTCCCGGTCCCCCGACGGGAGGGGCGATCCCAGGCGGGTGAACGCACCACCCTGAAGCGGCGCCCTCCGGCGGAGAACTCGAGCGAGACCTCGGGGGCGACGGTTGCGGCCGCATGATCGCTCCGCAGTCTCTTCGCTGCCTGTCGCGCGCCGGGAACCGAGCCGTAGAGCGCGAAGCACACGGCATCGAGCACGCTGGACTTGCCGGCACCCGTGGGCCCGTTGAGCAGGAACAGTCCCTGGCTGGAGAGCGCGTCGAAATCGACGCTCTGCCGATCGGCGAACGGTCCGAAGGCCTGGATCTCGAGGTGGTGGAGTCTCATCCGCTGTCCTAACGCTCGTGAGCCAGGCTCAGTGCGGCGTCGACCGTCGAGCGGATGAGGTCCTGCTCCTCCTGTGAGGCCTTCCGGCCCCTGACGTGCTCGAGGAACCCGCAGCAGATGTCGGTGTCGTCCCGCGCGCCGGCGATGCGCTGGCTGTAGGTGCGCACATCGTCTCGCTCGCCACCCTCGGGTGCGAAGGCGAGCACGAGCGTGTCGGGGAAGCGGGTCCTCAGTTGCTCCATGGCGCGGGCGGGACGCTCCGCGTCGACGAGCGTGACGTGACAGTAGGCCGACTGGGCCCAGTCGAGATCGGGACGGATCAGGAGGTCCCCGAGCGTCCCGCTGAGGACAGCCAGGTCACGCGGAGCAGGCCAGTCGACGGACCGGATGTCTCCCACTCCCCCGGCCTCGACGTCGAGGAGCCAGGCACCCTTGCTCTGCCCCGCCTCGGAGAAGGAGTACGCCAGGGGTGACCCCGAGTAACGCACCGTATCGGACAGCTTCTGCTTGCCGTGCAGGTGGCCCAGCGCACTGTACGCGAAGCCGTCGAACAGCGAGAGCGGGACGGATCCGAGCCCGCCGATCGCGAGGTCCCGCTCACTGTCCGAGCCCGTCCCGCCGGCGGCGAAGGTGTGCGCCATCACGACCGGAACGACCCGGCGCGTGATGCTCCTGATCGCGATGTCCTCGCGGACGCGATCCAGGGCGGCCCGGGTGACGGCGGTATGCGTTCCGGCCTCGGCGTCCAGGGCCTGCACGACCATGCGGGGCTCCAGGTAGGGCACACCGTAGACCGCGAGTTCGGCATCAGGACCGAGCGGGAACACCACAGGCCTGGCGATGTCCTCGACGCGTGTCCTGAGGTGGACACCGCCCCTGGCGAGGATACGACCGCCGAACCCGAGCCTGGTCGCGGAGTCATGGTTACCGCTGCTGACGATCACCTGGGCGCCGGCTACGGTCAGGCGTTCGAGGGCGTCGTCGAACAGTGCCACGACGTCCACGGCCGGAAGTGCGCGATCGTAGACGTCCCCGGCCACGAGGACGACATCGACGCCTTCCTCGCGCACCGTCTTCTCGAGGTTGTCGATGAAGATCCGTTGGGCATCGAGTGTCCCGGTGCCGTGGAACGAGCGGCCGAGGTGCCAGTCGGACGTATGGAGGATCCTCATGATTTTCACGCTACCGCCGAGCGGCGACATTCGACGGATCAGCGCGGCGAAACCCGCGACCGGATCGGCGCAGGGCGTCCGGACGGACCGGTCCTGACGTACCGCGTGTCCTCGCTGCTCGTCCGCGGTCCCGAAGAGCCTTCCTCGCGCGGGTCGGGAGGACCTCGGAGCCCCGGCGCCGCGCCTCCTCCCTAGACTGGGGGTGTGACGAATGACAGCACCTCCGGCCCAGAGACGAACGACCGCGACGGACGTACCCCCGGCGCCGGATCGACGACCTACGCGGACCGCGTGCTCGGTTGCCTGCTCGGAACCATGGCGGGTGACGCCTACGGCCTGCTGAGCGCCGCCGGCGACGATCCGCTCGCAGCACTCGAGGACCCGGAGGACGTCGCGGTGTCCGAGGCGACGCACCTCACCCTGTACACGGTCGACGGCCTGACCGAGGCCCTCGAGTGGGCGAACGACGGCGTCGCCGCCGATGAGACGGCCTGCCTCTGGCTCGCCTACCTCCGCTGGCTCGGGCGGCAGGGTGAGCACCTCCCACCCCGCGCCCCCGCTGCTCCCGCCCGCTGGCTGGATCGGCAGGAGGCGATCCTGCCCGTGCCCGACGCGGACCCCGACACCGTGCGCGCCCTGCTGACGGGCGAGATGGGGACGCAGTTCCGCCCCCTCAACCCGCTGTCGCAGGGCCCCGGGGCCCTGCTGCGATCGGCACCTTTCGGGCTGGTCCCGCGCATCCCCGCGAGCATGGTCGAGCGCTTGACCACCGATGCGGCGGCGCTGACCCACGGGTCGCCTGCGGCCAAGGGCACCGCCGCCCTCTACAGCGGCATCATCCGCGCCGTGGCGATCGAGGGCTCCGGCCTGGAGGAGGCGGTCAGCATGGAGCGGCGCGAGGAAGACCACCTGGCTGCCGTTGGACGGCGGGACGGGGCACATCGGTCCCCGGGCGGATCCGCGGATGACGTGCCCTCCGAGCCCGGAACGGTGGAGGCGGGGACGACGGCGGCGGGAACGACGGCGGCAGGAACGTTCGAGGCCGCTCTGGAGGCGGCCCGTGAGGGCGTCGCCACGTCGGAGTCGCCCCGGGAGCAGTTCGCGGCAGCACTCGCGCATGCTGCCGCGGCAGGCAGGTCGGACGCCTCCGGTGTCATCGCCTGCTCGGTTGCCGGCGGGATACTCGGAGCGCTGCACGGTACGAGCGCCCTGCCGCCCGCTTATCTGAGCGCCCCCGGCGTCGCCGACGTCGTCCGCAAGATGGCAGGCACCCTCCTCACCGCGACCACGGGTTCCTGAGCCGGCGAGTCCACCGCGACCTCCAGCCGACGGCACCCGCCTGCACCCACCCGTGAACGCCTAGGCTGGCTGCATGTGGAACCCGCTCGCCCTCCCCCCGCTCGCCGGTCACCGCGTCCTCGTGACCGGAGGGAACGCCGGTCTCGGCTACTTCGCCTCCGAACAGCTCGCGGGGGCGGGTGCGAGCGTCGTTCTGGCGTCCCGCAATGAGGACCGGGCATCGCGTGCGGTCAGCGCCATCCAGGAGCTCCATCCGGGAGCCGACGTCACCGTCCAGCCCCTCGATCTCGCCGACCTCGGCTCCGTGCGGGCCGCCGCCGCCGCTATCGCCACGGGACGCCCGCTGACCGGGCTGCTCGCCAATGCCGGTGTGGTCGGCTCGAAGCAGCATCGGACGACGGCGGACGGCTTCGAACTCCAGTTCGGAACGAACCACCTCGGCCACTACGCCCTGATCGCGCTGCTGCTGCCGGCTCTGTCCGCCTCCGGAGCGAGGATCGTACACCTGGGCAGCATCAGCCACCGCTGGGCACGCCTGACGCCGTCGTCCCTCCAGCCGTCGTCGTACCGGAGTGCGCGCGCCTACGCGACGTCCAAGCTCGCCGTCATGGCCTTCGGTTTCGAGCTGGCCCGACGGCTGGAGCTGACGCGCAGCAGGGCCACGAGCGTGGTCGCGCATCCGGGCTTCGCACTCGGTATGTTCACCCCGGAGCGTTCCGGTGTCGCCGCCCACAGGGATGCTGCACCGTGGCGCAGGAGGATCATGGAGCCGGTCGCCCAGGGCAAGGACGCAGGAGCCTGGCCACTCGTGCGCGCAACGGTCGACGCCGGTGTGCCCAACGGCGCCTACTGCGGACCCGACGGCTGGTTCCAGCTCACCGGACGGCCCGACCTCGTCCCGGCGAAGCCGCACGCACGCGAGAGCAACGCGGCGTCGAGGCTCATCGACCTCTCGGCCGACCTCACCGGTATCAGCCTCCGGTTCTGAAACCGCTGTCCGAACGGAAGCTACCGGCTCCCGGCGGGCCGGCCCACCCCGGTGAGCTGCAGGAACTCCTCCTCGGACAGCACCTCGATGGCCTGGCCCCGTTCATGCAGCTCCAGCACGCGGCGTGCCTTACCCGTCACGCGTCCGCTCCGGAGATCCGCTGCCACGAACCCGTCCCCGACCACGAGCACCGTTGTCCTGCGGGTCACGGCACTCGCGGGCTGGGCACCGAGACGTGCGGCCTGTTCCTTGGCCTGTGGCCGCGAGATACCGAGAGTGCCCGTGAAGACGACGGTCTGCCCGTACAGCGGGTGCCGCGGGTCGGCCTGCGGATTGGCGTGCGGGTTCGCCCCCTCCTCCGGCCAGCCCGACCAGCCCGATGGCGACGAGCCCTGCTGAAGTGCGTTCCTCGTGGCCTTCGAGAGGTCGTCGATCCCCGGCGCGTAGGGCTCAGCCCGTGAGAGTGGCAGGTTGTAGCACCCGAGGACGTCTGCCACCGTCGGTGCTTCGGAGCGCCGAGCGATGTCGATCATGATGCCGGCGCAGGCGCGTGCGTCCTCGACCGCGTCGTGGTGGTTGACCAGGGGAACACCGGCGGCTTCCGCGACGAACGGGAGCGAGTAGGACGGCAGCGAATAGCTCTTGCGGGACAGGATCACGGTGCAGGCATAGTCCCACGACGGGCCGGCGAGTGCGGAGACCTCGAGCGCGGACCGGATCACCCCGAGGTCGAACGCGGCATTGTGCGCCACCAGCACGTCGGATCCGATGAAGCCGCCGATCTCCGGGAAGAGCTCCCCGAAACGGGGGGCGTGCTCCACCATCCGGGAGGTGATGCCGTGGATCGCGATGTTCCGTGCATCGAAGTGGTCGTGACCGACGGGCGGGCGCATCAACCACGAGGCCTCCTCCACGACCCGACCGTCCCTGACCTTGGTCAGTCCGACGGCGCACGGCGAGCCACGGAAGCCGTTCGCAGTCTCGAAGTCGATGGCCGTGAACGCTATTCCCACGTCCACCAGTTTACCGCCGCCGCATCCGCTCCCCGTTCACCCAACGTTCATCCCTGCCGGGGAGCGCAGACCCGCAGGCAGGCCCTACCCTGAACCATGGCCCGCACAGACAGCTCCCGCCGGTGGTACCTCTTCGATTACGGCAATGTGATCTCCACGGCACCGACGCCCCAGGACTGGGAGCTGCTGGCGGAAGCGACGGGTGTTCCGGATCTGCAGCAGCCGACGTCGACGTACTGGCAGCACCGGTACGGCTACGACGCCGCAGCCCTGACCTCGGAGGAGTACTGGTCGCTGGTCTGCGGTCGATGCATCAGTGCCGGAGCAGCGGCGTGGCTCGACATGCTCGACCGGAACCAGTGGTCGCATCCGAACCTCGAGACCCTGGATGTCCTCGAGGACCTCGACGCGAGGGGCGAGCGCCTCGCCCTGCTCTCGAACATGCCGACGGCCATGGTGTCCCAGATCGTCGAGGCCCCCTGGACCAGTCTGTTCCAGCACCTCTTCTTCAGTTCGTCGCTCAGGCTGGTCAAGCCGTCGGCCGACATCTTCCGGCATGTGCTGGCCGAGCTCGCCGTGGCACCCGACATGGTGACCTTCATCGACGATTCTCCGGTGAACATCGCGGCCGCGCTGGATCTCGGATTCGACGCCCGGCTCTTCGATTCGTCATCGGACCTCTCCCGGATGCTCTCGACCTCGCCGGCCGCCGTCCCGGCCGTGAGCGCCGGTCCGGGTCTGACGCAGATCCGCGTCAGCCCTTCGTCCCAGGAGTAGGAGACGGCAGCGCCGAGCGGCGACCGCCGGCGCGGGTCACCGGATCCGCTTCCCCGCCCGGTACTTGCGCACCTTGGAGAAGACGAAGTACAGGGCGAAGAGCACGACGGCGACGATCACGATCCGCTGGAACGTCCCCGCGTACTGCTCCACGATGTGCCAGTTCTCCCCGAGGTAGAAGCCGGCCAGGACGAAGATCGAGTTCCAGATGAGACTGCCGGCCGTGGTGAGGAGCAGGAATCGACCCACCGGCATGCGCTCGATGCCTGCAGGGATGGACACCAGGCTCCGGAACAGCGGGATCATGCGGCCGAAGAAGACAGCCCGGTAGCCGTGCCGCTCGAACCATTCCTCCACCCTGTCGACATCCTCGATATCGATCAGGGGGACCTTCGAGACGAGCCTGCGCATCCTGTCCCGCCCGAGCCACGCGCCGAGGGCGTACAGCGCATAGGCGCCGACCACCGACCCCAGAGTCGTCCACAGGATCGCCTCGAACAGCGAGAAATTCCCACGGCTGGCGGTGAAACCGGCGAGCGGCAGGATCACCTCGCTGGGCAGCGGGGGGAAGAGGTTCTCGAGCGCGATGGCGATGCCGGCACCCGGGGCCCCGATGGTCTCCATCAGGTTGACCGCCCAGTCCGTGACGCTTCCGAGGGCGGACCCGTCCGACGTCGTCGTCGCCATGGCGACCCGTGCCGGTTCGGCTGTCTGGATGATGCTCACGGTGGTACCCGTCCCTCTCGTGGTGCGTCCCCTCGGACGCCCGGCGTGCAGTGCCGGGTCCTGTGCTCTGGTGGTGCTGGCTGATTATTCGGTGCTGATCATCAGGTGCTGATCGTGGTGGCTGACGCGTTCCGGCGGGACGTCGCTGCTCAGGTCAGGGCGTCGACCAGGCGTGGCAGCAGCGCCCTGAAGGCGATGCCCCGGTGGCTGATGGCGTTCTTCTCCTCGGGCGCGAGCTCGGCGCAACTGCGACCGAGTCCGGTCGGGACGAGGATCGGGTCGTAGCCGAAGCCTCCCGCGCCCCGAGGAGCCGCCAGCAGGGTGCCCCGCAACTCACCGTGCTCGGTGTGGTTTCCGCGCCCGCCGTCGGCCGGGAGCGCGAGGGCCGCCGCGCAGACGAAGGCCGCCCCACGGCGCCCGTCGCCGATGTCGGAGAGCTGGGCGAGCAGGAGCTCCAGGTTCGCGGCGTCGTCACCGTGCCTGCCGGCCCATCTCGCGGAGAAGATACCCGGCGCACCGCCGAGGATGTCGACCGACAGGCCGGAGTCATCGGCGACCGCGACCAGCCCCGTGGCCTGTGCCGTCTGCTCCGCCTTCAGCAGGGCGTTCTCCTCGAAGGTCGAGCCGCTCTCCACGACGTCGGGCGCACCGGCCGCTGCCGCGTCGATGACCTGAGTGTCGACGTCGAGCCCGGGCACCTGACCCCGCAGCAACTCGCGGAGCTCACGGAGCTTGCCTGGATTGCGGGTTGCAAGGACGAGCCGTGGCTCGGGGCCATCAGCCACCCGAGGAGTCCCGCAGGGTGTCGATCTGGATCTGAGCGAGCTGCGCGGTGCCCAGCAGTGCGAGGTCCAGGAGGGCGTCGAGTTCGGCCCGGTCGAAGGGCGCACCCTCTGCCGTTCCCTGCACCTCGACGAACTTGCCGGATCCGGTCACGACGACGTTCATGTCCGTCTCCGCGCGCACGTCCTCGACATAGGGCAGGTCGAGCATGGGGATGCCGTCGATGATTCCCACACTGATCGCCGCCACGGTGTCGATCAGGGGTGAGGCCGAGGCCGCGATGAGCTTCTTGTCCTTGGCGTAGCGGATCGCGTCAGCGAGCGCCACGTAGGCGCCGGTGATCGCGGCCGTCCTCGTGCCGCCGTCGGCCTGCAGGACGTCGCAGTCGAGCACGATGGTGTTCTCACCCAGCGCCTTCGTGTCGATGATGGAGCGGAGTGAGCGACCGATGAGGCGCGAGATCTCGTGGGTCCTGCCACCGATCTTGCCCTTCACGGATTCGCGGTCGGAGCGGGTGTTGGTGGCGCGCGGAAGCATCGCGTACTCCGCAGTGACCCAGCCCTTACCCTCGCCCTTCAACCAGCGGGGAACGCCGCTCGTCAGCGAGGCTGTGCAGAGGACCCTGGTGTTGCCGAACTCGATGAGCGCCGACCCCTCCGCCTGCTTGGACCACCCGCGCGTGATGCTGATGTTCCGCAGTTGGTCGGGGGTCCGCCCGTCAGCGCGCAGCAGTGGCTTCCCGGTACCGGCGTCGGAAGGAACGGAGGAGGATGTCGCGGATGTCATGGCTCCCAGTCTAGTGGGGAGCTCATGGGAGATCGCCGGTACGCGTGCCCGCCCCGATGGGCTGCGGCCCCTCGGGGTCAGACGGTATAGGAGACGCCGGCGACGGCGACCGCGAGGTGTCCGTCGTAGCTCTGGCGGGCCTCGCTGACAGCGAGGTTCGCGTCGTTCCACACCGGCAGATGGGTCAGCAGGAGGCGCTTGACGGAGGCACGCGTCGCCACGTCCCCAGCCCGCTTGCCCGTGAGATGCACGCCCTCGATCGCGTCGTCGCGGCCTTCGTGGAAGGCCGCCTCACAGAGGAAGATATCGGCGTCACGCGCGGCGTCCACCAGACCCTCGCAGGAATCGGTGTCCCCGGAGTAGGCGAGGACGTGAGGTTGCAGGGCTCCCCGCGCGTCCGGCTCGGCCACCTCCACGCGCAGCGCGTACGCCTCCTCGATGGGATGGAGGACCTGGTACGGCGTGATGGTGAAAGGACCGACCGAGACGGGATCGCGGTCGCGCCAGGAACGGAAGTCGAAGTCCTCGTGCATGCCGGGGTCCAGTTCCAGCCCGTAGGCGCTGGCCATGCGGTCGGCCGTCGCGGCGGGCCCCCAGACCGGGATCCGCGGCAGGCCCCAGCCCGCGGGATCCCAGTGGACGGCGACATGGAGCCCGCACAGGTCCATGCAGTGGTCCGGGTGGAGGTGTGACAGGAAGACGGCGTCGATCTCGCGCAGGTCCATGTACCGCTGCAGCGCGCCGAGGGACCCGTTGCCGAGATCCAGCAGGATCCGCCATGTCCGGCCCTCCCACTCAGCGCTGAGGAGGTAGCAGGAGGCCGGGGACTGC
Source organism: Arthrobacter sp. (assembly GCA_030147325.1). GTDB lineage: Bacteria > Actinomycetota > Actinomycetes > Actinomycetales > Micrococcaceae > Arthrobacter_D. Next base: position 7,991 of record JASLAA010000193.1, on the reverse strand, counting down.
GGTCCGGGGAACGATCCGCTGCATCCGACGATCGTGAGCTTCATGCGCCCGGGAAGCCGGCTGCGGCGATCATCTCGGGGGTGATCCGGGCCATGCTACCCGTGGGGTACTGGGCCGCGACGTGATCCACGTGCTGGACGCTGAGGACTTCAGGGCCCAGGAAGCGCCGGGCCAGTTCCTCGAATCTCCCGGCGTCGCCCGTCGCGATGAAACGGTGGTCGGCCCGCGAGGAATTGTCCCGCTCGAGCCCGTGGGACACGAGTGCGCGGTACACGTCCTTCGCCGTCTCCTCGGCGCTCGAGACCAGCGTGACGGCGTCCCCCATGACGTAGGAGATCACTCCTGTCAGCAGCGGGTAGTGGGTGCACCCCAGGACCAGGGTGTCGACGCGGGCCGCCTTCAGCGGGGCCAGGTATTCCTTGGCGGTGCGCAGCAGCTCGGGGCCGCCGGTGATGCCCGCCTCGACGAACTCGACGAAGGCGGGGCATGCCACGGAGGTCACCTCGAGGTGTGGCGCGGCGGCGAAGGTGTCGTCGTAGGCGCGGGAGCCTACGGTGGCGGAGGTGCCGATCACGCCGATACGGCCCGTGCGCGTGGAAGCGACCGCCCGGCGGACCGCGGGCTGGATGACCTCGATGACCGGGATGCCATACCTGGCCGTGTAGCGTTCGCGGGCGTCCCGGAGGACGGCGGCGGACGCCGAGTTGCAGGCGATGACGAGGAGCTTGACGCCCGAGTCCACCAGTTCGTCCATCACGCCGAGCGCATGGGCACGCACGCTGGCGATGGGGAGCGGGCCGTACGGACCGTTCGCGGTGTCACCCACGTACATGATCGATTCGTGGGGCAGCTGGTCGATGACCGCTCTCGCGACGGTCAGTCCCCCGACCCCGGAGTCGAAGATACCGATGGGCGCTTCGGTGCGGTCCGTCTTCGCTGGCTCTGGGCTCATGATCCTCCGACAATAGGACGTGCCGCCCACGAAGACTATTCGCGCCGCCGTGGTCTTTGTCACAGCAGCGGGAGGAGACCGTGCTGCCGTGGTCGGCCGGGCCGGCGGTCAGCGCTCCAGGCGGGCGGCCTTCAGCATGGCCTGCACGAGTGATTCCTGCAGCCAGGTGATGAAGTTGTACACCAGCGCGAGGTAGGACTCGACGTCGTCCACGTCCTTCGAGTCGGCGACGTCGTGGAGGCGCTCGGCGTCGTCCTCCGTCTCGATGCTGAGCCGGTCAGCCAGGACGAGGCGGACGTCGTTGAGGGCCTGCGCGAAGAGCCGGGCCTGCTCCTCGGTGAGTGTCATGGGGCTGGACTCGATCGCGAGGGCAGTGCTGCGCAGCGCCCCGATCTTCTGCTCCCGCAGCGAGCGCTCCGTCAGGCGGCGGAAGGCCAGGGCTTCGTCGTCGTCCCCTCGGACGGCGTCGGGCAGGAGGCGCCGGACGGCGGAGTCATCGGGGGCAGTGGCGTCGGCGTCGGTCCCGGACATGCCGACGAGAGCGGCTAGCGGGTCCTCGCTCGGGCCGCTTTCGGGTTCGAGCATCGAGATGACGTCGTCGAGCAGGGCGCCGAGCAGGCGTGCCTCACCCGGCTCCAGCGCACCGGTGATGCCGCGGCGCGTGGACTTGAACGGTTTCGCCACGTGCTACTCGCTTCCGGCTTTTTCGAAGGTGGCCCACAGCCCGTAGGAATGGAGCGCGACGGTGTCCTGCTCCACCTTCTCGCGACTGCCGGAGACGACCGCTGAACGGCCCTGCTCGTGCACCTCGAGCATGAGCGTGCGCGCCTTGGCCTCGCTGTAGCCGAAGTACGTCTGGAAGACGAAGCTCACATAGCTCATCAGATTCACCGGGTCGTTCCAGACCACGACGATCCAGGGCTGGTCGAGGTCGGTTCTCTCGGCACTCCGTACCTCTTCGAGGGTGTCGGTACCGGTTGCGAAGCCTACTGTCATGATCCTCATTCTAGGTCGCATCACTGTCCGGGGTGGCCGGGTACTCCTCGGGTGAACGTCCCGCTATCGTTTTCAGGGTGACGAACCCAGTGACCGAAGACCTGCCGCCGACGAACGTCGAGGCGCCCTCCCCCGTGAACACGCCGAACAGCGCACTGTTCACCGACCAGTACGAACTCACGATGCTGCAGGCCTCGCTGCACTCCGGCGCGGCCCACCGGCGGTCCGTCTTCGAGGCCTTCGCACGCCGTCTCCCCGCGGGCCGCCGCTACGGCGTCGTCGCCGGCACGGGCCGACTGCTCGAGGCGCTGGAGACTTTCCGGTTCGACGACGCACAGCTCGCGTTCCTCAGCGATCACCGGATCGTGGACGACGCGACGCTCACCTGGCTGTCGGACTTCCGCTTCACCGGGTCCATCTCGGGCTATGCGGAAGGCGAGGCCTTCTTCCCCAACTCCCCCATCCTGACCGTCGAGTCCACCTTCGCCGAGGCGTGCATCCTCGAGACGCTCATCCTGTCGGTCCTCAACCACGACAGCGCCATCGCCTCTGCCGCATCCCGTATGACGGGCGCGGCGGCCGGCCGGCCCTGCATCGAGATGGGCTCGCGCCGCACGCACGAGGAATCTGCGGTGGCGGCGGCACGGGCAGCGATCATCGGAGGCTTCGCCAGCACGTCCAACCTCGAGGCCGGGCGCAGGTACGGCCTGCGCACGGTGGGCACTGCGGCGCACTCCTTCACACTCCTGCACGACTCCGAGCGCGCGGCCTTCGAGGCGCAGGTGGCGTCGCTGGGGCGCGGGACCTCGCTGCTCGTCGACACGTACGACGTCGAGCAGGGCGTGCGCACGGCAGTCGAGGTGGCCGGACCGGACCTGGGCGCCGTCCGGCTGGACTCCGGAGATCTGGTGGCGCAGGCGCGCTGGGTCCGGCAGTTGCTGGACGACCTCGGCAACCACACCACGAAGATCGTGGTGACGTCGGACCTCGACGAGTTCGCGATCGGACTACTCGCCTCCGCTCCGGTCGACTCCTACGGCGTGGGCACCTCCCTCGTCACCGGTTCCGGCGCCCCGACCGCCGGCATGGTCTACAAGCTGGTGAGCCGGCAGGACGACCACGGCACCTTCGTCTCCGTGGCGAAGGCGGCGAAGAACAAGGCCTCGGTGGGCGGACTGAAACGGGCACTGCGCCGGCTCGACGGGAGCGGGACGGCGCAGGCCGAAGTGGTCGGCATCGGGATCTCCCCGGCCGACGACGGCAACGACCGCCCGCTCACGCAGCAGTTCGTCCGCGACGGCGCCGTCCTGCCCGGGTGGACTGGCCCCGAAGCCGTGGTCCGGGCCGCCGAGCGCCACCGGATGTCGCTCGCCGAACTCCCGGGCGCCGTCCGGCGCCTCCAGCGGGGCGAACCCGTCCTACCCACCGAGTACGAGGAGGCAGCATCATGACGCGCGCACTGATCATCGTGGATGTGCAGAAAGATTTCTGCGAGGGCGGCTCGCTCGCCGTCGACGGCGGTGCGCAGGTCGCGGCCGACATCAGCGACCACATCGACGAGCAGGCCGGCTCCTACGACTACATCGTCGCCACGCAGGACTGGCACATCGATCCGGGAAGCCACTTCTCCGAGACACCCGACTACGTCGACTCGTGGCCCGTGCACTGCGTCGCTGACACGAAGGGCTCCGACTTCCATCGCGACCTCGACACCGAGAGCATCGACGCGGTCTTCCGCAAGGGCCAGTTCGAAGCGGCCTACTCCGGATTCGAAGGCGTGAAGGCACCTGACGACGAGGTGCCGACGGGCGAGCAGAAGCTGGGCGGTGCCGCGGCGGAGCCGGACGAGGATCTGCTGACGCTCGACGACTGGCTTCGGGATCACGAGGTCGACGATGTCGTCATCGCAGGCCTGGCGACGGACTACTGCGTGCGTGCCACGGCGCTCGACGCGCTGCAGGCGGGATACACGGTCTCGCTCCTCACGGAACTCACGCGGGGTGTGCACGCCGAGAGGTCCGAGGACGCCCTCGACGAACTCGAGGCGGCCGGCGTCGAGCTGGTCCGCTAGCCACCGGAGGCACCGGAGGCCGGGCTGGATCTCCCAGCCCGGCCTCCGCCTTGACGGGGCCCCCTACTTCTTCCCGATGAACCAGTCCTGCAGCTTCTGCAGACGACGCTGGAGCTGGTCCTCGTTGGCCTGCGCGACGGCAGGTCCACCGCACTGGCGTCGCAGCTCCGTGTGCACCTGGCCGTGCGGCATGCCCGTGCGAGCAGCCCAGGCGGACACGTTCTTCGCCAGCTGCCCCCGGAGCTCCGTGAGCTGCCGGTGATCCACCACCAGTGGCTCGGCCGCCGGCACCGCCGTGCCACGCGCCTTCCGGCGGGACTGCTGCTCGTGCTGGCGCTGGCGCAGCAACTGTCCCACCTGATCCGCATCGAGCAGGCCCGGGATACCCAGGAAGTCCTGCTCGTCCTCGCTGCCCAGCTCGCCGCCCGTGCCGAACTCGCCACCGTCGAAGAGGACGCGGTCGAACGATGCCTGTGACTCCAGGGCTTCGAACTTCTGCTTGGTCAGCGAGTCCGACGCCTTGTCCTCCCGGTTCGCGGCCTCCATCAGTGCGTCCTCGAGGCCGAACCCCTCGTCGTCCTTGTCCGGACGATCGAGGGCATGGTCGCGCTCCAGTTCGAGCTGATTCGCGAGGGCCATCAGGTTGGGTACGGACGGGAGGAAGATCGACGCCGTCTCGCCCCGCCGTCGCGCCCTGACATAGCGCCCTACGGCCTGCGCGAAGAAGAGCGGTGTCGCGGTGGACGTGGCGTAGACGCCCACCGCGAGACGTGGGACGTCCACTCCTTCGGAGACCATGCGGACGGCGACCATCCAGCGCTTGTCGCCGGCGGAGAACTCCTCGATCTTCGAGGAGGCCTTCGCGTCGTCGGACAGGATGACGGTGGGCGACTCCCCGGTGATGCGCTTGAGCTGGCCGGCATAGGCACGGGCGTCGTCGTGGTCGGTCGCGATCACGAGTCCTCCGGAGTCGTGGACCGTGCGCCGCACCTCGGTGAGTCGCTTGTCCGCCGCCGCCAGCACCGAGGGGATCCATTCGCCTGCGGGATTCAGTGCGGTGCGCCATGCCTGCGCTGTGATGTCCTTCGTGACGGCCGCCTCACCGAGGGATGCAGCCATCTCCTCGCCGGCGCTCGTCCGCCACCGCATCTGGCCCGAGTAGGCCATGAACATGACGGGACGCACCACGTGATCGCGCAGGGCCTCGCCGTACCCGTAGGTGTAATCGGCGCGTGAGCGGCGGATTCCGTCCCGGTCCTCGACGTACTCGACGAACGGGATGGCCGCGGTGTCGGAGCGGAAGGGCGTTCCCGTCAGGGCGAGGCGCCGTGTCGCGGGCTCGAACGCCTCACGGATGCCGTCACCCCAGGACAGTGCATCCCCGCCGTGGTGGATCTCGTCGAGGATGACGAGCGTGCGCGCAGCCTCCGTCTTGGCCCGGTGCAGCATGGGCTTACTGGCCACCTGTGCGTACGTCACCGCGACGCCGATGAAAGCGCCCCCGTGCCTGCCGTCGGCGTTCTTGAAGTTCGGGTCGATCGCCAGCCCCACCCGCGCTGCGGCGTCGGCCCACTGACGCTTCAGATGGTCGGTGGGCGCGACGACGGTCACACGATTCACGATTCCGCGCTCGACGAGCTCGGTGGCGACGCGGAGCGCGAAGGTCGTCTTGCCCGCGCCCGGGGTGGCGACCGCCAGGAAGTCGCTCGGCGACTCACGGAAATACTTCTCCAGCGCTTCGCTCTGCCACTGGCGCAGTTTGGGCGCTGTGCCCCAGGCTGCTCGTTCGGGATACGCGGGGGGCAGGGCTGCGCCGGCACCGAACAGGGTGTCATTACTCACGCCGGGACAGTACCTTCCATTGACTTGCTGGGGTTGAGGTCGGGGCCGTCATCGGGTGACCGGGCCCCTCTCAGACCCGAAACTATACCTGCCGCGGTGAACACCCACAGAGCCAGCCAGATGGCAACGAACGTGGGCACGTGTCCCGGGTTCGCGTCGTCGTGCAGGAGGGCGAAGAGCGCCCCCGCTCCCGCCGTGCCGACCACCCCGCCGAGCTGGTCGGAGATCTGGAGGGCGGCGGAATTCCGTCCCTGTTCGTTGGTCGGGGAGAGCTTGAGGACCAGGACGGAGGTCGTGGACAGGGTCATCCCCATCGCGAAACCGGACAGGCCCCAGACGACGGCGAGTACCCAGAGGGGCGCCTCCGCCGCCGTCGCCAGGGCGAAGCCGCCCAGGGACAGCGACAGGATCGACGACCCGGCCACCAGCAGCCATTGCCGGGCGAAGGTCACGCGTGCCTGGACGTACGAGCCGGCACTCCATCCGAGGGCACCGGCGCTGAGCGTCAGGCCCGCCGCCCCCGGATCGATGTCCCGGGAACTGACCAGCATGAGCGGGATGAAGGCCTCGGTGCCGAAGAATGCCACGTTGACCAGGCCCCGGGTCGCGATGATGCTCGGGAGCCCGCGCGCGAGCACGAGCGTGCCCCGGGGCAGGAGCGAGGGCAGCACCACGAGCGCCACCGCGACTCCCGCGACGGCGAGACCCGCCAAGCCGAGCACGGTGCCCGGGGTCGGATCCGACGAGTCGGCGAGGTGGACCACGGCCCACTGTGCGGCGAAGACACCACCGGCGAGGGCGAAGCCTCGCACGGCCCTCGCCTTCGCCGATCCCGCCTGCGGCGACCCGACGGGGCCGAGTTCCCGCGTCTTCGGCCAGACGATGACGACGGCGGCCAGCACGATGGGCGCGACCCCGAGGAACACCCACCGCCACCCGAAATGCACCGTCACGAATCCCGAGACGACCGGACCGATGAGGGCCGGGAGAACCCAGGCGGCGGCCAGCCAACCGAAGACGACGGGCTGCGCGTGCTGCGGGAAGGAGCGCCCGATGACCACGTACACGGCGACGATCATGAACCCGCCGCCGAGGCCCGAGACCGCACGCCCGACGGTGACGAGCCAGAAATCCGGAGCCGCTCCCGCAGCGAGCAGCCCGAGGATCATGAGCGTCATCCCCACCGCCAGGGCTGGGCGGGGGCCGCTGCGATCACACCATGAGCCGGCGACGACGGTGCCCAGCAGTGACGCTGTCAGGTACATAGAGAATGCAAGGCCGTAGCTGGACTCGCCCGAGAGCTCCCGGGCCACCGACGGCATGGCGGTGACGACGGCCATGGCCTCGAAGGCCGCGCACGTGAGAATCGCGAGGATGCCGATGGTGAGCGGCCGCAGTTCGGACGACATGGCCCCGGTGGCCTTGCTCGCGGTCTTGTTCATGACACCTGGTGTTCTGCCGGTGAGCGGCGATATGGGGGCGTCGGCCTCGCTCTCGGGAGCACGCGCCGGAAGCCGGCACGAGGCGTCCCCTGGATTCGGGGTCGACCCGTGCCGCAGTGCTGGAACTGGTGGCGTCAGTCCTTCGGCTTGTCGTTGCCGGGGCGCAGGCCGTTGTAGATCTCTTTGCATTCAGGGCAGACGGGAAACTTCTCCGGATCCCGGCCCGGCGTCCAGACCTTGCCGCACAGGGCGATCACCGGCTCGCCCGTGAAGGCCGACTCCATGATCTTTTCCTTGCGCACGTAGTGGGCGAATCGCTCCGCGTCGCCCGGCTCCACTTGCTGGCGGACGTCCTCGCGCTCGATAGTCGCTGTGGAGCCTCCGGTGCCACCATCGAGGGGATCATTGGCGAAGGGATCTGCTGGCATAGTCATGGATCCAGTCTATCGGTCGGGCGCAGCCTCGGCAGGGGCGCGCTGCTGATCCCGCCACATCGACCGACCGGTCGACGCGCTGACCGGGTGGACTGCACCTGGCCCCGTCGCGCCTCTCAGCGGGTGGGGGCTTCGCAGCCGATTCCGGTGGGGTTCTCGATGCAGTTCTCGCTCACGCTGTGTCCTTCGGTCCGCCAGATGCTCATCAGGTGCGGCTCCGAGACCACCGCAGCCTCGCCGGCCACCGGCTGGAA
>JASLAA010000027.1 GCA_030147325.1 Arthrobacter sp. | reverse complement strand
GACGACGTCCCGGAGGCGGAGTACTACGAGCCGTCACTCACCACTCTGCGCCAGGAGTTCCATGATCTCGGCAGGCTCTGCATCCAGGAACTGATCGGCCAGGGTCCGCCGGAGCCGGCGGGGGCTGCCCTGAGTCCGAGGCTGGTCGTGCGGGCCAGCACGGCACACGTCCGTTCCGGGATGAGTGCCGAGTAGGGCCCGATGCGGGTATCCGGGGGACCTGCTGATAAACTGGAGGCACTTGCCTGCGCAGGGCGGATTCGTTCCGTCAGCTGGACGCGCAGCCTGCGTCGATAGAACGCATTCTTTTGTCCCGCATCCTGCTCCCAGATTCGTGAGCGCGGTAGACACTGTCTGACTCTTCTTCGGCGAACCCCTGCGTCAACCGGTGCCGGGGAGGATGAGAAGAAAGCTCCTGTACTTCACATGACAACTTTTGCTGCCCTCGGTGTGCCCAAAGCGCTGGTCGAGAACCTCGCCGCGCAGGGGATCACCGAACCATTCCCCATCCAGGTCAAATCGCTGCCCGACTCCCTCGCAGGGCGCGACGTCCTGGGACGCGGGCGTACCGGCTCGGGCAAGACCCTCGCCTTCGCGCTTCCCATGGTCGCGCGACTGGCCGAGCAGGAAGCGGCCTACCGCCGCAAGCCCGGACGGCCCCTTGCCCTGATCCTCGCTCCGACGCGTGAGCTCGCCACCCAGATCAACGCCACGGTGGAACCCCTGGCGAAGGAACTCGGGCTGAACACCACCGTCATCTACGGCGGTGTCTCCCAGCAGCGCCAGGAGAAGGCGCTGCGCGCCGGCGTCGACATCGTCATCGCCTGCCCGGGCCGCCTCGAGGACCTGATGCGCCAGCGGATCATCACCCTGGAGTCGGTGGAGGTCACCATCCTCGACGAGGCCGACCACATGGCCGACCTCGGCTTCCTCCCGGTCGTCAAGAAGCTGCTCGACACGACTCCGGCCGACGGCCAGCGCCTGCTGTTCTCGGCGACGCTGGACAACGGTGTGGACAAGGTAGTCAACCGCTACATGACGAACCCGGTCACGCACTCGGTGGACGATCCCCAGGCCGCCGTGACCACGATGGAGCACCACGTCCTCCTGATCGGCGACCAGACCCAGAAGAAGCAGCTGATCGTCCAGCTCGCCTCCGGCACCGGACGCCGCCTGCTGTTCATGCGGACCAAGCACCACGCCCGTAAGCTCGCCAAGACGCTGACGGACGCGGGTATCCCAGCCGTCGACCTGCACGGGAACCTGTCGCAGAACGCCCGCGACCGCAACCTGGCCGAATTCTCCACGGGTGACGTCCGCGTGCTCGTCGCGACCGACGTCGCCGCCCGCGGTGTGCACGTGGACGACGTCGAACTCGTCGTCCACGTGGACCCGCCCACGGAGCACAAGGCGTACCTGCACCGCTCGGGCCGCACAGCCCGTGCCGGTTCGTCGGGAACCGTGGTCACGATCACGCTGCCCGAGCAGAAGTCCGAGGTGCAGAAGCTGATGAAGGCTGCAGGAGTCGACGTCGCGTTCGAGAACGTGAAGGCGACCTCCCCGCTCGTGCTCTCCCTCACCGGTGAGCTGGCCGACAAGATCGACCCCCGCACCCGCGCGGCACTCCTCGCTACCCGCGAGGCGTCGCGTGGCGACGGTACGTCGACGGGCGCCAACGCCGAGCGCAAGCGCGCCCGGCGTGGTTCCGCCGCGCCGGCAGCCGGTGGCCGTGGAGGACGGGGCGGACGCGGACGCGTCGCCGCCGATCCCCAGGCAGCACAGGGAAACCGGGCGGAGCGCCGCAAGGACCAGCCGCAGGCGCCGCGCTTCGGCACTGATGCAGGTGCTGCCCCGAAGACGGGCGGATCACGCCGTCGCACCGAGGAGCCGCGCACGGCGTCCGAGACGACGAGCCGCAGCCGACGTCCGGCCTCCGGGCAGCGCGTCGGTGATGCCGTCCGCCGTCCCGCCGCCGCAGGAGCGCCCACGGGTGGCGGGCAGCGCAGCCACGCGCCGTCCTCCGCACCGCGTACCGAAGGCGCACGCCGCGCCGCCGGTTCCCGCAGGGCCAGCGCACCGGCGTCGAACGATCGCCGCCCGCGCTAGCAAATCCTGATCCATGACAGGAAGGGCCTCCTACCACGACGGGTAGGAGGCCCTTCCTGTCATGGATGGGTGCGGTGACCCCGCGGGTGCGGGAGGATTGGACCATGAACGCACTCCTGAACATCATCTGGCTCCTGTTCGGCGGCATCTGGCTGGCTCTCGGCTACTTCCTCGCGGGTATCCTCTGCTGCCTGCTGATCGTGACCATCCCGTTCGGCATCGCCTCCTTCAGGATCGGCGTCTATGCGCTGTGGCCCTTCGGCCAGACCATCGTCCATCGCGGAGGGCAGCCCGGCGCCTTCTCCACCATCGGCAATGTCATCTGGCTGCTCGTCGCGGGCATCTGGATCGCGATCGGACACGTGCTGACCGCGATCCCCATGTTCATCAGCATCATCGGCATCCCCCTCGGCATCGCCAACCTGAAGCTCATCCCGGTGTCACTGGCGCCGCTCGGCAAGGTGATCGTCCCGTCGTCGGGGACCTACCTGCCCAGCTACCGCTGATACGGGAGGACGCCGGCGCAGCGGTCGGGGTTCCTCGAAGGCACAGGAAAAGGCCGCAGACAGGACGTGTCTGCGGCCTTGTCCGTCCGCGCTTCGTTCGAGCGTGGACGGTCC
>JASLAA010000210.1 GCA_030147325.1 Arthrobacter sp. | reverse complement strand
CCTTCGGCTGGCCGACCACGCGGATCGTCCTGAACCTCTGGGGCGGCCACACCCAGTTCGCGAGTTTCAATGCCTCGCCCGGCAGGTCGCTCGCCGTGGCCCTCGCCGGACCGGCCGCGAACTTCGTGCTGGCGGGGCTGGGGTGGACGCTCCTGCAGGCCATGACGCCCGGGTCCGTCGCCTACCTCCTTGTCACGATCCTGGTCTGGGCCAACGTCCTCGTCGCGGTGTTCAACGTGCTGCCGGGTCTTCCCCTGGACGGCGGCCGCCTCGTGGAGAGCGCCGTCTGGAAGGCCACCGGCAGTCAGGAGAAGGGCACCGTCGCCGCAGGCTGGGCAGGAAGGGTCATCGTCATCCTCCTGCTCGGCGTCGTGGTCGGCGTGCCACTCCTGCAGGGCCGCGGGCCGGACCTGACCGTCATCCTCATCGCCGTCGTGATGGGTGCTTTCCTCTGGATGGGCGCCACAGCCGCCATCGAGAACGCGCGGATGCGCCTGCGCCTGCCCGCCATCAGTGCGGGCAGGCTCCAGCAGCGCGCCATCGGTTGTCCCGCAGGGACATCGGTCCTCGCGGCCCGCCGGCTCCTGCGCGACAACCCGGGAGCCGCCGTCGTCCTGACCGGACCGGCCGGACAGCCTGAAGCGGTGGTCGACGAGGCGGCCCTGCTGGCCGTGCCGGACGAGGTGGCGGACACCACCGCCGTCAACGCAGCAGCGCGGTCGCTCGCCGCGGGTGCCGTCGTGCCCGAATCCGCTGCGGGGCAGGAACTCGTCCAGTTCCTCGCCCGCCTCGAAGGCAACGAATACGCCGTTGTCAACCGCCGGGGAACCGTCACCGGCCTGCTCCACCAGCGCACCGTCGTCCAGGCCATCACGGGCAAGCCCACGCCCGGGCCCTGAGCCCCATCCACCTCCACCGCACCCCAGGCCGCCCGCCGGCCACTCCCGAAGGACTTTCCATGAGCACCACCCCGACCATGCCGCCCGCAAACCCGAACCCGCACGGAGCCGCGGCACGCCGTGGACCTTTCCGCGCCGGCGAGCGGGTGCAGTTGACCGACGAGAAGGGCCGGATGAACACCATCACCCTCACGCCGGGAGGCGCCTTCCACACGCACAAGGGCTTCCTCCAGCATGACGCCCTCATCGGCACCACCGAGGGCACCATCCTGGAGAACACCTCGGGCCAGTTGTACCAGGCGCTGAGGCCTCTCCTGTCGGACTTCGTGCTGTCGATGCCACGCGGCGCGGCCGTCGTGTACCCGAAGGACGCCGGTCAGATCGTGACGATGGCCGACATCTACCCCGGCGCGCGCGTGGTCGAAGCCGGTGTCGGCTCGGGTGCGCTCTCCATCTCGCTGCTGCGGGCCGTCGGAGACTCCGGCTACCTCCACTCGTTCGAGCGCCGGGAGGAATTCGCGGACATCGCCCGCGGCAACGTCGAGACGATCTTCGACGGCCCCCATCCCGCCTGGCAGATCACGCTGGGCGATTTCCAGGAGCAGGTCGTGGACCATGAGGAACCCGGCTCGGTGGACCGGGTGGTCCTCGACATGCTCGCCCCGTGGGAATGCCTCGACGCCGTCGCGACCGTCCTCGCCGCGGGCGGGGTCTGGATCAGCTACGTCGCCACCGTCACGCAGCTCTCGCGGACCGCTGAAGCCATCCGCGCTGATGGGCGCTTCACCGAGCCCGAAGCCTGGGAGTCCATGGTGCGCGGGTGGCACCTCGAGGGACTCGCCGTCCGTCCCGACCACCGGATGGTCGCCCACACCGGCTTCCTGCTGACCACCCGCCGGCTCGCGGACGGTGCCGTGGGCTTCACGCCGAAGCGACGCCCGTCGAAGACCGGCTTCAGCGAGGAGGACCTCAACGCCTGGACGCCTCAGGCCGTCGGTGAGCGGGACGTGTCGGACAAGCGTCTGCGCCGGGTAGCGCGGGATGCGGCGTCGACGATCCAGCGGGGGGCGCTGCCGGCGGAGGAAGCGCAGGCGCGTCGGGACGCGATCGCCGACGCCGCCCGGGAGGACTAGCAGGAAGCCCCTGCACCCTCCCAGTACTGCACCCCGCGGACGGACGTCTGCGCTAAGGTCGAAAGACAGCTGAAGGTCGAACCCAAGGTGGCGAACCACAATGCCGGACCCCGAAGACACCGTCCCTGGCGCTGATCCGCGAGACGCGGCACCGCCGCCCCTCGACGACTCCGTGACGCAGCGCCAACTGAACGTACTGAGGGACAAACTGCGGCACATCGACCGTCAGCTGGCCTCGGCCACCCAGAACAACGGGAAGCTGGTCAGCGCGCTGGAAGCGGCGCGGACCGAGATAGTGCGGCTGAAGGCTGCCCTCGAGAAGGAGGGCGCGGCTCCCTTCAGCTTCGCCACGGTGATGCAGGTCAATCCCCGGCGCCCGTCGGTCCCGGGGACCACCACCGAGGCCACGGTCCAGGACACCGCGGACATCCTGCAGTCCGGCCGGAAGCTGCGGGTCACCGTCAGCCCGCTCATCAGCGTCCGGCAGCTGGCGCCCGGGCAGGAGGTGCTGCTCAACGAGTCCCTCACGATCGTCGCCGCGCTGGGCTTC
>JASLAA010000209.1 GCA_030147325.1 Arthrobacter sp. | reverse complement strand
CACCCGGATGCATCGACCTCGAGCACGAGGGGCGGCGGGGTCCCGATACCCTGCAGGGCCAGGGCAGCCGCGAGCTCCTTCCCGGGCGCCGTCACCACGAAGGTCTCTCCCCGGTACAGGTCCGCCGTGTCGTCCACGAGCTCGACGATCGCGGCGCGGTCAGCTGCCTCGAATCGCTCCGCGATCGGCAGCCGGGCGAGCCACACAGGAGCTGCCGCGTCCTCGTCGAGCAGCACCGCGATTGCCGGGCATTGGAGATCCGTCAAGGCAGCCCCGCGTTGCCTGCCCCGCCCCGCCGCGATGCGCGATGATCGGAGACCGCGCGGGTGCAGGCCTGCCGCAGCTGATGCGCGGACGCGGCCCAGGAGTAGGTCGCGGCCTGTTCGAGGCCGGCGCGGGACGCGTCCGCCCAGCGCTCGGGACGGTTCAGGGAACGGACCGCCGACGCGACGGATTCCGGGTCGTCCGGATCGACGAACAGGGCCGCCGTGCCCCCCACCTCGCGGAAGATCGGGATGTCACTCGCGATCACCGGGGTGCCTGTGGCCATCGCCTCGATGATGGGGAGGCCGTATCCCTCGGCCCTGGAGAGGGTGACCAGTGCCGTGGAGTCGTCGAGCAGGTCCGCGTACTCGGCGTCGGACACCCCGTCGTGGAAGATGATCCGCTCCGGATCGCTCGCGAGGTTCGCGAGCTCGCTGCGACGCTCGGGTGCGATCCTGCTCAGCAGGTGGAGCACATGCCCGGGGAGCAGCTCCATCGCGCGGACCAGGGTCTCGACGTTCTTGTAGGGCATGAAGGACCCCATGTACAGCAGTGACGCCGATCTGGGGGCTTCGGGGTCCCGGCGGCGTTCGGCGGGCTGCGGGGCATTGCCGATGATCATGACCGGTCGGCGGGTCAACCCGTGCTCGGCCATGAGAGCTGCCGTGGTGGCCGAGATGGTCGCGACGACGTCGGCCCGGTTCAGCAGCAGCCGCTGCGGCCAGTACGCCAGGTGGTAGAGCCGCCAGAGCAGGCGGACGGGAAGCGGGAGGAACGACGGCGGCGTCGGGTTCTGGTAGTAGATGAGGTCGTGCAGGGTGAGCACCAGGGGATACCGGCGGCCCCAGGATCCCATGGTCTGCATCGGACAGACCACGACGTCGGGCGACAGGGCGTTGATCCGCAGTGCGACGAACACCTCGGCAGGGGAGAGCGGACTGGTGATGCGCACGTGCGGGACATCCGGCAGGAGGGCGAGCTGCCGGGGATCGCTGATGAGCATCACGACGTCGTCCGTCGCCGCGAGCGCGCTGATCAGGCTCGCTCCGTAGCGGCTGATGCCGTCGTGCTGGTCCGTGCGGGTGAAACGCGCGTCGAACAGGATCCTCATGCGGCTGTGTCCTTCAGGAAGTCGCCGATGAGGCGCGCAGCCTCGCGAGGCTTCTCGTAGTGGATGAGGTGGCCGACGTCGGGGATCACCTCGAGCGTCGCGTTCGGGATGAGCGCCGCGAGTGCGCGCTGGCTCTCCACCGACCCGATGTCGTCCTGCTCCGCGGCGATGAGCAGTACGGGCATCGACAGGTCCCGCGCGTGGTCCCGAACCGTGCCGGAGATGGAGGCCCGGAAGGCCTCCAGGACCACGCGGCGGCTCGCGAAGGAGCTGAAGTACGCGTCGTGCTGGCCGTGGATCCACCGCCGGAGTGCCCTGTCCTTCGTCTTCGCCATGAAGACGCTCATGGCGCGGACGATCACCCGGTTGGACAGGAGTGCCCGTCCGGCAGCCTCCGGCAGGCGGTCGGCGGTGACGTAGTAGAACTCCGCGATGCGTGACGCCGCACGGCTCGGGCCCTCCAGCGCCGGGGCGCTGATGGGATTGACCAGCACGACGACGCCGGCGAGGTCCGGCGCGAGGGCTGCCGCCTCGGTCGCGACGATGGAGCCGAAGGAGTGACCGAGCAACACCACGGGCCCCGGGTGGAGGTCCTGCAGGAGGTCGGTGACGAAGCGGGCGTAGGTCGCGACGTCGTGCGTGCCCTGGAGCTCCTCGCCCTGTCCGAATCCCGGCAGGTCCGGAAGGAGGATCCGATGTCGGGGCAGCTCCTCGACCAGGCGCAGCAGCCCGTGGTGGTCACCACGGAACCCGTGCACCAGAAGCATCGTGGGACCGGTCGTGCCCTGCGGTGCCGGAAGCGGCGGGTAGTCCCAGACGCGTTGCAGGGTGCCTGCCCAGTTCAGCGTGCGGACGGTCGCCGTGCGCATCAGCCCACCCTGTCCGGGTGCGAGCCGAAGCGCTGGTCACGGTCGAGCGCGGCCAGTTCGGCGAGGTGTGCGTCGTCGAGCTCGAAAGCGAAGATGTCGAGGTTCGACGTGATCCGCTCGCGTGAGCTGGCCTTCGGGATGGTCAGGATGCCGAGTTGCAGGTGCCAGCGCAGGATCACCTGCGCAGGCGACCTTCCGAGCCGTGCAGCGATGCTCCCGACCACGGGGTCGGCGAGGACGTTCCCGCGTCCGAGCGGACTCCAGGCCTGGGTGCTGATGCCGTGCCGCTCGTGGAAGGCGCGGAGCTCCCGCTGCTGGAGGTAGGGGTGGAGCTCCACCTGGTTGATGACCGGGACGACGTCGGTCTCGTCGAGCAGGCGCTGGAGGTGCGGCTGCTGGAAGTTCGACACGCCGATGGAGCGGATCCGGCCCTCGTCGCGCAAACGGATCAATGCGCGCCACGACTCGACGTACAGGTCCTTCCCCGGGCAGGGCCAGTGGATCAGGTAGAGGTCCAGGCGGTCGACGCCCAGCAGGTCCATGCTGGTGTCGAAGGCCCGAAGGGTCGCGTCATACCCGTGGTCGTCGTTCCAGACCTTCGAGGTGATGAAGAGCTCGGAGGGGTCGGCGGTGTCGAGGAAGGTGCGGGCAGCGCGGCCCACCCCTGCTTCGTTCCCGTACAGGGCTGCGGTGTCGAGCAGCCGGTACCCGGCGTCGAGCGCGGTGGAGCACAGCCGCTCGGTGTCCTCGGGGGGAACCTTGTACACCCCGTACCCCACGGCGTCGATCGATGTTTCGTCGGCGAGCGGGATGCGGGGTACCAGGGAGGTCATGAGGGAACTCTACCGAGATGGATCGGGCACTCGTGTTCTGCTGCCGGTCATCAGTCGGGCAGATACGGCTCGTACTGGTCCAAGGTCCCGTCGAGCACGGGGATCTCGAGCGCGGTCGATCCTGAGGGGGTGTCCAGGGAGATAGCGGTCAGCGCACCTGGTGGCTCCTCGACCGTGGCGAGGATCTGCTCATTGGTGTCCAGCGGGTACTGGCCGTCCGCTGGCACCGTCACCACCACCTGATCATCTGCGTCACGTAGGGTGACGTCGACGTCCGTCGAGGACGGGTTGACAAGCGTCCCGAGAAGCCGCCCGGGCTCGCCCTCAGCTGCGCTGACGAGCAGCATGCTGCGCAGCTCGATGTCACCGACCTGACCGTCTTCGCCGTTGGCGATGGCGTCCATGGTTTCCTCCGGGGCGCTACAACCTGTCACCGTCAGGGCGGCCAGAAGTGCCAGCACGGATGAGCTTCGCGTCAACTTCTTGTGGGGGCGACGAACGGTCTGGTGCACGGCAACTCCTCTAATTCCTGGCCGACAGCGCTGGACCTGGGGGTGGCGCTGACCAGCCCGAGCGCTTTCGCCGCGCGAGTGATCCACCTCTGCTTCGCCCACTGAGCGAACCCATGGTCGTCTCCTATCGGTTCAAGGAGACGTGCGTCGTCTTCTGAGCACACGAGTCTAGGTGCGCTCGATGAAGGAAGCATGAGAGTCTCCTGCCAGTCAGCAGGGTGGTCGAGGCCGTGGTTCAGAGGGCTTCGTCGGCTGCCAGTCGAGCGAGGCTCGGCTTCACGGACGGTGGGCCGCCCGGTTGCGCACATCCTGTCCGCGGCGTCTCTTGAACCACTGGTCGAGGCGTATGGTGACCAGCAGTCCCATCCCGATCGCGATGATCCAACGAAGCACCATCGAAATGTCGGTGGAGGCGTCGATCGCGATGTTCAGAGCAAGAGCGACCAGAGCGCTGACGATGATGGTTGGGAGAGGCCT
>JASLAA010000120.1 GCA_030147325.1 Arthrobacter sp. | reverse complement strand
GTCAAGTCGGTCATCAGCAAGGTACTGACGGCAGACACGCTGACGGATCCGCAGAAGATCTACCGCGTGGTCGACCAGACGGCACCGTTCGTGGCCGTGGATTCCAGCCTGGACTCCGGAACAGTGGGATCCCTCGCGCTGTCGCTGCGTAGCGTGCGCAGCGGCGACATCGATTTCTTCACCCTGCCCACACTCGGAACGGGGACCTCCGCGGACGGCCAGTCGATCGTCGTCAAGGACGACGAGGCCATCGCCCGGATCGCCGAGGCGCTCAGAACCGATGAGCTCGGCGGCTATCTCGAGACCGCTTCCGGGAACGGGACATGAGGAGACGGGCCGGCCGGCACAGTTCGGCCGCGGTGCTGCTCGGCGTTCTCGTCCTCGCCACGCCGCTGCCCTCCGCCCTGGCGGACGACGAACCGGTGACGCAGCCCGCGGTCGTCGTGCCGTCGACGGAGCCGACCCCGCCTCCAGCGGCCGCGATCCTGCCCCCGCCTCCGCCGACCGCCACGCCCACTCCGGAGCCCACGACGGATCCCGCCCCGGCACCCGACCCCGTACCTGCTCCGGAGCCAGCACCTGCCCCGCCTCCCGAACCTACGCCCGAGCCCTCGCCGCCCGTGGAGCCCGACGTCGCCACAGACCCTGTGACCGGATTCCGGATCGATCCCGCGACAGGTTGGCCCGTCCACCCGCCCACCGGGTTCCTCGTCGAGCCCGGGACGAACAATCTCGTTCTGCCCGGCAGCTATGCCTACACGACGTTCCGGTGGGATCCCCTCACCGGACTCGTCGAGGACATCGCGGCAGAGGACGTGGTGCCGACCGAGGATCCCGACCCGGCGCCGCAGGCTACCCCGACAGCTATAGTAAGCGCGCCCGCACCATCGGCACCTCCACCAGCGTCACCGACGCCGCCCCGTCATACCAGCCCGACAACAAGCGCGACCGCTGACCCTAGTGGCGGCACCACCGCCGTAGAGGGGAACACCGAGCAGGCATCCGATCAGCGCCCCGTGGGCGAGCAACCCCTTACACGAATCCTCGTGATCCTTCTGCTCGTGGGGCTTGGAGTACTGTATTACCGCCGGCTGCGCTCCGCGGGGAAGGACTAGGTTAAGCTTCGGCGCAGTCAATCGGGGCACACTCTCTGGCGCCGACCTTGGTGATTTGCCTGCTTGTGGGTACCGGAGCCGGATACGACGCAGAGCTACGGGCAGGTATTCGTGCAGCCGAAGGAAGATCTTCCGCTATGGGGCATTAGGATTAGCGGGACAATCTGGTCTCTTCTTTCTTGCCTGGGGGTGCTTCACGTGCGCGTTATGCTGCTGACGCATTCCTATGCCCCCGAACACAGTCCGCCGCAGCGCCGATGGACCCAGTTCATCCGCTCGTTCAGGTCCCAAGGTTGGGACGTGGATGTCGTGACGCCGGTGGCGCATGCTCCAGAGGGGCGCCGGACCCTGCCAAGGAAGCAGGCAGGGCGCGTCTTTCGTACTGACCGCGGCGACTTCGGGGAATCCGTGCGCCGCGTGCCGTACCTGTGGCATCGCACTACACGCGGTGGACGCTTGATCAACCATCTGTTTTCCGCAGGGATGAGTGTTCCCGCAGCAGCCTTGGGGCCGCGCCCCGATGTCATCATCGTCACCGTGCCCAGCCTTCCGATACTCGGCGCGGGTTACGTTGTGGCCCGGATGCTCCGGCGACCGCTCGTAGTCGATATGCGCGATGCTTGGCCCGATATCGCCCGCGATGCACGCTTGGTGCAGGGCAGCGCCAAGGGACTCGCGGAGAGGATCATCATCGGGATCCAGGATCGCGCTGACCTTGTGGTTACCGTGACCTACGGCTTTGCCCGGATATTGCGCGAGCGCGGCCTGAAGAACGTAGCCACCGTCACCAATGGGGTGGATGTCGACCAGCTGACTTTCCTAGATCCGGTGCCACTCGAGAAGGATCGTCTGGATGTCCTCTATCTCGGCAACCACGGGGAGAGTCAGCACCTTGAGGTACCCATCAGGGCTGCGGCTCTCGTAGGAGACAAGATGCGGCTGACCATGGTCGGACACGGCGTACGCCGCAGCGAGCTCATCTCGCTGGCATCGTCTATCAACGCGCCAGTTGATTTCAATGCACCTGCGTACGGCCAGCGGGTGATGGACTACTACTTGAAGGCGGACAGTTGCATCGTCGCGCTGCGCGATGACTGGAAGTCCTTCGACACGACAATTCCCTCCAAGACCTACGAAGTGCTCTCGATCGGCCGGCATGTGACCGGCATGGTGCGCGGGGAGGCCCGGCAGATACTAGAGGACGCCGAAGCGGGCCACATCGTGTCGGCCAATCCTCAGGCGCTGGCCGATCTCTGGATACTCCTCGCGGACGAGCGCACCCGGCTTCACGTCAACGGGAACGGGCGCCGGTGGGTGGAGCGCAACGCTGATGTGACCGGTCTCGGCCACGCCTATATCGACCTCCTTCTCGAACTGTGCCGGGAAGCTGCCCGCCAGTGAACTTCCCACGCAACGTCCTGCTTCTGGTGGTAACTGCTGCAGAGCACCTCGGCGATGATCCTGTGCTCCTGCTGGCGCAGGTGGTTCGGAGGATGCCGCCCTTTCTCGCTCGACTGGCGACGATTACGATTCGTACTCTTCCCACCCCTGTCATGCGCGCGCTGGGCGCTCACCTCGCCGGCGACGGACGAGGGCGAGATCGCATACTCGATGACGCTATCGCGTCGCGTGTCGGCCGCCGCGACGCCGCTGGCCTCGCAGACGTAGCGCTGATGGGAAACGACACCCATCGAGCAGATCTCTTGCTGGCACTGGTTGGACCGGAGGCCGACGTGCATGCACGTCGGCGCTGGTACGACGGCGATATGAGCGGGGCCGTGGCCACCCTGACGGACGGCGGAACCGGGCGGCGTAGATCCGGGAGGCTCGAGCGTGAGTTGCGCGTCTTCCAAGGCTGGTCGCCGGTGCTCGTTGAGGTGCCGTTCTATGTTCCGGAACCGAAGACGGTCCTGCATCTCCTGACGAACTCATTGCCCTATACGGAGAGCGGCTACGCCCAACGATCACACTCGCTCCTTAAGGCGCAGGCTGATGACGGTTGGGATGTCCACGCCGCGACGCGACTCGGCTATCCGGTACAGGTCGGAAAGCCCTTTGCACGGGACGAGGACACCCGCGACGGCGTGACCTACCACCGATTGTTGCCCACCCGCATGCCGGCAGGAGCCGACGGGCGGCTTCAGTTGCAGGCCGAAATGCTGCTGCAACTGGCGCTCACGATCCGGCCCGCGGTGCTTCACACGACAACGCACTTCGTGAACGGCCAGGTCGTACGTGAGGTCGCGCGAGTTCTGGGGATCCCCTGGATATACGAGGTACGGGGGCAACTGGCCGACAC
>JASLAA010000084.1 GCA_030147325.1 Arthrobacter sp. | reverse complement strand
TGCTCCGTGGGACTCCTATGCTTGCACTGAGCTGTTTCGAGTCCGCGGGGGGTTCAACGTATGAGGAAAATAGGTATTCATGGGTAGCGTTCTGACCATTCGCGGTGGTATTCCGTTGACCGGCAAGGTGTCCGTCCGCGGGGCGAAGAACCTGGTGCCGAAGGCGATGGTGGCTTCGCTGCTCGGCAGCACGCCGTCGGTCCTGCGCAACGTCCCCGAGATCAAGGACGTGGAGGTCGTCACGAGTCTCCTGCAGCTGCACGGCGTCACGGTGACGAAGGACCCCGTGACGGGCGACCTCACCATGGACCCGAGCGACGCGAAGATGGCCCGGTCCAAGGACATCGATGCTCACGCCGGTGATTCGCGAATCCCCATCCTGTTCTGCGGCCCGCTGATGCACAGCATCGGGGAGGCCTTCATCCCTGACCTCGGTGGCTGCAAGATCGGCGACCGGCCGATCGACTACCACCTGGAGGTCCTCCGGAACTTCGGTGCCGTGGTGGACAAGCGGCCGGGCGGCATCTCCATCTCCGCGCCCAAGGGTCTTCACGGGGCGAAGCTCGCACTGCCGTACCCCAGCGTCGGGGCCACCGAGCAGGTGCTGCTGACCGCTGTCCGAGCCGATGGCATCACCGAGCTCTCCGGGGCGGCCGTGGAGCCCGAGATCATGGACCTGATCGCCGTCCTGCAGAAGATGGGCGCCATCATCACGGTGCAGACGGACCGCGTCATCCGCATCGAAGGCGTCAGCGAGCTCACCGGCTACAACCACAAAGCCATCTGCGACCGCAACGAGACCGCCTCCTGGGCTTCCGCGGCACTCGTCACCAAGGGTGACATCTACGTCGAAGGCGCGCGCCAGCTCGACCTCACCGCCTTCCTCAACACCTACCGCAAGATCGGCGGTGCCTTCGACGTCGACGACGACGGCATCCGCTTCTACCATCCCGGCGGATCCCTGAAGCCGCTGGTGCTCGAGACCGACGTCCACCCCGGATTCATGACCGACTGGCAGCAGCCGCTCGTCGTCGCCCTGACGCAGGCCGCCGGGGTGTCGATCGTGCACGAGACGGTGTACGAGAACCGCTTCGGCTTCACGGAGGCGCTCATCCGGATGGGTGCCAACATCCAGGTGCACCGCGAATGCCTGGGCAGCGTGCCCTGCCGCTTCGGCCAGCGCAACTTCCTGCACTCCGCGGTCATCTCCGGTCCCACCCAGCTCCGCGGGGCCGACATCGACATCCCCGACCTCCGCGGTGGCTTCAGCCACCTCATCGCCGCGCTCGCGGCCGACGGTGTCTCCCGGGTGACGGGCATCGAGCTCATCAACCGCGGCTACGAGCGGTTCCAGGACAAGCTCGAGGGCCTGGGCGCCGACTTCGACATCACGGGGGACGCCACGGCTGCCGCTGTGGCTTCCGCCTAGGATTCCCGGGATGGGGGAGTCGCGGAGCTCACGTGCCATGTTCACGTTCCTCGGGCTGTGGGTCAGGCCCGTCATGAACGCCCTGATGGCCAAGGAGTGGCACGGCCAGGAGAAACTGCCGCGGGGGACGGGAATGATCGTCTGTCCGAACCACGTCACCGAGATCGATCCGGTCGTCATCGGGCACTTCCTCTTCAACCAGGGCGTGATGCCCCACTTCATGGCGAAGGCGTCGATCTTCCGGGTCCCCGTGATCGGGTGGATCCTGCGCACCATCAAGCAGGTACCCGTCGAGCGCAGCTCGGCCGGAGCGAACCGTTCCCTGGACGCTGCGCGGGAGGCCCTCGCGGACGGCGGCGGGATCATCATCTACCCGGAGGGCACCCTCACCCGGGATCCCGACCTGTGGCCCATGAAGGGCCGGACGGGGGCGGCCCGCCTCGCACTGCAGACGGGTGCACCGGTAGTGCCCATCGCCCAGTGGGGAGCCCACGAGGTGTTCCCGCCCTACGCGAAGCGCTTCTACCTCCTGCCGCGCAAGCGCGCCCGCGTACTCGTCGGCGACCCTGTCGACCTCAGCGACTTCCGGGACGCTCCGCTCACCCGCTCCACCCTGGAGGCCGCCACGGACCGGATCACCGATGCGATCACCGTCCTCCTCGGAGAGTTGAGGGGCGAGGAGCCGCCCGCGGTCCGCTGGGACCCGGCCCGCAAGCGGCAGGCCGGCGGCGACGTCGGCACCGGGGACGACGGGACCCCAGGAGCACCACCGGTCGGAGGTACCCCATGACGGCGGACGGAGCGGACCCGACGCAGACGAGCCCGACCCACGGCAGACCGCCGGGCAGGATCGCGGTACTCGGCTCCGGAAGCTGGGGTACGACCTTCGCCAAGGTCCTGGCGGACGCATCGCCGGACACGACGGTCGCCCTGTGGTCCCGGCGTGCCGAGGTCGCGGACGAGATCACCCGTGAGCACAGGAACTCCCGCTACCTGGGTGATACCCGGCTCCCGGCCAACGTCACGGCATCGGCAGACGTCGCGGACGTCCTGGCGGGCAGCGACCTCGTCGTGCTGGCCGTCCCCGCGCAGAGTCTCCGGGCCCAGCTCCCGGCGTGGCGTCCCCTCATCCCGAGCCACGCCGTCGTCGTCTCCCTCATGAAGGGACTCGAGGTCGGCACGGATGCACGGATGAGCGAGGTCATCGCCGAGGAGCTCGGGCTTCCCCCGGAGCGGATCGCCGTCCTCTCCGGCCCGAATCTCGCGCTGGAGATCGCCCGTGAGGAGCCGACGGCGTCCGTGGTCGCCTGTCCCGACCACGATGTCGCCACCTGGATCGCGGCCGCGTGCACGGCGTCCTATTTCCGGCCCTACACGTCCACCGATGTCATCGGGGTGGAGATCGGCGGCATCGTGAAGAACGTCATCGCGCTGGCCGTGGGGATCTGCGAGGGACGCCGCATGGGGGACAACACCAAGGCCTCCGTCATCACCCGCGGCCTCGCGGAGACCACCCGGCTCGCAGTCGCACTCGGTGGCCGGCCCGACACCATGGCCGGGCTCGCCGGCATGGGTGACCTCATCGCCACGTGCTCGTCCGCGCTGTCCCGCAATCACACGGCCGGTCAGCTCCTGGGGCAGGGCCTGACCCTCGAGCAGGTCACCGTCCGCATGAACCAGACGGCGGAGGGCATCAAATCCGCCCAGGCCGTCCTCGACTCCGCGACGAAACTCGGGGTCGATATGCCCATCACCGGGAGCGTGGTGGCCGTCCTGCAGGGACGACTGTCCGTCCAGGACCTCGGGCCGCGCCTGCTCGCGCGCGACCTCAAACCGGAAGGCGATCCCGCACCGTGACCACCGCGTCCACCGCGTCCACCAGGACGCCAGCCCTTCCCCGCAAGCCGCGCGTGCTCGTCCTGTTCGGCGGGCGGTCCAGTGAGCATTCCGTGAGCTGCGTGACCGCTGCCGGTGTGCTGGAGGCCATCGACCGTTCGCGGTACGACGTCGTGCCGGTCGGCATCACCAGGTCCGGGCAGTGGTCGCTCGTCTCCGCTGATCCCTCGGCCTGGTCGCTACGCTCCGACGTGCTGCCCGAGGTGACCGCCACCTCGCAGGCCGTGGTGATGGGCACCGCGGTCGACGGGACCCCTGGTCAGGAACTGCTCGTGGCCGCACCCGGCTCGGTGCCGGAGAGCTTGGGCGGCGTCGACGTCGTCCTGCCGCTCCTGCACGGGCCGTTCGGTGAGGACGGCACGCTGCAGGGCATGCTCGAACTGGCCGACATGCGGTACGTGGGTGCCGGTGTGCTGGCGTCCGCCGTCGGGATGGACAAGCACTACATGAAGGTGGTGTTCGCCTCGG
This sequence comes from Arthrobacter sp., assembly GCA_030147325.1. Classification (GTDB taxonomy): domain Bacteria; phylum Actinomycetota; class Actinomycetes; order Actinomycetales; family Micrococcaceae; genus Arthrobacter_D. The sequence continues at coordinate 3,580 of JASLAA010000084.1, read as the reverse complement.
CGGGGCTCGAGGTCGGACCGTACGAAGTGGTGACGGACCGCCAGTGGCGTTCGGACGCCGACGGCAGCATCCTGCGTGCCGCGGCCCTCGGCTTCCCGCTGTTCGTCAAGCCGGCCCGGGCAGGCTCCTCCATGGGGATCAGCCGCGTGGAGGACGTGGACGGAATCCGCGCCGCCGTGGAGGCCGCCCGCGCGTTCGACCCGAAAGTGGTCATCGAAGCCGGGATCGACGGACGCGAGATCGAGGTGGCCGTGCTGCAGGGGCGCGGCCTCGACGGTCCCCGCACATCGCTGCCGGGGGAGATCGCGATGCAGGCCGGCGATCACGACTGGTACGACTTCGAGGCCAAGTACGTCGACGGCTCCGCCGCCGAACTGTCCTGCCCGGCGGAGCTTCCCGACGAGGTGAGCGAGCGCGTCCGCCGCCTCGCGGGGGAGGCCTTCGACGCGATCGGCGGCGAGGGCCTGTCCAGGGTGGATTTCTTCTACACACCCGACGGCCGCCTCGTCATCAACGAGATCAACACGATGCCCGGCTTCACACCCATCAGCATGTATCCGCAGATGTGGGCGAAGTCCGGCCTCGGCTACACCGAGCTGATCGACGAACTCATCGGGTTGGCCCTCGACCGCGGTACCGGCCTGCGCTGACGCTCGCCCCTGGCGGCCCGGCAGGGAACACCCTTGCGACGGGTCCCAGCGGCTCAGCGGGCTCGCTGCGACAGGGCCGCCGGCGCTACATCAGGTACCGCTTCCCGGCGACGCCGTTGATCCGTGGGGAGAACAAGAGCCGGGAAGTTACGCCAGCAGGAGCACGCCCAGGAGGGACACGCCCGCGAGGAACAGCGTGGACACCGCACCGACGACGGCGAAACGCCCGCCCGTGCGCAGCAGGCGCCGGAGGTCGATGCCTGCTCCGAGACCGAACATGCCTGCCGCCAGCAGGATGGTGGCGAGCGCCCGGCCGGTGTCCAGGACCGGAAGCGGCAGGATCTCCAGGGACCGGACGATCACCATGGCCAGGAAACCCAGGACGAAGAGGGGAACCAGCGGAGCGGGACGGCCTGTCGGCCGCGCGGCCTTCGAGGAGGTACCGGGACCGGACGGATCGGCGCTGTGGGCCCGGCGTCGTTCCATGAAACCTGTTCCGGCGGCGACGGGCGCGAGCATGAGGACGCGTCCCAGCTTGACCACCGTCGCGGACGCGAGCGCCGTCGCTCCCGCGGTGCTCGCGACCGCCACGACCTGCGCCACTTCGTGGACGGCGAGGCCCGACCAGACACCGAACTCCGTTGCGTCGAGTCCGATCAGGTTGTTCAGGAGGGGAAGCGCCACGATCATGAGGGTCCCGTAGAGCGTGACCATCGCGACGGCGGAGGCCACCTCGTCGTCCTCGGCGTCGACGACGCCCTGCATCCCGGCGACGGCCGAGGCCCCGCAGATCGAGAGACCTGCCGCCATGAGCAGCGCTCCTGCCCGGCTCAGGCCGAGTCGCCGCCCCAGCCAGAGGGTCCCGTAGAAGCTCAGGGTGACGCAGGCGACGATCAGCAGGATGACCTGGGATCCCAGGGCGAGGATGTCCGACAGTGCGAGCTGCAGGCCGAGCAGCACCACCCCACCCCGGAGGAGGTGTTTGGTCCCGGCGCCGATCCCCGGACGCAGCGGCGCCACGTAGAGGCCGGAGTTCCCGAGCAGGATCCCGAGGGCGAGCGCGATCACGAGGGCACCTACGACGCCCTGCAGCTCGGCCAGGATCACGGACAGCGTGACGCACACGGCCATGACCAGCAGACCAGGAGCCCATGCCCGGAGCCGGGTCCTGCCGGTCCGGCTCGTCCTGCGGCTGCTGCTCATCTGCGGCGTCGGTCCTTCCGGCTGCCCTGCGGCAGCGAGTGGTGCCGGAAGCGGCCCGGTTCTCCGCCCGCCATTCTACGGCCGGAACCCCGGGAGCCCGCCCCGGCGGTACACCGCAGGAACGGGGTGCGCGGCAGCGGGGCAACGTCAGGGGTGGCGGAACGACGGGCGGCCCCGGGCGCCGGGGAGGCGGCGAGGACGCCGCCTCCCCGGCACTAGATGACGCCCTCGGTCAGCCCGCTCGGTGTCCCGAAGCGGTGCGCCGTGATGCTGATCGACTGCTCCTGCAGGAACGGAAGCACTTCCAGGCGACCCGCTTCGGTCACCGGCTGCGCGTAGACGGCGAGGTCCGGTCGTCCAGCCGTCGCGGTGGCGAGATCGGCTGCGTCACCACCGATCAGCCGGATGCGCCCGGCAGTCGACGCGGAGGCACGGGCAAGCCAGGCGTGGTCGTCCTCCACGGTCAGCGGCCCGACGTGCTCCATGACGGTGCGGAGTGCGGCCGGCAGGTCGACCGCGCTCGAGACCGTCACCGCAGCGCGGGCGGCCCGCGCTGCGAGGAGGACACGGACGAGGTCGGACACCGGGGCGCCCTCGGCCAGCCGGACCGTCACGGGGTGGGGGACGTAGCGGAAGAGGTTCCGCTCGGACGTGAGGGCCGAGACGTCCTTCACGCGGCCGAACTCGCCGTTCCAGGCAGAGGCGTCCGAAGCGGCGGCGCGCTCCAGCCGGGCCATGTCGCTCTCCGGCAGGGCAGCGCGGGCCGCCGACAGCAGGGGCGCGACGGCGGTCAGGGGCGCGTCCTCCGCCGTGGAGGCCTGTGAGGACCAGGAACCGAGGCCCACGAGGTAGTTGGGTCCGCCTGCCTTGGTTCCCGCGCCGACGGCTGATTTCTTCCAGCCGCCGAAGGGCTGGCGCTGCACGATCGCGCCCGTGATGCCCCGGTTGATGTACAGGTTGCCGGCCTGGATGCCGTCGAGCCAGCTCGCGATCTCCCGGCTGTCCAGCGAGTGGATGCCGGAGGTCAGTCCGTAGTCGATGTCGTTCTGCAGGCGGATCGCTTCGTCGAGTGTCGCTGCTGTCATGATGCCGAGGATCGGTCCGAAGTACTCGGTGAGGTGGAAGGTCGAGCCGCGCTTGACGCCGTCGCGGACACCCGGACTCCACAGGCGTCCCGTCTCGTCCAGCTGCTCGGGCTGCACCAGCCAGGACTCGCCGTCGCCGAGCGTCGTGAGGCCGTCGAGGAGCTTGCCCGCGGCGGGCTCGATGACCGGACCCAGCTGGGTCGTGGGATCGGTCGGGTACCCCACCCTCAGGGAGCGGACGGCGTCGAGGAGCTGGTTGCGGAACCGCCGCGATGTGCCCACGCTGCCCACGAGGATCACCAGGGAGGCGGCCGAGCACTTCTGCCCCGCATGCCCGAAGGCGGACTGGGCGACGTCCCGCGCGGCGAGGTCGAGGTCCGCGCTCGGGGTCACGATGATCGCGTTCTTGCCGGAGGTCTCGGCGAGCAGCGGCAGATCGGTCCGGAAGGAGCGGAACAGCTCAGCCGTCTCGTAGCCGCCGGTCAGGATGACGCGGTCCGCCCGGGGATCCGAGATGAGCCGGCGTCCGAGGTCGCCCTCCTCGACCTGCACGAGGCGCAGGACCTCACGCGGCACGCCCGCCGACCACAGCGCCTCCACCATGACGGAGCCGGAGCGGCGTGCCTGTGAGGCGGGCTTGAT
>JASLAA010000035.1 GCA_030147325.1 Arthrobacter sp. | reverse complement strand
GACTCCTTGGCCTTCTCTGCGGCTTCCTTGGTGGCACCTTCGAGGACGGCCTTGGGGGCGCTGTCGACAACGTCCTTGGCTTCCTTCAGGCCCAGCGAGGTCAGGGCGCGAACTTCCTTGCTCACTGCGATCTTCTTGTCGCCTGCTGCTTCGAGGATGACGTCGAAAGCGGTCCGCTCCTCGGCCTCGGCCTCGGCTCCGCCACCGGCGGGGCCGGCGACTGCGACGGCAGCAGCGGTCACATCGAAGGTCTCCTCGAACTGCTTGACGAAGTCCGAGAGTTCGATGATCGAGAGTTCCTTGAAGGCTTCGATGAGCTCTTCGTTGGTGAGTTTCGCCATGGGAGGCGTCCTTCCTTTTGTGGTGCACTGCACCGGAGTGTGTGGATCGAAGGGAAACTAGTTCGCTTCGGTTGCTGCGGCTTCCTCGGCGGGAGCCTCCGCGGCGGCCTCTGCAGGAGCAGCGGCTTCCTCGGCAGCGGGAGCGTCGGCATCGGCTGCAGGTGCAGCTCCGCTTTCCTCCTCGAGCTTGATGCGCAGTGCATCGACCGTGCGAGCCAGAGCGGACATCGGCGCCTTGAGCACGCCTGCCACTCGGGCGAGCTGGAGTTCACGCGATTCGAGGGCTGCCAGGGCAACGACCTCGGATGCGTTGAGGGGCTTGCCCTCGAAGATTCCGGTCTTGATGACGAGCTTCGGGTTGGCTTTCGCGAAATCCGTGAGGCTCTTTGCGGCAGCGACGGCGTCACCCTTGATGAAGGCGATCGCGGTGGGTCCGGACAGCTGGCCATCGAACGCGTCGATGCCGGCCTCCTTCGCCGCGATGCCGGTCAGGGTGTTCTTGACGACCGAGAACTTGTTGTCCGCGCCTAGGGCGCGACGCAGTTCCTTCAGCTGAGCAACGGTGAGCCCGCGGTATTCGGTCAGGACAGCGGCGGTGGAATCCTTGAAATCGGTGGTGATCTCATCCACTGCAGAAACCTTTGTTGGCGTTGCCATAACCCTCCTTCCGGGGATATGCGCCGGTCTTCCAGCTCCAATAAAAAACGCCCCGCGCAGATGCACGGGGCTTTGCTCGACACGGCTTCTGCCAGTGGAGAGGAGCTTCGTTCACCTGCGTAGGCCGTCCCTCACGGGACTTTCGGATCCACAGCCTTCTCTCGGACAACACGCGAAGGCGCTGTTTGAAAGCGGAGGAGGATCGACCGACGGTCTTTGGTAGTTCAAGCGTACGTGACAGCAGCGGACCGACCAAATCGGGGCGGGGCATCGGCCCGGCCGGGATCCGGTTCGCACCGTCCGGGCAGGGGCTGCCCGGACGGGCCGCCCCTGGCTACGAAAAAGCCCCGCGGCAGGGCCGCGGGGCTTCGTCGCAGGGGGGGGTCCTCAGACTGCGAAGACCTTGGTGACGTTCGGATCGACGGAGATGCCGGGACCGAAGGTGGTCGAGACCGTCGCCTTCTGGATGTAGCGACCCTTCGAAGCCGACGGCTTCAGTCGGAGGATCTCCTCGAGCGCCGCGGCGTAGTTCTCGCCCAGCTTCTGCTCGTCGAAGGAGACCTTGCCGATGATGAAGTGCAGGTTCGAGTGCTTGTCGACGCGGAAGTCGATCTTGCCGCCCTTGATGTCCGTGACAGCCTTGGCGACGTCCGCCGTGACGGTGCCGGTCTTGGGGTTGGGCATCAGGTTGCGGGGTCCGAGGATCTTGCCCAGGCGTCCCACCTTGCCCATGAGGTCCGGGGTCGCAACCGCTGCGTCGAAGTCGGTCCAGCCGCCGGAGACCTTCTCGATCATGTCGTCGGAACCGACGAAGTCGGCGCCGGCGCGATGGCGGCCTCCGCCTTCTCACCGGTGGCGAAGACCAGGACACGGGCGGTCTTGCCGGTGCCGTGCGGGAGGTTCACGGTGCCACGGACCATCTGGTCCGCCTTGCGGGGGTCCACTCCGAGACGGAAGGACACCTCGACCGTTGCGTCGAACGTCGAAGGATTGGTCTCCTTCGCGAGGACCACCGCTTCGAACGGGGCGTACTGCTTGTCCGCCTCGATCTTCGCGGCAGCTCCCTTGTATGCTTTGCTGCGCTGTGCCATCTGCTTGTTCTCCTTATGCAGTCGTGGTCTGCGGACCGCGCTCGGCCCTGCCACTCACGACGCTCTCCGCCCGAGGCGGGAGATGTCGTGCCGTGAATTGGTGGTGTGCCCTCTCCGGGGATCCGGATCGAGCGGTGAGGGCGATCAGCCCTCGACGGTGATACCCATCGAGCGGGCGGTACCGGCGATGATCTTGGCAGCTGCCTGGACGTCGTTGGCGTTGAGGTCTTCCATCTTCATGGTGGCGATCTCCTCGACCTGGGCCTTGGTCAGCTTGGCGACCTTGACCGTGTGCGGCGTTCCTGAGCCCTTGGCGACTCCGGCTGCCTTCTTGATGAGCTCGGCTGCCGGCGGGGTCTTGGTGATGAAGGTGAACGAGCGGTCCTCGTACACCGTGATCTCCACGGGGATGACGTTTCCACGCTGGGATTCCGTGGCGGCGTTGTATGCCTTGCAGAATTCCATGATGTTGACACCGTGCTGGCCAAGCGCAGGACCGATGGGAGGAGCCGGATTGGCGGCGCCTGCATTGATCTGCAGCTTGATGAGGCCGGTGACCTTTTTCTTGGGGGCCATGAAAGGGTCCTTCTCTTGCATTGCGTTCCCGCGGGACAGGAGCGTCCTGCGGGGTGGTGGCCATCATGGCGTGATGGCCTGACGGAGCTGACCCGGCCAAGCAGGCCGGGAGCCCCGAAGCTTTACTGGAGCTTCGTGACCTGGCTGTACGACAGGGTGACAGGGGTCTCGCGCTCGAAGATCGAGACGAGCACGACGAGCTGCTGCGACTCGTGCTTGATCTCGGAGATCGTCGCCTGAAGGGTCTCGAACGGGCCCTCGTTGACGGTGACGGGCTCGCCGATCTCGAAGTTGACCGTAGCGGGGGTGAACTGTGGCTGCACGGGCTTACCCGATTCCGCGTCGGTGTGGACGATCGTGTGCTCGAGCATCGAGAAGACCTCGGACAGGCTCAGCGGCACGGGATTGTGGGCGTTACCCACGAAACCGGTGACGCCCGGGGTGTGCCGCACCGCGCCCCAGGACTCGTCGGTGAGTTCCATGCGGACCAGGACGTACCCGGGGATGCGGACGCGGTTCACGATCTTCCGCGCCGTGTTCTTGATCTCGACGACCTCCTCCATCGGCACCTGGATCTCGAAGATGTAATCTTCCATGTCCAGGGTCTGGATGCGGGTCTCGAGGTTCGCCTTCACCCGGTTCTCGTAGCCTGCGTAGGAGTGGATGACGTACCAGTCACCCTCCTGGCGGCGGAGCTTGGCCTTGAAATCGGCCACGGGATCCTCGGCGGGAGCTACCTCGGCGCCATCCTCGGCTCCTGCGTCGTCGACGTCGGATGCGGCGGCCTCGTCGACGGCGTCCGTCGCGGTGGTCTCGATGTCGGCGTCGTCCGCATCGTCGTCGTCGTCATCGGCCAGGTCTTCGGCAACGGTCGCATCGTCCGCGAGGAGTCCGTCCTCGGCGGCGACATCGGTATCAGCCGGGTACGCGGCGGAGCCGGCGGCGGGCACGTCGGTCTCGGAGGTCTCTGCCTCCGCCTCCGTCCCGGGGTCCTCGTTCTCCAGACCATCTTCGGGAGTGATCTGCCGTTCGAGTTCTTGCTCGGACACCTAGCCGCCTGCTTTCTGCCATTCTTCAGGATTGTCTTGCTTGCCTGTTACTCACTTCGCACGAACGAGCCGCACGAGGTCCAGCCCGAGCGGCGTCAGTTGCCGCTGAAGATCCAGATCGCGCCGCGACCGAACAGGAGGTCCAGACCGGTCACGATCAGCATCATGATGACCACGAACACGAGGACCGTGATGGTGAACCTGACCAGTTCCCGACGGGTGGGCGTGACGACCTTCCCGAGTTCCGCGAAGACCTGCCGGACGAACAGGATGATGCGTCCGAAGAACCCGCGCCTGGGAGCCTTGTCCTCGGAAGGGCTTCCCTTGGAGCTGCTCGCAGCCGTATCGGTCACCGTCAACCTCATCAATCTGTGTGGTGTTCCAGCCGGACCCCAAGTGGCGCCCCGGCTGACCAGGTTTACCGCCGCGCGGGGCCTGTGCCTGCGCCGGGGCTTCGTGATCTTTCTCTGCCGTGTCTTCGCCATCCTTCGGTGAAGACCACGCGCAGGGCAGACAGGACTCGAACCTGCAACCTGCGGTTTTGGAGACCGCTGCGCTACCAATTGCGCCACTACCCTTTGGTTTGAACCCTTACAGCTTCCACTCCGGACGTCCCCGGGAGGGCACGAGCCATCATGGTGTTTCAACACCGAGGATCAAGTCTACGCATTCGGCAGCGGAACGTCGAACCGGGCGTGGCACCGGCTCAGCACCGGCTCAGCACCGGCTCAACACCGATGACCGCTACGCGGACGGCCACCGGGCCCGTGGGACTTCCGGTCCTCGCGGGCAGCACCCGGCGTATTACGTGGGTGCGGGTGCCGTTCCGGGCCCCGCACGGCACCACCGCCTAAGCTGGAAAGTGCCCTAGACCCCCACCGAACGGGACCAGATGAACGCCACGACCGACGATTCCACCCGCGCAGCGCTTCCGCGGATCTCCCGGCGGATCGGCGCCATCGCGGAGTCCGCGACCCTGGCCGTCGACGCGAAGGCGAAGGCCCTGAAGGCATCGGGAAGGCCCGTCATCGGCTTCGGCGCGGGCGAGCCCGACTTCCCGACCCCCGACTACGTCGTCGAAGCAGCGATCGACGCCGCCCGGCAACCACGGTTCCATCGCTACTCCCCCGCCGGAGGACTGCCCGAACTCAGGCAGGCCATCGCCGAGAAGACCCTCCGCGATTCCGGGTACGCCGTCGACCCCGCCCAGGTCCTGGTGACCAACGGCGGCAAGCAGGCGGTCTACGAGGCCTTCGCAGCGCTGCTTGATCCCGGTGACGAGGTTCTCGTGCCCACCCCGTTCTGGACCACCTATCCCGAGGCCATCCGGCTCGCGGGCGGCGTGCCGGTCGAGGTGTTCGCGGGTCCGGAACAGGGCTACCTCGTCACGGTCGACCAGCTCGACGCCGCGCTCACCCCCCGCACGAAGGTGCTGCTGTTCGTGTCGCCGTCGAACCCCACGGGGGCCGTGTACGGCGCCGACGCCGTCCGTGAGATCGGCGAGTGGGCAGCCGCGCGGGGACTGTGGGTCGTCACCGACGAGATCTACGAGCACCTCACCTACGACGGCGTGCCGTTCACCTCGATCGCGACCGCGGCGCCGTCGCTCGGCGACAAGGTGGTGATCCTCAACGGCGTTGCGAAGACCTACGCCATGACCGGGTGGCGCGTGGGCTGGATGGTCGGCCCGAAGGACCTCATCAAGGCTTCGACCAACCTGCAGTCCCACGCCACCTCGAACGTCTCGAACGTGCCGCAGATGGCTGCCCTGGCAGCCGTCTCCGGGCCGCTGACCGCCGTCGAGGAGATGAAGGTCGCCTTCGACCGCCGCCGCCGGGCGATGGTCTCCGCGCTGAACGCCATACCGGGCGTCGAATGCCCCACCCCCCACGGAGCCTTCTACGCGTACGCGGACGTGCGGAGCCTGCTCGGCAGGAACCTCGGCGGAAGCGCCCCCACGACATCGGCGGAGCTGTCCGCGCTGATCCTCGAGAAGGTGGAGGTCGCCGTGGTCCCGGGTGAGGCATTCGGCCCGAGCGGGTTCCTCCGGCTGTCCTACGCCCTGGGGGACGAGGATCTCGCCACGGGCGTGGGCAGGCTGCAGGTGTTCCTCGGCTCGGCCCGATAGGGCCGGCGGCTCGACGGGCGGGCGGCCGGTCGGTCGGCGTCGGCGGCTCGGCGGGCGGCCGGGCGGCGTCGGCGGGCGCCCGCGCTCAGAGCAGCTTGCGT
>JASLAA010000165.1 GCA_030147325.1 Arthrobacter sp. | reverse complement strand
AGAGGTAGGGCCCACTCCCGCTCCCGCAGTGAGCCCTGGACCGCCGGCCGCCGCCACGAGCCCGCCCTCCGCGCCCGTGGGGCCAGGCTCCGATCCCGCCGACCGCACCCCTGCCGCCCCGATGGCCGACCCGGCCCCGGCCCCGGTGAGCGAAACCGCGCAGCCGGTCCAGCCGGTCCAGCCCGCGCAGCCGGTGCAGCCGGTCCAACCCGCGCAGCCCGCGCAGCCGAGCACCACCCAGTCTCCCCTCGACGAACCGTCGAGCGACCCGGCCGCCGTCGTCCCGGCGGAGCAGAGCCCGGTCCCCTCCGCGGCACCGACTACCGACCGGGCGCCGGAACCATCCGCTCCGGCGACAGAGCCAGCACCGACCGCACCCCCTGCTCCGCAGCGAGCGCAGCCTGCAGTGGAGCAGGCCGTCGGTGTCGGCGGCGTCGAGGCCCCGGCACCGGATCGGGAGCCGTCGGCACCGCCGCCCGCCTCCACGCGCTCAGTGCCGGATCCGTCCGACACACTGTCGACCCAGGTCGACGAGGCCGTCGCGGACGCCACTGTCGAGGCGTCCGCCGGTTCCTCACCGCGCTACGTGGCCGCCGGCGTCCTGAGCCTGGTGGCCGTCGCCCTGGCCCTCGGCATCGCGGTGGTCTCCCAGCCCCGGCGCCCTCGACGCTCCCACTAGGCCCGCCCCGCAGCAGACGGCACCGGAACATCGGGCGCCGCGAGGAGGAGGGACCGCGACGCGCACTGTGACCCATCCGACGTCGTCGTTATTTTGATCCACTCAAAACAACCCGTAGGCTTGTACCCATGGTGATCTCGACTGAACCCGGTTCGCGAACGGACATGCTGCGGCAGTCAATCCGAGCATCCGGGCTCAAGGTGACCGCTCCCCGCGTCGCCGTGCTGGAAGTCCTGCAGGACAACCCGCACTCGAGCGCGGAGCAGATCACGGAGAAGGTCCGGAAGTCCCTCGAAGGATCCTCGGCCCAGGCCGTCTACGGGATCCTCGCTGCCTTCACCGGAGCGGGACTTGTCCGTCGTTTCGACCCGCAGGGCTCCCCCGCCCTGTTCGAATGCAGGGTCGGCGACAACCACCACCACCTGGTGTGTATCCGCTGCGGTGCCATCCGGGACGTCGATTGCGTCATCGGTGCGGCTCCGTGCCTGACTCCGTCGGACGCTTCGGGTTTCACCGTCCTCGCAGCAGAAGTGACGTTCAACGGTCTCTGCGCGGACTGCCGAAGCAGTACCGGCCCGGATACCACCGACTGATCCCCTTCTCGAGCGGGTGGTCCACTGCGACGACCCCTCGAGTTCCACCATGCCCGTCCGTAGGTCCGTCGTCGCCCAACGCTGCCACGGCCCGTCCCATCCACGCGCCCTGAGCGCCCACCGAAGGAACAGACATGACACTCCTCGACCACCCCACCCCGACCCTCCGACCTGCCACCACGCCGCCCACCGTTCGTCCTGCGGCGCCGGGCGGACGATACGTCACGAGCACCAGGCCGCAGCCGGTGTCCGGGGGGACCTATGTGACCACCACTGCGGCGGCGTCAGCACCCGGGTTCGGTGAAGCGACACACGGCGGCTATGTCACGACCACCACGCCGACCGTTCGGCTCGGTGGCCGCTACACGTACTCGAACTAGGCCGGCAGGAATCGCGCCAGGAGTTCATCCGAGCGCATCCGGGCGTCCTGATCGAACGCACCTCCGCTGACCAGGAGCTCGTCGGCTCCCGTGCGCTGCTGGAGGGCGGCCAGCTGTTCCTCCACCTCGGGAGGAGTTCCGTAGATCGACGTGCCCAGTGCCTCGTCGACCAGCCCGGCCTCGCGCGCCGACAGGGCATCGGAGCGGAGTGCCTCAAGCGGGGGGAAATACCCCCTCGTCCGTGACACCGCGAGCGCGTGTGCCTCCGGCAGGAGCAGGTCCCGGGCGGCAGGCGTGGTCCCGGCGACCGCGACGTTCAGTGACACCGTCACATGGGGTTCGCTCCGCCACGGCGACGGCCGGAACCGTTCGCGGTACCGCTCGAGTGGCGGGCTGGATTCCCGGAAGAGGTCGGGTCCCCCGAGGACGACGGCGAGGCCGGCCCGGGCCGCGATGTCCACGCCCTGCCCGGTCGCCAGGACGAAGACGGGTGTCCGCCCGCAGTCCCGGGGGCGGGCTGTGACGGAGGCCGATCCGTCAAGGAATGCCAGGAGTTCATCGATGTCGTCCTCGAACCGCTCGGCATCCTCCTTGCCGGCCCGGAGGGCTGATCGGACCGCCTGGGTGAAGCCGAGCGAGCGCCCCACGCCCAGGTCGAAACGGCCGTCGGACAGCGCAGCCAGGGTTGCGGCCTGCTCGGCGACCACGAGCGGCTGATGGTTCGGCAGCATGATGCCGCCGGAGCCGATGCGGATCCTCGTCGTGGCCATGGCGATGGCGGCGGCCAGCACAGCCGGCGCGGAACCCGCAATCCCCGGGACCCCGTGGTGTTCGGCGACCCAGAAACGGTGGTAGCCCAGTTCTTCCGCGCGTCGTGCCCGGTCGATCACCCGGCGCAGGGTCTCCGCCTCCGACCTGCCGTCGACGGACTGCGCCCTGTCGAGGATGGATACGCGGCGAAAGGGAAGGACCATACGATCAGGAACCTCCTCCGGGCCGGTGCCATTCCGCGGCGTCGACCATCGGGACGAAAAACTCCGGAAACACGGCCCGGCTAGGGTCGGAGGAGCTATCGAAGCCTGAGGAGTTCCAATGCATCGCGAAGAACTGTTTTTCGATCCACTGCAGGGCGAGGACCCGCCACCACGGATCGAGCCCGGGCGCCGCCCCAAGCCGGACGCCGGACACCTGCAGGACAGGCGCCGGCAGGAACTGGAGAGGGTGCAGGACGAACTGCGGAAGCTCGCCGAGGGAGCGGCCCCTGCCGCCGTCGCGGCGAGAAGCCGCCGTCGTCCCGGGTCCGAGGACCGTTAGCAGCCGTCGGGTCCGCAGGCCGGACCATCGGCCGACGGCGTCAGGGACACCAGTGGATGGGCTTCCCGCCACGCCTGGTCGAGCGCCTGCCGGAACAACTCCGCGGGCTGGGCGCCCGAGATGCCGTACGTGCGGTCGATGACGAAGAACGGGACGCCCTGCACCCCGAGCGTTCGGGCTTCCTCGATGTCGCGGTGGACATCGGCGGCGAAACGCTCGCTCGCGATCGTCTCGCGGATCTCGGCCTCGTCCAGGCCGAGCGGAGAGCCGACCGCCACGAGCACGTCGGGATCGGAGGTGTCGAGGCCCTGCTCGAAGTGGGCCGACATCACGGCCTCCTTGGCGGCGTCGCCCACACCCCGGGTCCTGGCCAGGTGCAGGAAGCGGTGCGCCGTGAAGCTGTTGCCGACGACGATCCGATCGAAGTCGAAGTGGAGTCCCTCTCCCTCGGCCTGCTGGGAGAGGTGCTGCCACATCTGGCGAAGCTGCTCGGGGGCGATGCCCTTGCGTTCCGAGAGGTACTGCTCCTCGGTGCCGTCGTAGTGGTCGGGAAGGCCGGGGTCCAGCTGGTAGCTCTTCCAGGTGACCTCCACGCTGTCCCGGTGCGGGAAACCGGCCAGCGCCTGCTCGAAGCGGCGCTTGCCCACGTAGCACCACGGGCACTTCACATCGGACCAGATCTCTATGTGCATGTCTGACGCAACGAACGGGTGCCCGGGCCCTATTCCCGCAGGAGGGGCCCGGACATCAGCACTTATCGGCGGCGGTTCAGCAGGCCGCGGAGGACGCCGCCGACCTTGCCGGACGGAAGCGGTGTGCCCGTGCCGCCGGCCTTCGTTCCGCCGGTGCCGGTGCGCCCCGCAGTCGGGGTGGTGCCCGTGCCGGACCTACCGAGATACCGTCCTGCTGCGTTCTTGACCATGTTGCTGATGCCCATGCTGATCTCCTCTGATTCCGCCTCTGCACCCGGAAAACTCAGGTGGCTTACGAGTTTAGGGCAACCGCCCGGCTTCGGCCACGGAAACAGGGGCGGGGTCGCCGATCCACGAGCGATGTCAGCCGTCGGTGACTCGGCGTACCGTGGAGGAATGAGCGTGCCGACAGACTCCAGGGTCACCTTCGACAGCCGATTCGCGCGGGAACTGCCGGAGATGGCGGTCGCCTGGCAGGCGGATGCGGCGCCCGAGCCCCGACTCCTCGCCCTCAACGAACGCCTCGCCGCTGAACTCGGGCTCGATCCGGGGTTCCTCCGGTCCCCCGACGGACTGGCCCTGCTGGTCGGCGCGTCCGTTCCCGCGGGGGCGACGCCGGTGGCCCAGGCCTACTCCGGCCACCAGTTCGGCAGCTTCAACCCCCGGCTCGGCGACGGCAGGGCACTCCTGCTCGGCGAGATCACCGATGCCGCCGGTCGGCTGCGGGACGTCCACCTCAAGGGGTCCGGCCGCACACCCTTCGCCCGCGGCGGTGACGGCCTCGCCGTCGTCGGCCCGATGCTCCGCGAATACATCGTGAGCGAGGCGATGCAGGCTCTCGGGATCCCGACCACGCGCTCCCTCGCCGTCGTCGCGACCGGTCGGGAGGTGCGCCGTGACACCATGCTCCCGGGCGCCCTCCTGACCCGCGTCGCCGGCAGCCACCTCCGGGTGGGCAGCTTCCAGTACGCGGCAGCGAGCGGCGACCAGGATCTCCTGAAGCGCCTCGCCGACCACGCGATCAGCCGCCACTACCCCGACGCCACAGCCGCCGAGCGCCCCTACCTCGCACTCTTCGAGGCCGTCGTGGGCGCGCAGGCCTCGCTCGTGGCGCAGTGGATGCTCACGGGTTTCGTCCACGGCGTGATGAACACGGACAACATGACCATCTCGGGCGAGAGCATCGACTACGGGCCCTGCGCCTTTTTGGACGTCTTCGACTACTCGGCCAGCTTCAGCTCCATCGACCGCGGCGGCCGCTACGCCTATGCCAACCAGCCGCTCATCGCCGAGTGGAATCTCGCACGCCTCGCCGAGACCCTGTTGCCGCTCATCGACGCCGATCAGGAACAGGGCATCGCGCTGGCGGTCGGTGTCCTGGAGACGTTCCGCCCCCGGTACAGCAGTGCCTGGCTCGCCGGCATGAAGGCGAAGCTGGGGCTGCCCGACGACGTCGACGACGAGACCGCGTCCGCCCTGGCGAACGATGTCCTTGCCCTGCTGCAGGAGAACCACGTCGACTACACGTCGTTCTTCCGTGGCCTGAGCTCGGTGGTCCGCGGTGACACCCGGCCCGCCAGGGACAAGGTGCTCGACGTCGCAGCCTTCGATGCCTGGGCCGAGCGATGGTTGCCCCTCGGACCGGACGCCGACGCGATGGACCGCGTCAACCCCGTGTACATCCCGCGGAACCACCTCGTCGAGGAGGCGCTCGACGCCGCGACCGCAGGAGACCTCGACCCGCTGGACCGGCTCGTCGACGTCGTCACGAGGCCGTTCGAGGAACGGCCGGGGCTGGAGCGGTACGCAGCCGGTGCACCGGAGGACTTCGGCGCCTACACGACCTACTGCGGCACCTGAGGGAGCCGCAGTCAGCCCGCGACGGCCGGCTGCGCCATCGCGACGGGCCGACCGTACAGGTATCCCTGCCCCTGGTCGCAGCCCAGGCCGTACAGGATCAGGGCCTGTGTCGTCGTCTCGATACCTTCCGCGATCACGGTCAGGCGCAGCGCATGGGCGAGCCCGATGACCGCCGTCACCACGGCGAACGACTCCCGCCGCCGATCGGGATCGTCGAGCCCGGCGATGAACGAGCCATCGATCTTCACCGTGGTCACGGGCAATCGGGCGATGTAGGACAGGGAGGAGTACCCCGTGCCGAAGTCGTCGATGGCGAGCTGGATGCCGATGGCCCGCAACTGCGTCAGGACCAGGTTCACCCGATTGACATCGCTCATGAGGACGCTCTCCGTGATCTCGAGCCCGATCGCTCCGCCCGGCAAACCCTCGTCCAGCAGGACCTTCTCGACGGTCGCGGTGAACGTCGGATCATCGAGCTCCGACGCCGACACATTCACCCACATCACCGGCACCGGCGGTTCCGGGAGGTTCCCCTGCACCCGAGCGTCCGTCGGCAGCCCGCGCCGCGAACGGTGGTCGGCGCCGGCCTTCGCCACGGCTTCACGCAGCACCCACCGGCCGAGCTCGCGCATGAGGCCGGCGCCCTCCGCGACCTCGATGAAATCTCCGGGCATCAGCAGGCCGAGCTGCGGGTGCTGCCAGCGGACGAGCGCCTCGAGGCCGATCACAGATCCGTCCGCCAGATCCACCTGCGGTTGGTAGTGCAACCGCAACTGGCCCTCATCGATGGCACGCGGGAGCTCGTTGCCGAGTTGCAGGCGACGGCGCACCTGGACCCCGCGGGCAGGATCATGGAGCACCGACTGGTCGCGCCCGGCATCCTTGGCCTGGTACATCGCGTCATCGCTGTCCTGGAGGAGCTGTTCCGCCGTCGTCCGGCCATCTCCCGAGAGTGCGATGCCTACCGAGGCGGTGACCACCAGGTCCTCACCCTGCACGGAGATCGGTTCGCGCAAGGAGGCGATCAGCCGGTCGGCGATCGTCGCTGCCTCCTCTGCTGTCACCTCGGGACAGAGCACCACGAGTTCGTCGCCTCCCAGCCGCGCCACCGTGCCACCCTGTCCGACGGCGTCCCGGAAACGGGCTGCGATCGCCGTGAGGACTGTGTCCCCGACCTGGTGACCATGGGTGTCGTTGATGGACTTGAACCGGTCGAGATCGCAGAACATGACGGCGACCCTGGAGTGGTTCGGGGTCCCGCTGTCGTCGACCTGCAGCGCCTGGTGCAGCCTGTCCATGAACAGGGCCCGGTTGGGTAGTGCGGTCAGGGGGTCGTGGAGCGCCTGGTGCTGCAGCCTGGCCTCGAACATCCGCCTGTCGGTGACGTCCTCCACGTGGTCGATGAACAGCGTGGGACGGCCGTCGGCTCCGGGAACGGCGGAGGAGGAGTGCAGGATTCCGACGACGGAGCCGTCGGCATGCAGGAACCGCGTCTCGTGCTGGTGCCGGGTCCGGGTACCCCGCAGCAGTGACTGCCGCTGGCGCGCGCCGTGGGAAGTGTCGTCGGGGTGGGTCACGTCCTGGACCCCCAGGCTCAGCAGGGTGTCCTCCGAGCGGCCCAGCAGGTCCGCCAGGGCGCGGTTGACCTGAAGGAACCGCCCCGCGAGCGACGTGATCGCCATGCCGATGGGAGCGTCGTCGAAGGCGCTGCGGAAGCGTCGATTGAGCTCGTCGAGCGCTTCCTGTGCCTGCTTGAACTCGGTGATGTCGGCACAGGCGAGTGCCAGCTGCCGTTCCTCGGCGGGGACTTCCGGTCCTACCTGCCGGCCGACGTCCACGATGCTGACGTCGAACCACCGCCACTGCCCGTCCGTCCGCCACAACCGCAGCTCCGTGGACGTCCCGCGGCCGAAGCGCAGCAGGGGTGCGGGCGCCAGCACATCGGCCAGCGCGGGAAGGTCGTCCGGATGGACCAGCTCGGCCACCTGTCGACCGGTCAGTTCCTGTGCGGGGACACCCAACAGGCGCATCGACGTGGCGCTGGCGGCCAGCATCTCGTGCCCGGCACCTACCAGGACCATGAGGTCCGAGGTGCTCTCCAGCAGGGTGCGCAGCGCGGACTCGCGGCGCTTGCGGTCCGTGATGTCGCGCTGCACAGCCACCCAGTGGGTGTACCACCCGTCGGCGTTCGTCACCGGCGTGATGTTGATCTGTACCCAGAACTCGACGCCGTCCTTGCGCACGTTCAGCAGCTCCACCTCCACCGGCTCCCATGCCGCGAGAGCCGCCCGGAGCCTGTCCAGCTCCGCCCGATCGGTGGAGGGTGACTGCAGGATCCGTGGCGTTCTACCCACGATCTCCTCGGAGGTGTAGCCCGTCATCCGGGTGAAGGCCGGGTTGACGTACAGGACCCTCGGCCCGCCGTGGGCCAGGTCTATCGGTTCGGCCTCGGTGACCAGCACCACGTCGTTCGCATTGACCACGATCGACTCGAAGAGGTCGTGACGGCTGAGGCTGCGGTCCCGGAGAACCGGGGCGGCGGGAGCGGCGGGCCGGCGTGCATCCGGGTGTTCGTGACCAGCCACTGACTAACTCCCCCGACAAGAACATGGTGCAGGAGAAGAGGACCGAGAGCCATCTCGGAACAACTGACCGGCCGTCCGCCGAATATACCCCGCGGGGAGCCCCTTCTGCCGCAGCCGGAGCTCCCGGCCCCCGACGTGGGTCGGGTGCCCGGGGTGTCCGCCCGCGGGGAAGCCGCTCCTAGCCGGCGCGTGCCCGACGACGACGGTCGGTGCCGGAGCGCAGGTCCCGGTTGAGGCGGCGGTCCCCGTAGTAGAGGATGGACTCCCAGTCCGCCTCCTCGGGGCTCTTCTGGATCACCTTCGATTCCTCGACCTTCTTGACCCGGGGCGACACGTACAGCCAGTTCAGGACGCCGAGTGACATGTCGACGGCCGAGTTCTTGATCCCGATGTAGGCGCGGATGGCCCCTGCGGCGAGGACTGCGTTCAGTCCGGCGAAGACTGCGTTGCCCCAGTTCTGCTCGATGACGTCACGCGCCAGCGTGATCAGCGAGAACGCCACGATCAGGTACGGGATGAGGACGTAGAGGCCGGGGGCTGCCGTGCGGTCCTTGACCTTCGGCGTCCGGACGAACGGGATCTTGTCGCCCGTGAACGCCTGCTGGATGGACTTCAGCACTCCGGCGAGGTTCACCGGGAGCAGCACCAGGTTGAAGCCGTAGATCCGGAAGATGTCCGAGAAGCGGTGACCGCAGTCGCGGAGGTCGCTGCCCATCGCCAGGAAGTAGGGGGCCGCGGCGAGGAAGACGACGGGGCTCAGGAGCCTGCTGTCGTAGGGGTAGGCGAGGAGGAACAGCAGCCCGAAGCTCGCCCAGGCGATCGACGCCATGTAGTTCACCCGCAGCAGCACTTCCCGCAGGAGGACCTGCTCACGGAGGTGGCGGCGTCGTCGGAGCTGGGTCCACAGTTTCGGCAGGATCAGCAGCCCGCCGTTCGCCCACCGGCGGCGCTGCACGACGAGCGAACCGAAGTCCGGCGGGGTGGCGCTGTAGCTGAGCCGCTCGGGGTAGTTCATGAGCGTCCAGCCGTGCGTCCCGAGGTCCACACTGGACTCGGTGTCCTCGATGACGGTGCGGTCCTGGATGTAGGTCTTGATCTCGAATCCGCCGACGTTCTCGACCTCGACGATGTCCTCGACGGCCTGCTTCCTGATGACGGCGTTGGCGCCCACCCAGAACGTCGCTCCGTAGTAGGACATGCCCTGGTGCAGGATGTGCTGGATGTCGGTGGACGCTCCTGCCACGCGCTCGATACGCGTGGGCGCTCCGCGGAAGGACGAGTACGGCGTCTGCGTCACGGCGATGCGCTCGTTGCCGGGGGACTCGAGCAGGTGGACCAGCCGGACGCAGTAGTCGCGCAGCAGCAGGGAGTCGGCGTCGAGGGTGAGCAGGTAGGTGGAGTCCGGAACATCCAGGACGTCGTCGTCGTCCTCTCCCTCCCCGTCCCCCAGAGGCCGCAGCACCGTGCCGGTCGCCACCTGCTCCTTGCGCCAGCGCTGCCCCATGAGGGAGATGTAGGCGTTGAGGTTCATGGCCTTGTTCGCCTCGTGGGAGAGCGAGGCGTAGGCCTTGCGCTCGAAGGTCTCGAGCCGTGTGTTGAAGATGCGGACCAGCCGGACGTAGAGCTCCCGGACGCGGTCCGGCTCCGGGCACTCCTTCTGGGCGAGGGCGGCGTTGAGCGCGTAGATGCTCAGTCGCAGCTCGCGGGCCAGGCCCATCACGACGGTGTCCACGAAGAACTCGTCCACGTGG
The DNA here is from genome assembly GCA_030147325.1 of Arthrobacter sp. Classification (GTDB taxonomy): domain Bacteria; phylum Actinomycetota; class Actinomycetes; order Actinomycetales; family Micrococcaceae; genus Arthrobacter_D. The sequence continues at coordinate 4,168 of JASLAA010000165.1, read as the reverse complement.
TCCTCCACCTTCTCGGCGTCGGCCATGTCCTCGAGCCAGACGGCCGCGGACTCGTAGGCCGCGATGAGCGGTGGGAGGTCCTCGCACGACGGCGACACGTCGGCGCCACGCTCGGCGAGGTGCGCCTCGAACGCGGCCAGCGCGGCGGTGGCACGGGCCGACGGCACGAGCAGGTCGGACTCGATCTCGAAGCTGAGCGCCCTCGTGGCGTCGAGCCGCTGCCGGATCACAGGATCGGTGGGATGCGGGGGGTCGTCGAGGAGGAGCACCACCCGGATGTTCGGGAACTCCTGCAGCGCAGCGGACCACAGCGTGGCGCGGACGACGGCGGGCTCCTCCGCGTAGGAGGGGACGAGGACGGTGATGGCTTCGTCGTGGTCCGCGAAGTGGCGGTCGAGCTCGCCACGGGGCACCCGACGGTGATCACGGAAGCGGTACAGGGCGCCTTGCCGTGCCAGCAGGTACATGAGCGCCGAGAAGGTCAGGAACGTGACGACGATCAGGTACGACGCCGCCTCCAGCTGGAACCGGAAACCCGCATCGGGGTTGTTGGCGAACTGGCGCAGGATGGTCGTGACGATGTACGTGACCCAGGCCAGCACCGTGGTGACGATGGCCAGCCGGCCGAGGGCGATCTTGCGCGAGGACGGCGTCGGATGCACGATCGACAGCGGCTCGGAGCGCCGCTCGGCGCCCCACTGCCGGCGTCGTGCCGTGGTGGCATCCGCCGTCGACGGCTTCTCCACGTCCGGGACCACCTCGTGGTCGGGACGCGACGGTACCTTGATGTGCTTCTTGGACATGACAACCCCAGCAGTAGGCGGAGGACCGGCGCGAACGCGGTTTCCGTGAGACCCAATCCCGTCACCCATTCGGTGGCAGGACTACCACAGGAATGAAGAAAGCGACGACGCAACCGTATCATTGACTTCTCAAGCATTTCCGTGCCTCCGGGCGCATCATCCAACCCCGTTCAGGGGCCGAAATTGGGGTCTCAGTGTCTGCACGCTTCCCGGGTCGAAGACTGTCCATCGTCCGCATCGCCCTGCTGTCCCTCGTCGTGGGTGCGCTGGCCTTCGGGGGCCTCACCGGCTGGAACCGCTGGGAGGACGCCCGTGCCGCGGAGAGCACCGGTGCCTTCTTCGCGGGCTACGTCGATGTCACCGCCACCCCGGCCTACGGCTTCGAGGATCCGGGAAACTCCGCGGGCGGCAGTGTGGTGCTCTCCTTCGTCGTCGCGTCGAAGGACGAGCCGTGCACCCCGTCCTGGGGGACCTTCTACGGCCTCGACGAAGCCAAGGCCGGGTTGGACCTCGACCGCCGGGTGGCCCGGCTGGTGAAGGACGGCGGAGAGGTCATCGTCTCCTTCGGCGGCCTCCTCAACGAGGAGCTGGCCACGGCCTGCACCGATCCGGGGGACCTGAAGGACGCCTACGCGGCCGTCATCGACCGGTACAAGCTCTCCACCGTGGACCTCGACATCGAGGGTGAGAACCTCAAGGACACCGCTGCCGGCAAGCGCCGCGCGGAAGCCCTGGCCGCACTCCAGGCCGAGCGGGCCGACACCCAGGACCCACTCAACATCTGGCTGACCCTGCCCGTCGCACCGACAGGCCTGACAGCGGATGGCACCACCGCCGTCGCACAGTTCCTCGCAGCGGACGTGGACCTCGCCGGCGTCAACGTCATGACGATGGACTACGGCGCCAGCCGACCCGAAGGCACCGACATGCTGACGGCGTCGCAGAACGCCGCCGACGCCACCCACCGCCAGGTGCAGGTGCTCTACGAACGCGCAGGCATCGAACTGGGCCCCCAGGCCGCATGGCGGAAGATCGGGCTGACCCCCATGATCGGGCAGAACGACGTCAAGGGTGAGGTCTTCACGCTCGAGGACGCCGACGCCTTCAACGCCTTCGCCTCGGAACGGGGTGTGGGCCGCATGTCCATGTGGTCGCTCAACCGCGACGGGACCTGCAGCGAGAACTACGCGGACACCACCGTGGTATCCGACGCATGCAGCGGCATCGACCAGGAGGGCCTGCTTTTCGCGCCCATCATCGGCAAGGACTTCGACGGCCGGGCCGCGACCCTCGCCGACGAGCCCGTGACCGAGGAGTCACCGGACGCCCTGCTCGAGGACGATCCCGAGACGAGCCCCTACCCCATCTGGTCCGAGGTGGGGACCTACCGCGAGGACGACCGCGTGGTCTGGCAGGGGAACGTGTACGTGGCCAAGTACTGGACGCAGGGCGACCTGCCGAACGATCCCGTGCTGCAGGCGGAGGAGACTCCCTGGACCCTCCTCGGCCCGGTGCTGCCCGACGAGGTCCCCGTCCCGGCCGTCACGGCGCCTGCCGGGCTGTACCCGGAGTGGGACCCGGAAGCAGTGTACGAACGGGGTGACCGCATCCTCGTCGAGGGACGCGTGTACGAGGCGAAGTGGTGGAGCCAGGGCGACAGTCCCGAAGCGGCCGAGCAGGGCTCGGATGCATCCGCCTGGGAGAAGGTCGACGACGCCGCGGTGCTGAAGATCATCGAAGAGGAGTCCGCCTCCTCCTGACCCTTCGGGCAGGCACCCTGGAAGCAGGGAGCCTGCCCGGACTGTCCTTTCGGCCAGGAGGAACTGTCCGTGCGGCCGGGGCGCGGACAGGCCGCCGCGGGCAGGCTTGAGGCATGGACAATCCCACTCCCGCACCCATCAGCGTGCGGCACCTCCGCAAGTCGTTCCACGGCGTCCAGCGTGTCGAGGACGTCACCTTCACCGTCGGTCCAGGCCGCATCGTGGGCCTGCTCGGCCCCAACGGAGCCGGCAAGACGACGAGTATCCGCATGCTCCTGGGCCTGGCCGCAGCCGACTCGGGGGAAGCGCTCGTCTTCGGCAAGCCCTTCCGCCGGCTGGCGGACCCGGTCCGCCGCGTCGGCGCCGTCCTGGACGCCGGCGGCCTCCATCCCGGGCGCACTGCCCGCGAACACCTGCGCATCGCCGCAGCCCAGGGCTACCTCCCGGTGTCCCGCGTCGAGGCGGTGCTCGAGACCGTCGGCCTGACGGCCGACGCCGGGCGCCGCATCCGCGACTACTCACTGGGCATGCGCCAGCGTGTGGCGGTCGCGACCGCGCTCCTCGGCGAACCCGCGATCCTCGTGCTCGACGAGCCCTCCAACGGCCTCGACCCGACCGGCATCCACTGGCTGAAGCAGTACCTGCGCGCCTTCGCGGACGACGGCGGCAGTGTCCTGCTGTCCTCACACATGCTCTCCGACGTCGCCCAGATCGCCGACGACGTCGTGATCATCGCCGGCGGCCGGGTCCGCTCGGCCACGTCGCTCGACGAAGCCCTCGCGAGCTCCCGGGGCGACCTCGAGCAGTACTACCTCTCCCTGACCGGTACGGACGAAAGGGCCCCCCATGCTGCGCGCTGAGATCCTCAAACTGACCACGACCAGCTCGACCAGGATCGCGATCCTCGTCGCCGCCCTCGGGCTGATCCTCACTCAACTCGCTCTCACACTCCTGCTCCCCGGCCTGCGCGAGGACGGGACCGCCGGAGCGGATGTCACCGCCGAACTGCCGATCATCGACATGGGGCTGGCCGAGAACCAGCTCGCCGCGCTGAACCCGTTCGGAGCCTCGATGAGCACCGGATCGATCGGCGTCGTGATGGTGGCCGTCGTCCTGCTCGGAGTCCTGGCCGGCACGAGCGACTTCCGCCACGGCGGCATCACGGGCGCCGCGCTGGCCGAGCCCAGGCGGTCCCGCATCGTCCTCGCGAAGGCCGGCGCCGCCGCCGTGGCAGGCGGAGCAGCAGGCATCGTCCTCGCGGCGACCGCGTTCCTGACCCTCGCCGTCACCCTCCTCACCCAGAACACGGCCCTGAACGCTTCCCTGCCGCAGGTCCTGGGGCTGCTCGGCCGCGGCGCACTCGCCGTCACGCTGCTGAGCCTGATCGGTCTGGGAACCGGCCTGATCCTGCGGAACCAGCTCGCAGCGGTGCTCGTCATGCTCGGCGCCCTGGTGTTCGAAACGGTGCTGATGTCGATCGTGCAGCTCGCCACCGGGACACTGCCCGTCTGGGCGCAGCTCCTGCCGGTGTCCCTGTCCCACGCGGCCATCGGGTCCGGAGGAGCCCTCGGATCCGGTCCCGCCCTCGCGGCACTCGCGGCCCTC
>JASLAA010000006.1 GCA_030147325.1 Arthrobacter sp. | reverse complement strand
GCCGACGTAGATGGAGGACCAGATGGCCGACTCCCGGAGGGTCGGCGTGTGGGCCTTGCGCACATGGAAGAAGAAGTCGAACAGCAGCAGACCCACGATGCCGACGATCGTCCCGGCCCAGACGTAGAACGGTACTTCCATACTGCCTGCTCCTTCCACTCGTGCCGGCTCGGGCCACCGCCCGCCGACCGACCTCTGTGCTGCTTACGGTACTGGCCTGCGCCTGGACTGGCGCCGTCCGCTTCTTTGTGACGCAGGAAGCAATGAGCCCGTTGACGCGGATCGTCGATCTGGGACGATCCGACGGTCACGGGCCGGTCCGAAGCATGCTTACTATATGGACTGCACGTCTATCCCAAGGAGAACGACAATGCAGCAACGCTCGCTCGGCGGTACCCCGGTCAGCGCCCTCGGCCTGGGCGGAATGCCCATGTCCATCGAGGGCCGTCCCGATGAGGACCGCTCCATCCGCACCATCCATGCCGCGCTCGATGCCGGTGTCACCCTGATCGACACGGCGGACGCCTACCACCGTGACGCGGACGAGGTGGGCCACAACGAGACCCTGATCGCGAAAGCGCTCGGAAGCTACGGCTCGGACAGCTCCCGTGTCCTCGTGGCGACCAAGGGCGGGCACCTCCGCCCCGGTGATGGCTCATGGACGCAGAACGGCCACCCCGACTACCTCAAGGAAGCGGCGAAGGCCTCGCTCAAGCGGCTCGGCGGCGACGCGATCGGCCTCTACCAGTTCCATCGCCCGGACACGGACGTACCCTACGAGGATTCCGTCGGAGCCCTGAAGGACCTGCTGGACGAGGGAGTGATCCGCATGGCGGGCATCTCGAACGCCACGGTCGACCAGATCCGGAAGGCCAATCAGGTCCTCGACGGCAGGCTCGTCTCGGTCCAGAACCAGTTCTCGCCCGCCTTCCGGTCCAGCGAGGACGAACTCCGGTACTGCGGCGAGAACGACATCGCCTTCCTGCCGTGGAGTCCCCTGGGCGGCATCCAGAAGGCCGGCGGCCTCGGAGAGCACTTCGGCGCCTTCCAGGAGATCGCCGACAAGCGCGGCGTGAGCCCGCAGCAGGTCTGCCTCGCCTGGGAGCTCGCGCTCGCACCGACCGTGATCCCCATCCCCGGCGCCTCACGGCCCGAGAGCATCCAGGATTCGGCCCAGGCGTCCGAGCTGGAGCTCTCCGCGGACGAGCTCGAGGCGCTCTCGCGCGCGGAGTAGCAACCGACGCTCCTGTCCTGGCGTCAGGCCCACGCGCCGTCGTCCTCCACGGCGACGGCGCGAGGGGCGCGGACCCCCGCCCGAGAAGGAGCATTGCTAGGCTGAAAGCATGTCAACCAGATCTGTCGCACTGATCACCGGCGCGTCACGCGGCATCGGCCGCGCCATCGCGGAGGAGCTCGCGTCCACGCATCACCTGCTGCTCGGCGGACGTGACCTCGGTGCCCTCGCGGACCTGTCGTCGTCGTTCCCCTCGGCAGAGCCGTTCGCGGCTGAACTGCGCGACGCCGGCCAGGTTGCCGCCGCCGTCGCGGGTATCCCGCGACTCGATGTCCTCATCCACAGCGCGGGCGTCCTGCGGATGGGCGCTGTGGCGGAACTGTCCGACGACGCCTGGCGGGAGAGCTTCGAGGTCAACGTCTTCGCCGTGGCCTCGCTCACCCGCGCGCTCCTGCCCGCACTGCGGGCGGCCAGGGGCCAGGTCGTCGCCATCAACAGCGGGTCGGGCTACAGTTCCGGAGCAGGCTCGGCCGCCTACAGCGGGACGAAGTTCGCGCTGCGCGCCTTCACCGATGCGCTGAGGGAGGAGGAGCGCCCCCAGGGCGTCAGGGTGAGTTCCATCCACCCGGGCAGGGTCGCGACCGATATGCAGGACGAGCTGCATGCGTGGGAGGGCAAGGAGTACCGGCCCGAGGCATGGATCCAGCCGGCCCAGGTGGCGAAGGCGGTGCGGCTGGCGGTCGACGCGACGCACGAGTCGACGGTGGAGTCGTTGAGCATCCGCCCGTCGGGCATCGTCCTCGGCTGACTCCCGCTCCGGCCGGCCCGCCCCTCCCGGCGTCAGGCCCGGTGCACGACCCTGGGCCTGCCGAACTGTGTCTGCACCCCGGGAGAGAAGAGGACGGACTCCGGCGGCCCGTCGACACGGAGCCCCGCAGCACCCAGCAGCCCGTCATCCACGTGCGTCAGGACCGCGGGATGAAGCGGCCAGGGGGTGTGCGTGTTGGGGATGTAGAGGGTCCGGCCGGCCAGGGTACTGTGCAGCCCGAACCGAGCCGTGAGCTCCAGGGACACTACGTCGCCGGCCGTGGCGTCGAGATCCGGTTGCACGGCGAAGCGTGAAGCCGCCTGGCGCCGGTACCGGACGACGTCGTACCCGTACTCGGGCTGCTCCCCCGCCCCATGCGTGAAGGGAGAGCACCTGGACCAGACGTACGGGATCCCTCCGGCGCGTGCAGCGAGCACCACGGCCAGTCGTGAGGCATCGAGGGTGACGAAGACGACGCCGCGCGTCCCGTCCGCTCCCCGCGAGTACAGGCGCACGTTGACCTCTGTGAAGCTGCCGACGTAGGGGACGGGCAGACCCCGGCCGAGTCCGGCACCCACCATGCGGAAGCCGATCAGTCCGACCCAGGACGAACCGTCGACCTCGTCGGGCTCGACCCCCGGCGGCATGTAGCGCCTCACGGCCTCCGTCTCGATGCGCCAGTGGAGGAACACCGCATCCGCCCAGAACTGATCCATGATGACGGGCTGCGGAAGGTCGGGAGCGAGATACCCGGTCTGCTCGGGCTCGGGGGCGCGCGTCATGCGAGCGGCTCCCCGCAGTCCGCGGGCTCCTCGGCGAAGCGGTACGAGCCCGGAAGTGCGCCCGTGAACTCGGACCGGACGTCGGGGTCCTCCATCACGGTCCAGTCCACCGCGGCTCCCACCTCGGGCTCCACCTTGTTCCACTCGAACCAGTTGACCATGTGCAGTCGGGGGAACTGCTCGTGGACGGTCGGATCGAAGATCTGCTCCCACCAGGCGCGCTTGATGTTCAGGGTCCGCAGGTCCCCGACGTCTTCGGTAACGAGGGCCGCCGTCTCGGGGATGGCGACGGGCTTGTCGTGGGTGACGCCGTAGACGGCGTAGAAGTCCGGCAACATCGAGTCGTCGCCGTTCTTCCCGTCATACACGCCGGTCAACTGGTCGATGAACTTGCCCGCCTCGGGCATCGTGCTCTCGCCCCATGGATATGTGGCTCCCCAGTGGTAGAGGGACATGCCCACCCAGTCGACGGCGTCGTCGCCCGGGTAATACGGCGCGTACGGGTCGTCGGACGCCGTCAGGACGCCGTCGCCCGTCGTGTCGAGCACCGCGAATCCAGGCGCGTCGGGCAGGGATTCGTGGGCGCCGCCGGAGAACGGGTACCCGCCTCCGTAGTTGGGCGCCCACATCATGGCCGATCCCGGGGCGTCACGGTGGACGGCTCCGGCGACCCGCTGGAAAGCAGCGATGTACTCCTCGGGCTGCTGGCCCCAGGCATACCAGGACCCGTTCATCTCGTGCGCGAACCGCACGATCACCGGCACCCCGTTGGCGTTGATCCCGGCCAGCATGGCGGCGAGGTCGTCTGCACGCTCGTCGGTCACGGCGGCGAGTCCTTCCTCCGGTTCGAGGGTCAGCAGGAGCGTGCCGCCCTCCTGCCTCAACTGTTCCGCGGCCGACGCGATGAGGTCCGGGTCTTCCTCGTCGAAGGGGAAGTCGGCGAAGGTGACCGCGACGGCAGGCCGGCCACCGAGCTTCTCGGAGTACTCCGCGAGTGTCTCCCTCCCCCATTCCAGGTTCACGCCGAACAGGGTGCCGTCGGACGGGGCGAGGTTCCGCCCGTCGACAGGGTCGCAGGGGACGGCCTTGGGATTGATGTTGCAGCCGCAGAGGGACAGGACGAGAAGCGCCAGAAACAGGCGGGAGAGACGTGAGACCACGCCATCAACCTACCCGTACCGGGGACGTCCTCGAACCGGAGGGGGCAGGCCGCGCTAGAACGCGTAGCGGATCCGGCAGAAGGGCAGGTGCTTCTCGGCCATCCGCAGGAACTCATCGAGGTACCCCCGCTTGTCGTAGGCCAGGTATCGGACGTTGGTGAAGCCGTTCTGGGAGACCTTGGTCTCCTGCAGATCCGGCCGCCAGAGGATCTCCTCCGCCTGCGGGTGCCAGCCGAGGTTGACCTCGTGCAACTGCTGGTTGTGGGTCAGGAAGATCACCTCGGCCGCCAGCTGGCCCTTCGCCGCAGGGGAGAGCGCCGCGTCGAGCTGGCCGAAGAGCTCCCGCCAGTCCTCCTGCCAGCCGGGCGTCACGATGACGGGCGAGAAGTTGACGTGCACCTCATACCCCGCCTCGACGAAGTCGTTGATCGCCGCGATCCGTTCGGCGACCGGCGTCGTCCGTACGTCGACGGTTCGCGCGAGCTTCTCGGGCATGAGCGAGAAGCGGATGCGGGTGCGTTCCTGGGGATCCCACGTCAGCATGTCCCGATTCACGTACTTGGTGGCAAAGGACAGCTTCGCCGTCGGCAGGTCCCGGTAGAGGGACACCAGATCCTTCACGTTGTCGCTCACGAGGGCGTCGACCGAACAGTCGCTGTTCTCACCGATGTCATAGACCCAGGAGTGCGCATCGCACTGGTTCGGCTCGAGCTTGAAACCCTGCCGTCCGACGTGTCGCTCAAGGTACCCGCTGATCTGGTCGATGTTCGCGAAGACGGTGATGGGATTGCTGTACCCCTTGTGGCGGGGGACGTAGCAGTAGGCGCAGGCCATCGCGCAGCCGTTCGCCGTGGAGGGAGCGATGAAGTCGGCGGACCGGCCGTTGGGTTTCGCGGTGAGCGACTTCTTGACGCCGATGATGAGTGCCTCGGTCTTGATCCTGACCCACCGCCGGACGTTGGCCTCGTCACCGCTGAGCTCCGGTATGCGCCAGTGACTCGCCACTTCGACGACGTCGGCCTCCGGCCAGCGTGCCAGGATCTCCTGGCCGCGCGGCAGGGCTGCGGCCGCCGGTTCGACGTAGATCCGGCTGATCTGCAGCAGTTTGTCGGCCTGGAGCATGGCACCCTTCCCGTAGCGGCGATACGACCACCGTAGGCGCTGCCACCGACACTTGATGGGCGACCAGACGCGTGGAACAGGGACAGGCCTTCGTCGGAATACTGCGGAATTCCTGCGTCCAGGCCCGCCTGGACTTCGGGTTCGGGATGTCAGACTACGGGTATCGAAGTATCCGCGGGGATATTCAGGACGTCATCCTGATCCAGAAGAGGTCTCAGTTCCATGATCACGCAGCATCCACCTGCCATCTCATCCATTCACTCGGGCATTCCCCGTACCACGCTCGTCGTGATGCCCGGCGGTCGGGACGCCCCGGGAGCCCCGGTGATCGCGGATCGGCTCGCCTCGGAGACGGACATCCTGCTCGAGAACCTCGAGCAGACGGTCGCGCGCCTCGCGCTGGCTCATCGCGCGTGCACAGCCCGCCCCGAGGACCAGTCTGCCGACGACGAGGCCTTCAGCTGGGTCCAGCAGTCGCTCGAGGACATCTCCGCGACGCTGCGCGGCATCTCCCTCGGGCGCCGCGCGGCGGACGAGGGCACGAACGACGCCCCGCTCCACATGGTGACCGGTCTCGCCTGACCGCACCACGTTCCACCCATCCGGCCGGTCGCGCCTCATCCGGTGTCCGGCGGGCGCGACCCAAGGGCCGCGCCGAGCCTAGATGGACTGGCGTGCGCGGATCCCGGCCCTGCCCATGGCGTCCGTGTAGGCCGACTGGATGTCCTTGAGCCACAGCTCCTGGTTCACAGGGGTTCCCTTGAAGGCGCGCTCTCCGGGAGAGCGAACCTCGTAGATCTTGAATCCGCGCTTCACGATCGCGCGGTTCTCCAGCTTCATCAGCCGGCGGGCCGCCTTGTGGGCATCGGCTCCGTGCGCCACGAGGGCCGAGGCGCGGGGCACCTGCTGGAGGAACGTGAGCAACGGCTTGACGCCGTCAGTGATCTGGTCCATGGTCAGCGCACGCTCCTTGCCCTCCGGGAGGTACCACGGGTGGGCGTTCCACGGCATGAAGGCGTCGGGACGGAGGCCCACGGCCTCGTAGATCCCCGCCATCCGGATGGAGCTGGGATCGTCGTTCTCGAAGGAGACGAATCCCGAGGGCAGCGAAGCGCCCGGGTTGGAGAAGAGACTGACGATCTTGCATCCGTCGACGTCGTGGATCGGGTCGATGTACGGCACCGCCGACCCCGGCTTCGACTCCGCCAGGGTGTCACACAGCCGATTCACGTCCTCGATCTGCGGATCGTAACGCTGTTCCCATTGCTGGGCCCGATACGTGGGGTCTGCCATACGCTGTACCAATTCTGCCTCCTCGCGGACGGCGCCAGAGGTGGCGCGAACATGTCCGCAGGCTTCCAGCCTACGCCAGTACCGGGCCGTCGGTCGGGCAGCGCCCGTCACCGGTCCTCGATCGTGCCGTGACCGGGTTCCTGCAGGTGCAGCCGTCAGGCGAGCTGCACCCGCAGGAACCGGGCCTTCCGACTGCCGTGACGCCGCCTCCGCAGGGTCAGGAGAGGGTGGCGGCGTACGGGTCCCAGTCCTCCGGCAGTGGCTCGGCGGCCGTCGCGGTACTCGCGAGCGAGATGAACTCGCCGGTCGCGATGCTCTCGGAGATCGAGATCATGGCATCGAGCACGTGGAACGCCATCTCGCCCTGGGCGCGGTGCGGGCGTCCTTCGCGGATCGCCCGGGCCAGCTCGAGGACACCGCTGCCGCGCGTCGAGGTCGCGCCGACGGCCGGGACGATCTCGGGCTCGTCGGAGCCGCTGCGTGTGAGCATGAGGTCGCCGGTGAAGTTGTTCGGGTCAGGGAAGGCCAGGGTGCCCTCGGTGCCCGTGACCTCCACGAACCCTGCACGCTTCAGCGGCGAGTCGAAGCTGAAGATGGACTGGGAGGACTCACCGTTCGAGAACTGGGCGATCGCACTCACGTGCGACGGGACGGTGACGTCGAAGACCTCGCCTGCCTTCGGGCCGGACCCGATGGTCCGGGTCGCCCGCGACGTCGAACCGAAGGCCGCCACCTTGGTGATGGCGCCGAAGGTCTGCACCAGGGTGGTCAGGTAGTAGGGGCCCATGTCGAACAGCGGGCCGGCGCCCTCCTGGAAGAGGAACGCGGGGTTCGGGTGCCAGGACTCGGGCCCCGGGGACTGCATCAGTGTCAGCGCCGTCAGGGGGACGCCGATATCCCCGCGCGACACGAGGCGCAGCGCCGTCTGCAGGCCCGCACCGAGGAAGGTGTCGGGAGCGCAGCCGAGCCGCAGGCCGGCCGCGTCCGCGGCCTTGAGCAGACCCAGGCCGCTCTCCCGGTCCAGCGAGAACGGTTTCTCGCTCCAGACGTGCTTGCCGGCCGCGACGGCGGCGGTGGCCACCTCGACGTGCGCGGCCGGGATGGTCAGGTTCACCACGATCTCGACGTCGGGGTGGTTCAGGGCGTCCTGCACCCCGCCGGAGGCCGGGACACCGAATTCCGCGGCGCGGGCTGCGGCGACCTCCTCGAACATGTCGGCGACGATGTGCACCGTCACGTCCGGGAAGCCCGTCAGGTTCGTCAGGTACTCCTTGCTGATGACACCGGCGCCGATGACGGCGATTCCGACGGGACCGGTACGGGGCGTTCCGTTGCTCATTTCTTTCCTTCGTTCAGGTACGCGAGGCTGTCGGCGACGGCGGTGAAGACATCGCCGGTGAAGTCGTCGAGCTCGACCACGGCCGCCTCGATCCCGGGCGCCGCGGCCAGGACGTCCCATACCTGCATGCTGCCGGAGCCGACCGCCACCTGGTCCTTGTTCTCCTTGGTCAGCGGGCCGTCCTTGATGTGGACGAACCGCACGCGGTCCCCGAGGCGGCGCAGCAGCTCCGCCGGATCCTCGCCTCCGACGGCAGCCCAGTAGGTATCCACCTCGAGGACCACCTCGGGATCGAGATGACCGGCGAGGACCTCGAGCCCGGAGACGCCGTCGATCCGCTCCTCCAGCTCGAATTCGTGGTTGTGGTAACCGACGGTGATGCCGTACTCCGCCCCTTTCTTCGCCGCGGCGTTGAGGGCGTCGGCCGTGGCCCTGATATCGGCCTCGGTGGTCCAGTGCGAGCGTTCCACGTGGGGATCGATGACCGTGCCGATGCCGAGCTTGCGTGCCGCCTCGAAGATCTGGTCCTGGTCCTCGCGGAGGAGGGGCGCGTGTCCGGACGGAGCTGTGAGGCCGTTGGCCGCCAGCGCCTCGGCGAGCTCGTCCGCCGTCGCGACGAAGTTGTAGGGCTCGACCGCGGTGTACCCGAGTTCGGCGACGCGCCTGATGGTGCCCGGCAGATCCTCCCCCATGGCTGTCCGCAGGGTGTAGAGCTGGAGTGAGTACGTCACGGGGGTTCTCCTCGCTGAGAAAAGGCGTTACTGAACCGGTTCAGGCAGTACGTCGAACGTAGGTGATATTCCAAAGTGGGTCAAGGAATCGGTGGGGCTATCGTGTTAGCCATGGCCAAGGAAACCATCGCCGGTCTGGCGAAGCGGCTGGGCATCTCGAAGGCATCCGTCTCCTATGCGCTGAACGGTCAGCCCGGTGTCAGCGAACTGACGCGGCGCCGGGTCCTGGACCTCGCGGAGGAACTCGAGTGGTATCCGAGCTTCTCCGCGCGTGCCCTGTCCCGTTCCCGGGCGGGCGCCGTCGGGATCATCCTCTCCGCGGATCCCCTGCTCATCGGCACCGAGCCCTACTACATGGGTCTGCTCACGGGGATCGAGGCGGCCCTCGCCGAGGGCGACATGGCCCTGATGCTGCGGATGGTGGCGAAGGACCCGGCCCGGGAGCGGACCATCTACGAACGGTGGGCCGGTGAGCGGACGGTGGACGGCGTCCTGGTGTTCGACCATCTGCACGACGACCCGCGGCCCGCCCTGCTGACCCGGCTGGGTCTGCCGTTCGTGCTCCACGGTGCGCCGTCGACCGGAGGGCCTGCCACCTTCTCGGGGACGATGACGAACCATGCGGTCGACGCCGCGACCATCGTGGACCACCTGCAGAAGCATCGGCGCATCGCGCACGTCTCCGGTCCGCACACGTTCCTGCACGAGGAGGAGCGCATCCGCGGTGTCCGGGAGCGGGCAGCCGGCTACGGCATCGACGTCGTGCACCATGAAGCGGACTACGCGCTCGATTCCGGACACGACGCCGTCATGTCCCTCCTCGCCGCTCCTGCGGGCCCGCCCGTGACGGCGATGGTGTTCGGCAACGACCTGATGTCGATGGGCGGGCTGCTCGCGCTGCGCGACCTTGGCCTGCACTGCCCGGAGGACGTCGCCGTCGTGAGCTGGGACGACTCGCTGCACTGTCGACTCGCGTCACCCTCGGTGACGGCGCTGTCCCGGAACCCGGGCCTGCAGGGACGGGTCGCGGCCGAACTGCTGCTCTCGCTGCTCGATTCCGGCGAGGCCCGGACCCGGACGATACCGCCGGGCCATCTCATGGTCAGGGCAAGCACCACGGTCGCCTGAGCAGTCCGCGACAGCGCACCGCGGTCGCACGTGCCGTCAGGAGCTGCGCAGCTGCGGCAGGACGTCCGCCCCGAAGACCTCCAGGAATGGGCGCTGGTCCTGGCCGACGTGGTGCAGGTACAGCTCGTCGAAGCCCAGGTCGGCGTACTCATGGAGCCACTGGGCATGCCGGCCCGGGGAGGCGGAGACGTTGACCGTCTGACGCACCTGCTCCTCGGAGATGTCCTCCGCGTCGGCATGTTCGTCGAACTGCTGGGCAGTGGCGATCTCCCACGCCGCCGGGGGCCCCACCGAGTTGGTGCGCCACTGGTCCATGGCCAGCGCAACGGCCTCCTCCTCCGTCGGAGCCCAGCTGAGGTGGACCTGGAGGACGGCCTTGCCGGCGCCGCCCTCCTCCCGGTACGCGCCGAGGAGCTTCCTGAGCTGCTCCGGGGGCTGATTCGTCGTGATGAACCCGTCCGCCCAACGGGCGGCACGCCGGGCTGTCCCGACGGACATCGCCGGACCCAGCAGGGGTGGAGGAGTCCGGGGCGCGTCCCACACCCTGGCCCGGTCGACCGTCACGAGGCCCTGGTGCGAGACCTCCTCACCGGCGTGCAGCCGACGGAGCACGTCGACGCACTCCTCGAGCCGCCGCTGGCGGACCTCCTTCTCGGGCCAGGGGTCCCCGGTGATGTGCTCGTTCATGTTCTGCCCGCTGCCCAGCGCCATCCAGAACCGCCCGGGGAACATCGTGGCGAGGGTCGCCGAAGCCTGCGCGGTGATCGCGGGGTGGTACCGCTGCCCCGGCGCGGTGACGACGCCGAAGGGCAGCCCGGTCGTGGCGAGGGCGGCGCCCAGCCAGGACCAGGCGAAGCCGGCGTGTCCCTGCCCGACGGACCACGGCTCGAAGTGGTCGGAGCACATGGCTGCCTGGAATCCCACCGTTTCCGCAGTCTGCACGTCTGTCAGCAGCCGGGAAGGGGAGATCTGCTCGTGGGAGGCGTGGAACCCGACAACACTCATCCGTCGTCCTGCTTTCGATCGGGGTCAGACCACTCCGAGTGCGAGCATGGCGTCCGCGACCTTCACGAACCCACTGATGTTCGCACCCGCGACGTAGTCTCCGGGCATTCCGTATTCGTCCGCTGTCGCGGCACACCGGTCATGGATCCCCACCATGATCTCCTCGAGCCGCCGTTCGGTGTACTCGAAGGACCAGGAGTCGCGACTGGCATTCTGCTGCATCTCCAGGGCGGATGTCGCGACCCCACCGGCGTTCGCGGCCTTGCCGGGGCCGAACAGCACGCCGGCCTGCTGGAAAGTACCCACCGCTCCAGGAGTGCAGGGCATGTTCGCGCCCTCCGCGACAGCGAGCACCCCTGACCGGATGAGGGACTGCGCCGCCGGCTCGTCCAGTTCGTTCTGCGTCGCGCACGGCAACGCGACAGCCGCACCCACGTCCCAGATCGACCCCCCGGGAACGAAGCGGGCGCCGGCACCCCTCCGCACGGCGTAGTCGGCGATCCGACCGCGCTCGTTCTCCTTCACCTCGCGCAGCAGGTTGACGTCGATGCCGGCCTCGTCGACGACGTATCCGGTGGAATCGGAGCATGCCACGACCGTCGCACCGAGATGCTGGGCCTTGGCGATGGCGTGGACGGCTACATTCCCAGCGCCCGACACGATGACCCGCTGGCCCTCGAAGTCGAGTCCCCTGGTGCGGAGCATCTCCCGGGCGAACAGGACGGCGCCGTATCCCGTGGCTTCGGGGCGGACCAGTGACCCGCCCCAGCTGATTCCCTTGCCGGTCAGCACGCCCGACTCGTACCGGTTCGTGATCCTCTTGTACTGGCCGAACAGGTAGCCGATCTCCCGACCGCCGATACCGATGTCACCGGCCGGGACGTCCGTGTATTCGCCGATGTGCCGGTAGAGCTCGGTCATGAAGGACTGGCAGAAGCGCATGACCTCGCCGTCGGACTTGCCCTTGGGGTCGAAGTCCGAGCCGCCCTTGCCGCCTCCGATCGGCATCCCCGTGAGGGAGTTCTTGAAGACCTGCTCGAAGCCGAGAAACTTGACGATGCCGAGGTACACCGACGGGTGGAAGCGCAGCCCTCCCTTGAAGGGGCCCAGCGCCGAGTTGAACTCCACGCGGAAGCCGCGGTTGATGCGGACGGCGCCGGAATCGTCCACCCACGGAACCCGGAAGATGATCTGCCGCTCGGGTTCGCAGAGTCGCTCGAGGACCGCTGCGTCCACGAACTCGGGGTGCTTGGCCAGGACCGGTGCCAGCGAATCGAACACCTCGACGACGGCCTGGTGGAACTCCGTCTCGCCCGGATTGCGGCGGAACACCTCATCGCGGACCGAGGACAATGCCGAATCCATGGAACTCCCGTTCTCGAGCTGGAACCTCCAGCAGGGCCGGAGGCCGGTTGCCTCCCCCTGAGGGAAGCACCACCTGCACTGTATATCGTGGCCGATTCGGCTTGCAGGGCGGAATTCTGCACGCGCATCCGGTCGCAGTGTCGGCCTGACCGGTATAGGACCGCCTCCCGAACGTGCCTGTTGCAAGGCGCCACCACAAGGCACCGTGGACGGTATCGGGGTTTCCGCCTGCCCGCTGGGCGCCCTCGACGGGAAGGCCCTACCGCGCGACCGGAGCCTGCGCGGCCTGCACGACGACTGCTACGGCGCTCGCGATGCACTGGGCGAGGATCAGCCACGGATGGGCCACCCCCAGGTACAGAGTGAGCAGGACCGGCACCATCGCCAGGATCGTCATGTCCGTGCCGCGCAGCAGGGACGACACCTGATCGCGCGGGACGGGGCCGAAGGGCGTCTCCACCGGCGGGGTCGTCCAGTCCGTACCGGGCCGGGTCGCGGCGCGGACGGCTCCTGCACCCATCCCCACCCCGCTGAGCACTCCGACCAGGATCAGGGCGGCATCCGCGGTCCCGAGGGCCACCAAGGCAGCTGTCAGCGCCCCCATCCAGGCGGCCATCGCCGTCGCGGGCATGAGCATCCGGCTGACCTGCACCAGCGTCGGTGCGACAGGCAGGAGTGCCCCGAGTTCGGCCACCACCGCCGTCCGCCGGGCAACGGTGCCCGTGCCCGCCGTCGTGGCGCACCCTGCGACGAGGATCACGGCGAGTTGCAGCAGGACGGGCAGGGACGGTGTGATGAGCACGACGGCGAGGCACACCCCCAGCCAGACCAGCGGCACGACGGGCGCCGGCTGCAGGCGCAGGAACGCCACGACATCGGCGCGCAGCAGGGCGTCGAACGGTCCGTGGACGGACCGTGCGAAGAACCGGACTCCGCGTCTCGTCGAGCTCAGCCGGGGCCCGCCGGCCAGGGCCCTGCGAAGTTCGTTGACGTCGAGGAGGAAGAGGGAGGCGCCTGCGTGGCCGGATACAGCACCGCCGCGCTCCAGCTCGACCCCCTGGACCTCACCCGACCGGGACAGCACATGGGTTGCCAGCAGCGAGGCTCCGACGACTGCCAGGACCGTCGGCCAGACCGCTTCCGCCAGGTACGGCAGGACGGTCACGGGCACGAGCCCGGCGACGACCGCTGCACGGGCCGGGCGGGACGTCGGATCCAACTGCAGCACCGCGGCAGCTGCGACGGCCATGACCCCGACGGCGCCGAAGGTCGCCGCTGCAGCAGCATGCCCCCAGGTCGACCGGTCCGTGCCGGTCAGGATGCTGAACGGCAGATAGGCGACTGCGGTTGCGGCACCTACGGCGACGAGCCGATGGAGGAGGGGACGAAGGACCATCGGGCGGCGATCGACCGGGAGCGGTAGCCACCAGGCGCTCTCCGCCCGGCTGACGGTGACTGGCCCCAGCCGACGGGCCACCGTCATGATGCCGAGCAGTGAGAGAGAGGTCAGGAGCATCCAGAGGACATCGGCTGGAAGAACCTGCCAGCGCTCGTCCGCGAGTGTCTGTGTACGCGCGCTCCTGCCGGCGATCTCCTCGCGCAGCGCGAGCACGAGCGACGCTGCCATCATGAGCACGCAGACCAGGGCGAGGGTGTTCGAGTAGACGTCGACGAAGAGGTCGCGGACCGACGATCGCGCCCTGTTGTACCGTCGGGCGGCACGCCGGGTGAACGCGACGACCTCGCCGCCGCGGGCGAGATCGTCGCCGTCGGATCCGCCAGGTCCTACCGGCGTCGGCTCTCCTTCAGGACCCCGCAATGATGTCCGCTCCCCGCCGCGTATCCACGAGTTCCACGACCTCGTCGATGACCAGGCATTCGGTTGCCGTCCGGACGAGCAGCTGCGGATCGTGCGTGACGAGTACCACGGCGCTGCCGGCTTCGGCATGCCGGCGGATACGGCGTGCCAGGGCGTCCCGCATCACCGGGTCCAGTCGCTGCTCGGGTTCGTCGAGGATCAGCAGGGACGACGGGCGGATGAATCCGGCGGCGAGGAGCAGGCGTCGCCGCTGGCCGGAGGACAGGGCGTCGGGCACGGCGGAGGACCGCTCCGAGAGGCCGAAGAACTGCAGTTCGGCCTCGACGGCGTCCTCGGGGGAGGCGACCGCATGTCCGCGGGCCACGAGCAGGAGATGCTCCCGGACAGTCAGGGATGGGAAGAAGACGTCCTCGTCGAAGACTGCGGAGACCTGCCGGCGGAAGAGCACGGCATCCGGCATCGCCGGCAGCCCATGGACGCGCACCTCCCCTGACAGCGGCGCCTGCCGCCCCGCCAGTGTCCTCACCACCGTGGATTTGCCCGCTCCGTTGAAGCCCACGACGCCCAGGACGTGAGTCGGCTCGACCACCACGGACACTTCCCCGCATACCGGGGTACCCGCGTAGCCCACCTGCAACCGCTCCGATTCCAGCACTGCCCCCACCTCGGCCATGCTCCTACCCTAGGGTCCCCGTCGGGAGGGAGGAGCCAGCGGCCCCGGGCGAGGCGCCGGTCCTGCTGTGTTCACGCAGGCTCCTCGCCGTCTCACCCTGGCCCTTGAACGAGCGGATCCCGACGCGTAGCATCACTTATCAGACATCTGACACGAAGGGGTTTCCGATGCTGATCCGTGACGCACTGAAGGACTTCCCTCCCCCGGTGGTTGCCGACGCTGCCGACGTCCGGTCCCGAAGGACCGACGCCGTGTTCGTCGTCCTCGACGACGACCCCACCGGTACGCAGTCGGTCTCCGGTCTGCCGGTGCTGACATCCTGGACCGTAGCGGACATCACCTGGGCCCTCGCCCAGGGACACCCGGCGTTCTACGTGCTGACCAACACGCGGAGCCTGCCGCCGGAGCGGGCCGCCGAGCTCAACCGGGAGATCGCCGTCAACGCCCTCGACGCCGCAACGGCGAGCGGCACCCAGCTCGTCTTCGTCTCCCGGAGCGATTCGACGCTGCGCGGACACTTCCCCCTCGAGACCGACGTCCTCGCCCGGACACTCTCCGATCACGGCGGACAGGCGATCGACGCCGTCGTCCTGGTGCCGGCCTTCCCCGACGCGGGCCGCGTGACCATCGGGTCCGAGCACTACATGCTCTCCCACGATGAACTGACGCCCGTGTCGGCCACCGAATTCGCGCGCGACGCCACCTTCGGGTTCCCGTCCTCGAACCTCCGCGAGTACGTGAGCACGAAGACGAACGGGCGCGTCGCTCCGAGCGCGGTCCTGCCCCTCACCCTCGACGTCGTCCGGCGCGGACCCAGCGCCATCGCGGACCTGCTCGGGAGCACCACCGGTGGCACTGCGGTGGTGGCCGATGCCGTCACCGAGGACGACCTCCGCCTCATCGCCCTCGGCTGCCACCTGGCCCACGGGCGCGGCACCAGGCTGCTCTTCCGGGTCGGTCCGCCCTTCGTCCGAGCCGCCATCGGACAGGAGCCTCACGCTCCCCTGCTCGCCGCCGACATCTATGGAGCCCACGAGCCGGAGCGATCGGGCGGGCTCGTCGTCGTCGGCTCACACGTCGGCGTGACGAGCAGGCAGCTCCAGCACCTGGCGGAGGCCGATCCGGAGGTCTCGACGGTGGTTCTCGACGTCGGCGCCGTTCTCGACGAGGCGACGCGAACCGGCCACCTGCACGACGTCGTCCGACAATCCGTGGCGGGACTCGCCGCCGGGACCGTCGTGGTCCATACCAGCCGGACGCTCGTCACCGCCGGCGACGGGGAGGAAAGCCTCGCGATCTCGCGGACCGTATCCGCCGCGGTCGTCGAGGTGGTCCGCCGGATCCTGCAGGCCGCGCCACCCCGCTTCGTGATCGCCAAGGGCGGCATCACCTCGTCGGACGTCGCGGTGCACGGGCTCTCGATCCGGCGGGCCATGGTCCGGGGGCCGATGCTGCCGGGGATCGTCTCCCTCTGGGAGCCGATGGACGGTCCTGCCCGAGGTATCCCGTACGTCGTTTTCGCCGGCAACGTCGGCACGGACGCCTCACTCACCGACGTCGTCCGCACGTTGTCCGCTCCACTCCACCCCGACTCCGGCG
>JASLAA010000290.1 GCA_030147325.1 Arthrobacter sp. | reverse complement strand
AGGCGCTGATCCTCGATGGCTACCTCGGGCAGAGTACGCAGGAGAGGTCCCAGAGACAGATCAATACGTCCGGCAACCTCCTCCTCGGGGCTCGGCCCGAGCTCGGCGCGACAGGCGCACTGATGAGAGAGCACCCGCACGGCTTCGGGATCGGCGTCGTGCCGTCATCGACCGACATCGGAGTGGCGAAGGAAGGCATGGCAGCGTTGGGGTACGACCCCGACAACAACTACGTCGAGAGGTACATGTTCGGCGAGCGGTTCGAACTGCACTCCTCCCTCAGCGATCTATGGGCCGACTTCGGCGTAGCCGGTCTGGTTCTGGGGCTGACGCTACTGGTGGTGATCGCTGCGCACTTCACGCACCTCGTGGCCGGGAACAAGGCATCGGCGGTGCTGACCTTCCTCGTGGTGCAGACCGGCTGGAACTTCCTCTTCAGCCCCCTGTACGGCTCGGTGCCGAACCTTATCCTGGTCCTCGGCCTCGTGCTGCTGTGGCGCGAAGATCGCGAACACGGATCGGGAATCCGACAGGGCTCCTCGATCCGCCGGCTACCCGGATGAACCCGCCCCGACGACCCTGTTCGCCACGCGTGGCCCTCTCGATTTCAGCCGCAGGAGCGGTCGTTCGATCCAGAACCAGCTGACTGCAGCGAGGGGCAGCGTCAGGGCGACGGAAGCGGTCATGAACACGATGAGCGGAAGGTCCGTCCCACCGGCCATCGCGAGGAGTTGCTGTAGGGGGAAGGCATAGATGTAGGTCCCGTAGGACAAATCGTTCCGGATGTGCAGCCGCTCGTGCTTGATGAGGGCCCCTGCACTGATCATCAGATAGGCGAGGGGGAGGGCCGCAATGAGGCGGTAGTCGGGCAACCATGCGCTGAGGAGGACGACGACGACGGCTCCGGCGAGGAGTGCGGGCCGCACAGGTATGTGCCGCTGGTACTTGAACACCATCATGCCGGCGACGAACATGATGCCGAAGCGTGCGCCGGTCGTCACGTAGAAGTTGTCCACGGGCCCGTACGACGTCGCGAGCACAGCGACCACCATGAGTGCCAAGGTGGCCGGTACGGTGGCCGGCCGTCGGAGGAGCCCGACGACCCCGAGGACCAGGATTCCCAGGTAGCAGATGAACTCCCAGGCGAGGGTCCAGATGGATCCGTTCCAGGCTCCCTCGATCGGGGTACCCAGGGGGGTCCCGGCGATGTCGTACTGGAAGACCCATAATCCGGCGTTGCGGACGATGTACTCGATGGCCTCGGTGGGGTAGGAGCCTTGGACGACCGAACCTTGCAGGACGAGGGCCAGCGGTGCGATCGCATACGCCGTCACGACGATGCAGACCCAGTAGGCGGGGAAGATTCGCAGGGCACGCGACCTCATGTAGCTGCGCCACTGCGGTCGGCGAACCCAACTGGAGTAGATCAGGAAACCGGAGATCGCAAAAAAGGAGTCGACGCTGACCCTGCTGACCAGTTGGCGGGCAGGGGCATAACCGATATCGCCACCGGTGATCCCCACGGAGTGCCAGAGGATCACGGAGACAGCAAGGACCAGACGCAGGACGTTCAGGCCGTTCCGACGGGGGTCGAAGACCGACTCGACCGTAGGGAATCGTTGCACGGGTGACACTCACCTTCGGGTTCCGGAGGACGAACGCGACGTCACGCGCTACAGATGCAGAAGTATACGGTGGCACACAGCCCCGGTCGTGAGGGTCAGGGCACCCCGGCGGAGAACATGTAGTCGTCCGCAAGGAGCCGCCCGTCCTGCGACGGAAGCGTCGCGAGGACGGTATTGCGGTCCAGATCCTGCGCCATGAGGGCCGTTCGCAGTGCGGCCGCGAGGTCCGCCGCCTCGTAGTCCGGATCCACCACCGTGTGCCCGTGGTCCGCGAGCCAGGCCGCGAGCCCGGTCTCTGTCGTCGTCACGATCCTGCATCCGTGGCCGAGGGCCTCCACGATCGGCAGCCCCACCTGTTCGCGCCAGGTGGGCGACGAGCGCGAAGCGAGCACGGCCACGTCCGCTAACCGGAGTTCCCGGTGGATGACCGCCCTGTCCGGGTCCTCGAGGAACGTGACCGAGGAATGCGCCGTGGCCAGCGCGCGCGCCCTGTCGGCGAGAGGGCCCTTTCCGAGAACGGTGAGTCGGGCCTCGGGTAGCGACTCCGCCACGGCGGGCCAGGCGTCGGCCAACGTGGTGAACCCCTTCCGCTCCGACAACGCGCCCAGGAAGACCAGGCGCTGGGTGCGTTCACCGGACACCTGGGGGAGGGGGCAGTCGCACGGAGGCGGGAGCGCGGGTATCACGCGCCACGCCAGGCCGCGGCGCTGCGGCAGGACATCATGGTAGACCGTGCGAGCGGCCTCGGTTCCGTACGCGATGCGGTCGACCCGCTGCCACACGAGGCGGGCGGCGACGCGCTCGCCGGCGCGCCGCACACGGGACCGCAGACGCGAACCGATCGCCTGGGCGAACGGATCCGTATTGCCGATCGCGTAGGTGACGACCAGCGTGCGACGTCGACGCGCGACGTCCCGTAAGCCGAGGGCCGCCAGAGCGAGGACGGTGGCCGACAAGCTCGACAGCATCAGGGGTTCGTTGATCTCGAGCTCGTCCACTTCGCTCCCGAAGAGCAGGCGGGCTGCCCGCAAGGGGGAGCAGCGCACGAGGCTCAGGCCGTCAGCGAGCGCCGGATCGAAGTCGTACCGCGTGACCGAGTAGAGAAGCGTCGCCGGCGGCAGGACATGAGCTCGTTCGAGATGCGCCGTCCGGAGGGACTCATAGAGGCGCGCACGGCGCAGCAGGGTGGTGTCACTTGTCATCGCTGATGCGGTTCCTTGGGGAGGGGCCATGGAGTTCCGCTCAGGCCGGCGGTTCGACGGTTCTGGGACGGAGGGCGCTGGTGCGGCGACCCGTCTCGGGGGACGGCTGCGGTGTGACCACCTCGCCCGTAGCCTGCTGGTCTTCGCGCGCCGGAGCGACGGACACCGCCTCCCGGTAGTAGGTCCTGCGGCGCTCGGGTTGTGTTCCGGAGAGCACGATGCCGACCGTCGTCGCGCCCACGCCGTCCAGGTTGCCCAATGCCCTGGCCAGTTGACCGCGACGGGTCTTCCTGTGCCTGGCCACCATCAGCGCGCCGTCCGTGAGACGTGCCAGGGGCAGGGCGTCCGCGACGAGGAGGAGGGGCGGCGAGTCGACGACGATGAAGTCGTAGAGCCCGGCCAACTGCTGCATCAGTTCAGCCATCGTGTGCGAGTTGAGGATCTGATTGGGATTGGGCGGGATGCTTCCCGAGGGTAGGACATCCACGTCCCCCCACGTCTCGATGACGTCCTGGAGGGAGCTGGATCCGGACAGGACCGTGGTGAGACCGGCGCTGCCTTCGATCCCTGTGTACTCGCCCACGGACGGTCGCCGGAGGTCGGCGTCCACGAGAAGTACCCGGAGGTCCCGCTCGGCCACGGCGAGAGCGAGATTGATCGCCGTCGTGCTCTTACCCTCGGCGGGCAGGGCCGACGACACCACGACGGACTTGATCCGGCTGTCCGGATTGAGGAACTGGAGGTTGGTCGCGAGGAGCCTGAAGGCCTCGGCCCCGTGCCCGTGTGGTTCCGATCGCACTACGAGGTTCCCCGTCTTGGAACGACGATTGCGCGGCACGGAACCCAGCACCGGCACGTCGGAGATGCGCTCGATGTCGGCGGAATTGCGGATCCGGGTGTCGAGCAGTTGCCGCGCCAGCGCGATCACCACGCCGAGGGCGAGACCGGCCAGGGCACCCGTGGCAACCATGAGGCGCGTGTTCGGCGCGAAGGGAGTCGTCGCAGACTGCGCCTCGGCGACGACGTCCATGTTGATGGTCGGCGTGGTCCCGGCCGAAGCAGGGCCCATATCGGCGGCAGCCCTCGAGAGCGACGCGGCGACGCCGTTCGCGATCTCCGCTGCGAGGGTGGGCGAGGAGTCGACCACCGTGATGTCGATGATCACCGTGTTCAACGGGTTCTCCGCAGAGATGGAGCGGGCCAGGGCAGTCGAGGACATCTCGAGCCCGAGATCCTCGATCACCGGATCGATGACCACGGGTTTCTGCACCAGCTGGACCAAAGATGTCACGAGGTTCTGCGTGTAGGTGGAGCCTTGAACCAGTTCGCCCGTCGTCTCCCCACGATCCGCGGTCACGAAGATGCTGCTCGTGGCACGGTAGGAGGGCGTGGTGAGGGAGGCGAGGGTGAGGCCCGCCATTCCGCCCAAAATACAGAAAGCGACGATCAGCAACCATTGCTTCCGCAGGGCAGCGACATACTCGCTGAGCTCCATATGAACGCCTCTCCCCGTGAAGTAACTGTCCGATACTACTAGCCATAGGCGCATCACGTCGGGATGGCCACCCCGTGATTCCCGGCAGTGTGGCGGGCTGCAATAGATTGAAGTACGAACCCCTGCCGTACATGGAGGGGTCGACCGTCACGGAGGAGGGGATAATGCCGTCGATCCTGATCGTGTGTACGGCGAACGTGTGCCGATCACCGCTGGCAGCCATCCGGCTGCGGATGTTGTTGGATGAGGCCGGCCTGTCCCAGCAGATACTTACGGACAGCGCGGGAAGTGCGGCGGTCGGGGGCGGCGTCATCTGCTCCTCCACCCGCGCACGCCTGAGTGCACGACCGGGCGAGACGGACGCTGCCGAGCATCACGTGTCGAAGCGCCTGACACGGACGATGCTGACCGACGCCGGCCTGGTGCTGGTCCCTGATCTCCCGAACCGCGCGCGGGTGGTCGCCCTCGAGCCCACCGTTCGCCGTCGGACCTTCACCCTGCAGGAGGCAGCGCGGTTCGCGCCCTCGACCCCGTCGGAAGCTCCCACCGGGCTGATCACTGAGCACGACGTCGACGCTGCTTTCGTCCGCTGGGTCGCCGCGATGAACGCACGGAGGACCTCTGCTCCACCGCTCGAGGCGCCCCGCTTCTCGGTGCGACGGCATGCTGTGCAGGGCATCGAGATCGCGGACGGACACAACCTCGGGACACGGCTGCACCGGGAGACGATGGACGCCGTCGACTCGGCGTGCGCGGAGATCGCCGACGCACTGGCGTCGGCGAGACCGGCGAGGGAGCCAGGACCAGGCGCCTGATCGCTCAAGGGTCCTTCGTCGTGCGGCCGACGGCCAGGGACAGGCGTAGGCCATGGACGGTCCCGCGCACCGCCGCACACAGCGGAGCGATGGGGTGGCGGAACTGGCGCTTCCCGCCCTGCATCAGGATGTCCCAGGCTGCGGGGAGCGCGCCGAGCATCCAACGGCGCCGATCCCGGGTCGGCAGGTGACGAGCTGCGAACAGCAGCCTGTTCCGCACGTTGTAGTAGTAGTAGATCGAGGACTTCCCCCGGCTGCCCGGAGTCCGGGCGTCCTCCCCGTGCGTCCCGCCCTCGTCATGGATGGCGACGGCGTCGTCCGCGACGACGAGAGTACCGCCGGCCTGCACCACTCTGAAGGACAGATCGACGTCCTCCCAGTAGAGGAAGTATTCCTCGTCGAAACCGCCGATCCGGGTCCAGAGCACCTCGCTCACGATGAGGCATGCGCCGCTCAACCACGGGTGGATCCGTTCGTCCGGATGCTGCTCCCGCTTCCGCCGCGCGCGGCTGACGCCGTCCCGGAGGTAGAGGTCGGCGCCGTCGAACCACGGAGTCCCGGCGGGCGTCAGCACCCGGGGTGAGATGAGGGCCATCGGCTCGGCCACGGAGCGCGCCAGGAGTGCCTGGATGCTCGCCCGGTCCAGATGGGCATCGGGATTGAGGAGGAGGAAGGACGTGGCGCCGGCGGCGCGCGCGGCTTCGACTCCGCGGTTGATGCCGCCCCCGAAACCACTGTTCGTCGGCAGCAGGACGGCGGTCCAACGCTCGGTGGCAGCCAGTCCGGCGACGGTCTGCCGCTCGGAGTCGGTGGTGAAGTTGTCGACCACGACGACCGTCGCATCCCGGGCGCTGCGGGCAACCCGGGTCAGGTTCGTCTCGAGGAGTTCGTGCGACCCGTAATTCACGACGACGATGGCAAGGCGCGGTAGGGACTCGAACTCCATGCCCCCACACTACGTCCACGAAGATGTCAACATCGCGCCTCGCGTTATGCTCCCAAGACCAGTGCGACCGGAGGGCCGGCTGCACGCGAATGCCCGGCTGCCGCCGGTAGGAGCATGACGATGACAGCCAGCGTGACCCTCGCCGTCCTCACCTTTCGGCGACCG
>JASLAA010000271.1 GCA_030147325.1 Arthrobacter sp. | reverse complement strand
GACCACCTGCGGTCCATCGACCTGACCAGCCGGCGATACTCATGGCACCTGCGCGAGGCCGTCCGGTACTTCAGCCTCCTCGCGGAGGCCTGGCTGGACACCCCGGAGGTCATCGCGACCGAATTCATGGAGCACGCCCGCGATCTCGGTGACAAGGGTTACCGCGGAGCCGAACTCATCTTCCTCAGCCAGGCGGTGCAGCTCGGTCGGCATGAGGCCGCCACGGTTCTCGCCGCCTCCGCGGTGGCATCGGAGGGGCCGCTCGCACGGCTCGTGGGCGACTTCGCCGAGGGACTGACGGCGCGCGACCCCGGCGCGCTCAAGGACGCGGCCCTCGTGGCCGTTGATGCTGGGAACTACAATCTCGCCGGGGACATAGCGGCAGCGAGCATCGAGCACCTCTCCGACAACGACGACCCCATGATCCGTGTGCAGGCCGAGCAGATCCTCCGGAAGACGTCCACTCCGGCCCGTCGCCACGTGCGGCGCAAGCTCCTCAGCGAGCGTGAGCGGGCGATCGCCCGCATGGTGGCACGCGGCGTTCCCAACAAGGAGATCGCCCAGCAGGAGCACATCTCGCCGCGTACCGTGGAGGGCCACGTGCACCAGATCATGTCCAAGCTCGGCCTCTCGAGCCGCAAGCAGCTCTCCCTCATCTTCGGACAGCAGCAGTGATCGACGGGGGAACCGGAACCGGTCTGGTGGGCAGGGCACGGCTCGTGAAAGAGGTCGTCGCGGCGCTCGACGATGCCTCCGGTTTCGGGGCGATGATCGTCGGCGAGGCGGGAGTGGGTAAGACGGCGGTGGCACGCGCCGTCGTCGAACAGCTGCGCTGGGCCGCCCCGGTGCTCCGGGTCACCGGCGGCTCGTCGCTGCGCAGCATCCCGTTCGGTGCGCTCGCTCCCTACCTGCACACGCTATCGGCCGCCGACGCCGATTCGCCGGTGGCGATCCTCCGGGCCGTGATGGGTCACCTGGCCGCCGAGAGCGCGCGCTCCCAGCGGCCCCCGCTGATCGTGGTCGACGACGCGCACGAGCTCGATGCCAGCTCGAGTGCCCTCCTTGCACAACTGGTCAGCGCGCGTCGAGCCAAGGTGCTCGTTCTCACGCGTGCGAGCCCCGTACTTCCCGCCGAGTTCGTCGCCTTCAGCACCGACGGACTGCTGGCACGCTTCGACCTGCAGCCTCTCGGCGTCGAGGCCGCGGCCGCGCTCATCGCGCAGGTGCTGGCGGGTCCGGTCCTCACCGGTACCGGCCAGACGCTTGCGCTGGCGACCGGCGGCAACCCCATGTTCCTCCTCACGCTCCTCGAGCAGGGCAGGACGGAAGGCTACCTCGAACAGCGCAACGGGGTCTGGCGCCTGACCGATGAACAGCCCACAGTGCACCTCCGGCTCGGCGACCTGATCCGCTCGCAGCTCAGGTCCCGCAGCGCCGACGACGTGGATGCGCTCGAAGTCATCGCGTTGGCTGAACCGGTCGCCCTCGACGCGCTGGTGCAGTGCGTGGACCCGGTGGCCCTCAAGCGCCTGCGTGACGACCGCCTCGTCGTCGTCGGACCGACGCCCGACCAGCCCGTGTCCCTCGAACAGCCCCTCCACGGGGAAGTGCTCCGCAATCAGGTACCCGCCGCGCGCAGTCTCGAGATCCGACGTCGGATCCTCTCCGTCATGGACCTCGGATCGCAGCCGCTCAGGGGCTTCCTGCGGACGGTCTCCTGGGGCCTCGAGTGCGGTGTGCCCGCCGACGACCGGACCCTCCTGCGCGCCGCTGCCGTCGCCAACGGGCTCCGTGACCATGAATTCGCGCTGCGGGCGGCTCGTGCCGTGTCCGCGCCGGACCTGCGCGGCCGCGCACTCACGGAGATCGCCCGTGCGCAGTCCGGACGCGGCAACTTCGGCTACGCCCAGGAGCTGGTCGGCGAGGCGCTGAGCCGGTGCACCGACCTCCGCGTCGCGAAGGACGCGACCGTGCTCTCCTTCGAGCTCAAGCTCAAGACGGGGGCCTCCTACGAGGACCTGCGCGACGACGTCGAACGATGGCGTTCCCTCATCACCTCAACGGAACTGCGCGACGGCGTCCGGGTCACCGAGGACGAGGTGTACCGGTCACGGCTCGGCCTCCGTATCCTCGAGGTGCATGTCCTCATCCTCGAAGGTCGACTGGCCGGCCTCGAGGAGGACCTCAGGGACATCATCGCCGATCCGCGGGGCACGGCGGAGACCCGAGCTGGAGCACTGGTCCTGCTCGGCGAGGTCCTCGGCAGCATGGGACGGTCGGTCGAGGGGAGCACCTACTCGCGGCAGGCTCTGGAGATCATCGAGGCGGAGGGCGCTTCCCTCCTGGGCTACCGCGAATACGCGGCAGCCCGGCATGTCTTCCTGCTCACGACCAGTGGGCGTGCAGCGGAGGCGAAGGCCGTCCTGCAGCCGTATTCGCGGGCGCACCCCCGCAGTATCGTCTACTTCGCCGGGTGGGGAGATTTCGTCGATGGCATGGGCGCGCTTCGCGCCGGGCGCAACAGGGAGGCGCGCGACCGCTTCCTGCTGGCCCTCGAGGCCATGCGCGAGTCCGATGTCACCCAGGTCATGACCTTGCTGCTCGGGCTGGCCGCCTACGCCAGCGCCCTGGCCGGGGACGCTCCACGGGCCGAGGCCCTGCTCATCCAGTTCGAGCGGACGGCCAAGCGCACGTCACGGTCCATGCGGCTCGGCGGCCGCATGTTCCTCACGGCCACTGCGGCACTGCTGGGTGAAACACCCGGAGCACGTGCGGACCTCCTGTCCATCGCGGCGACGGCTGAGAAGGAGGGGCTGAAGGAACTGGCGGGAACGGCCCTGCACCTCTCCCTGCTCCTCGGCGACCTCGACGCGGTGACCCCGATCATCCGGGTGCTCGAGAGCTTCGAGGGAGCCGAGGCGGCCGACCTGTTGGACTTCGCGATCGCGGCCCGGGCGAAGGACGCTGAGGCCATGGTCTCTGCGGCGACCGCCGCAGGCGAGCACGGCGATGCGGCCTTCGAGTTCGCCGGTCTCTCTCTCTCACTGCAGCTCATGGGTGAGCAGGGAGCCACCCGGCAGGCCCGCGGCATCCAGCGCCGGCTCGTCACCTTGAGCGAGCAGCGCGAAGGGCCCGTCCCGACGCCGCTCGCTTCGGTCTCGCCCGCCGCGAGTACGCCCCGACTCACACCGACGGAGCGCAGGATCGTCGCCCTCGTCAAGGAGGGCTACTCGAACCGGGAGATCGCCGACGCCAAGAGCGTCTCGGTGCGCACGGTGGAGGGGCATCTGTATCGCATCTTCGCGAAACTGGGCGTCACCCGCCGGGAAGACCTCAGGGAGTCCTGAACCCCGCCACGCGCCGAGCGACGCGTAGGAACGCGTGCCGGCACGTAGTGGCCACGAGTAGCGCGCAGGTAGTCCACGCGTAAACCGCCCGGACCAAACACGTAGGGCTTACTCGTGTGTGCGCTGAACCCGCTCCCTAGGCTTTCCGCAAGAGCTTTGCACGCAAAGCTGGGGAAATTCTTGAAGAATCGGGTCTCACTCATGGGTCGTCCGTCCGGTGGCAGCCGCCACGCTCAGCAGATAGGCACTCTCCACTACTTCCTCCGCGGATCGGGGGCTGTCCGTCCGTCGGACGTGCTTCCCCAGTCCACCTGCGTACGGGTCGCTCCGGCAGCCTCGACGCACCCACGATCGGAGCCGGCGATGTCAGGACCTTCTGAGACCGAGGTCCGTCCCCAGCCGTCGTCGGCTCCCCAGCTCCATCCGATGTGCCGCAAATCGGCCGTCACCCAGAAGGTGACGAGATGACGCAGCTCCACAGTGCACTGGGCACTTTCGTCGCCGTCCCGGGGATCTCCGCGGCGCACCAGACGCTCTCCACGTCCGGCTCGGCGTGGCGCCGCCGCTATCAGGTCTCGCTCATCGCCACCGATTCGGTCCTCATCCTCGGGATCCTCCTGCTCACGGTGAACCTGGTCACCCTGCGGTCCGGCGGCGGGCCCACCGTCGAGGTCCTCGCCCTGGGCGGAGCGATAGCGGGCGCGTGGATCGCGATGATGGCGCTCCTCCGTACGCGCGACGCACGCCTCGTCGGCACGGGTGCCGGCGAATACAAAAAGGTGGTGCACGCGAGCGTCGCCACCTTCGCAGCGACCGCCGTCGCCGTCGTGCTGCTGGACCTCGAGCATTTCCGCGGCCTCCTCGTCGTCGCACTGCCCGCCGGAACTGTCGTCCTGCTCGCAGGTCGGTGGCTCTGGCGCCAATGGCTCCTGTCCCGGAGCCGCCGCGGCCACTATCTGTCGAAGGTCGTCGTCGTCGGCCGGCCGGCGGACGTCCGCTATGTCGCCGCGCAGCTTGCCAAGTCGTCGGGTGCAGCCTACGCAGTCGTCGGTGCGGTCTACGAAGGCAAGGCAAACCCGGCAGCACTACGCACGGGGGACCGCCTGGTGCCCGTGATCAGCGGGCTGCGGAAGATCGAGGACTTCGTCGCCCACACCGGTGCGGATGCCGTCATCGTCGCCGGGCACCTCCGGAAGGGCAGCTCCTACATCCGCGAACTCGGGTGGCGCCTCGAGGCGTCCTCCACCGAACTGGTTCTCGCCTCCGCCCTCACGAATGTCGCCGGGCCCCGGATCACCATGCGGCCCGTCGAAGGCCTGCCCCTCATGCACGTCGAGCTGCCTCACTTCACCGGCGGACGACACATCCTCAAACGAGCCATGGACATCGTCGTCTCCGCCATCGCGCTCCTCGTGCTGGCTCCGCTGTTCCTGGCACTGACCGTCGCCATCCGGCGCGACTCTCCTGGGCCGGCGATCTTCGTCCAGGAACGCGCGGGTAAAGACTCCTCCGTCTTCCGGATGTACAAGTTCCGCTCCATGGTCACGACCGCCGAGGACGAACTGAAGCTGCTCACCGAGCAGAACCAGGGCAACGGCCCGTTGTTCAAGCTGCGCGAGGATCCGCGGGTCACGCGCATCGGACGTTTCATCCGCAAGTACTCGCTCGATGAACTACCGCAGTTCTGGAACGTCCTGCGTGGGGACATGTCCCTCGTGGGCCCACGGCCACCGCTGTTCAGCGAGGTCTCCGGATACGAGGAGCACACCCACCGGCGCCTGCTCATCAAGCCCGGACTCACCGGACTCTGGCAGGTCAGCGGGCGGTCTGACCTCGATTGGGAAGAGAGTGTCAGACTCGATCTTTACTACGTCGAGAACTGGTCCGTCACCGGTGATCTCATCATCATGTGGCGCACGTTCAAGGTCATGTTGAAGCCCGTCGGTGCCTACTGATGACCGGCGCGGACGAAGGACGAGAGAATTCCGGGTCGGCCGAGTCGACACGGCCCCGCCCCAGCCCGGCCCTGCGTCGACTCGGAGCAGCAGCCCTGGCGGCTACCGTTGTGACCGCCGTGGTCTCCGGAGCATGGCTGACCTCCTCGAACGGGGAACAGGAGAACGACGGGCGCACGGTTGAAGCCGGCGTTCAGGCAACCTCCACGGGTGCCGTTCCGGCAGCACCCACCTCACAGCCGAGTCAGCCGCTGGATGCGGCCCCCGTTCCGGATGGTACGGACGAGCCGGCTTCAGAGCAGCCATCCGCCGCGCCTGTGCCCTCTGCTACGCCTGTACCCTCGGCCGC
Organism: Arthrobacter sp.; assembly: GCA_030147325.1. Lineage (GTDB taxonomy): Bacteria > Actinomycetota > Actinomycetes > Actinomycetales > Micrococcaceae > Arthrobacter_D. Next base: position 570 of record JASLAA010000271.1, on the reverse strand, counting down.
GGCTGGGCCCCCTGCCGAGACCCAGCCGCCTGACGAGGAGGTCCGGGTGGCCGTCGATGGCTTCACCGAAGCGGCCGAGGCGCTGACGGCAGCGAGTTCCGAGAAAGAGAGCTTCGCCGCCTTGGAGCAGCTCGCTGCGGGGCCGGCATTGCTCGAGCTCCAATCGCAGGCCGACGAGATAAAGGCGAACGACTGGAGCCTTGAGGGCAGAGCCGCCGTCGATGACGTGAAGGTGGTCGAGGCACTCGAAGCGAAGGACGGACGGGTTCGCGTCGAAGCCTGCATCGACTCCTCGGCGGTGGTCCTGACCGATCAGGACGGCGCGACGATCCAGCCTGTCGTTCCCCCGGGCACTCGACGTGCCTTGAACATCTACGACCTCGAGAAACGCGATGATGCGTGGATCGTCGTAGATCACTCCTTTCCCGATGATGCTGATTGCTGACTGAAGGCCCTACCGAAATGAAGAATCAAGACCGACGCGGGACCAAGATCCTGCAGACCATGCTGGTGCTCGGAGGCATGCTGCTCAGCGGTATGCTCCCCGTCAGTCCGGCTGCTGCGGCGGAA
>JASLAA010000153.1 GCA_030147325.1 Arthrobacter sp. | reverse complement strand
GTGTGGAGTAGGTGCCGGAGGTGTCCACGACGGCACGGGCGGTGACGTCTTGGATCCCCTCCGGAGTGCTCAGGCGCAATAGGAATGGAGTGGTCGCGCGGCCGGTGGAGCGGGTGCGGTCCATACCCTCGCGAGTGACGGCGAGCACGCGAGAACGGTACCGGATCCGCGGAGCGAGCTCGGCGGTAGCAGCGAGCGGGGCGAGGTAGTCGCGGACGAGCTCGTACCCGGTGGGTAGTTTCTTCGCGGCCGGGGCGTCCCATTCGGTTCGGTCGAGGAGACGGGCAGCAGCGTCATCGACCAGGTACTCCCACGGCGAGAACAGGCGAGTGTGACCCCACCGCTGCACCGCCGATCCGGCGCTCGTGCCGGCTTCGAAGACGAGGACGTCGAGTCCGCGCTCGAGGAGGTGCGCGGCCGCGGCCAGCCCGACCGGGCCGGCACCGATCACGGCAACGGGTAGAGCTGCAAGGCGAAACGCATTGCCCGATGAGGGGACGGTGAGGGTGATCGTCATGGAAGAACCCTTATCTATATCGACGACTTTCGATAAAGCAGTCTCACGCGCAATATCGACGATTGTCAATGTCCATGAGAAGGTGAGATGTGCAGAGTGCAGAGCTTTCGACCGTTGTTCCGGACGCGCGCTGCGCTCCGGCGACTCGCGAGCCGCTGAGCGCGGAGAAGGCGCTCATCCTGTCGCGGTCGTTGAAGGCGATCGCGGACCCGGCGCGGTTGCGCCTGGTGTCGATCGTCGCCGCCAGTGGCGATGGCGAGGTGTGCGTGTGCGACCTCACCGAACCGCTGGGGTTGAGCCAGCCGACGGTGTCTCATCATCTGAGAGTCCTCGTGGATGCGGGGATCCTGCACCGCGAGAAGCGGGGCACATGGGCGTACTTTTCGATGGTCCCCGGCGCGTTGGACTCCCTGGCCGGGACGCTCTCGACCGTGTGATGGTGCTCAGGTCCACTGGCGGTGAGACCAGAGCCAAGTCGGCGACGGTGGGTTAGACGGCGAGGGTGGTCGATGCGGCGCTGCGGGGAGCTGGCGGGACCATCATCCGACAGGACCGGACCCGACGAAGGTGATTGTCCGGACGCTCATGCCAAGGCTCCCGTGGGAGCGACGTCGAGGGTGGCGAGCATGGCCTTCACCTTGATGGTGATCTCGTTCCGGATCGCGCGGACGTCCTCGATGGGCAGTCCGGCGGGGTCGGTGAGGTCCCAGTCCTGGTAGGTCTTGCCAGGGTAGATGGGGCAGGCGTCGCCGCACCCCATCGTGACGACGATATCGGCGGCTTGCACGACGTCGTCCGTGAGGGGCTTCGGAAACTCCTCGGCCACGTCCAATCCGAGCTCGGTGATAGCGGCGACCACCGAGGGGTTCAGTTCGGCCGCGGGCATCGACCCGGCGGAGCGCACGTGTACGCGCCCGTCTGCGAGAGCGTTGGTGATCACAGCAGCCATCTGGGAGCGGCCGGCGTTCTGTTCGCAGATGAAGAGCACCTCCGGCACGTCGTGCGCATAGGCACCCTTGGCCTGGGCGAGGGCGGTGAGCCGGTCCGTCGCGAAACGGACGGTCTGGCCAGCGAGGTGCGCTTTCACTTTCGAGGTGCGCAGCAGTCCTGTGTAGGACTCGAGCACATATCGCTCGACGGTCTCGGCGGCGAAGATTCCGGTGAATCGCTCGCTGAGCTGTTCGGCGACTCGAGCGAGGTACGTCTCGGGATAGGTGAGGCCTGGGAGGGTACGGCGGGCGCTGAAGTCGGTCATTGTGGTCAGACTGTCGCGGGGAGCAGTTCGGCGAGCAGCGCTCGAACGCGCGCCTTGATGTCGTCGCGGATCGGACGGACCTCGTCCAGACTTCTACCCTTGGGGTCGGCCAGCTCCCAGTCTTCGTAGCGCTTGCCGGGGAAGATCGGACAGACGTCGCCGCAGCCCATCGTGATCACGACGTCGGACTCGCGGACCTGGTCCGTAGTCATCAGCTGGGGGACGGCGTGCGAGATGTCGATGCCCTCCTCCGCCATCGCCGCGATCGCCATCGGATTGATCTGGTTCCCCGGTTCGGATCCACCGGAGAGCACCTGGACGGCCCCGCCGGACAGGGCGCGCAGGTATCCGGCGGCCATCTGGGAGCGCCCCGCGTTGTGGATGCAGACGAACAGGACGGTGGGTGTGTCAGTCATGGGGTTCCTTCCTCGAACCCTCAAAGCATAGACCGTGGTCTATCGGTGGTCGAGGTCCGGTAATGCGGATTCACGTAGCGTTCACGTTCAGCGTTGCCAGGAGGGCACGAACGCGGGCATCGATGTCATCGCGAATCTCCCGCACCCGCGTGAGTGGCAACCCGACGGGGTCCTCGAGGTCCCAGTCGAGGTAACGGCGACCGGGGTAGATCGGGCAGGCGTCACCGCAGCCCATCGTCACGACAACGTCGGAGGCGCGCACGACTTCGTCAGTGAGAGGTTTGGGGTATTCGCCGCCGATCGGCACACCGATCTCATCCAGCGCCGTGACGATGACCGAGCGCACCGCGTCGGCGGGCGCGGACCCCGCGGTGCGCACGCGGACGTTGTCTCCGGCGAGGTGCCGCAGGATGGCGGCGGCGAGTTGGGACCGGCCGGCGTTCTGCACGCACACGAACAACACCTCCGGAGTCGCCTTCGATCCTGCCGGAGTGGTGGCATACAGGGCACCGAGCCGGTCGGCGGCGAACCGGGACGTGAGCGACGGCAGGTAGCGGGTGACATGGGCACGTTCGGCGAGGAGGTCGTGGCTCTCGCGCACGTATCGGTCGACCGTGGCCCCGGAGAACGTGCCGGCGAAGCGGACGGAAAGGTCGGTGGCGATCCGGTCGAGGACTTCGTCGTCGACCCGTGGGAGTTCGGGGACGGCGCGGAGATACTCGCTGACCCGATCGAACTGCTCAGGGGCTATCGCGTACCAGACGTTCCGGCCCTCAGGTGAACGAACGAGGAGCCCCTCCTCCACGAGAGCGCGGACGTGGTGACTCACGGTGGGCTGACGGAGTCCGAGAGCGGCCGCCATCTTTCCGACGAGTTGCCTGCCGTCGGCGCTGTCGAGGATCATCGACGCGATCTGCGCACGCGTGCCGTCGGCGAGCAGTCTTAACGCGCTGCTCGGACTCACGCCACTCATAGACGCCAGTCTATGCGATGCTTGGCGGGTGACCACACTCCCCGCCGCTCTTGTTCGCCGAGTTGCCGCCGAGTTTCTCGGCTCCGGGGCTCTGACCGCCATGGTGGTCGGTTCTGGAGCCGCCGCGACAACTCTCACCGAGGATGTGGGCGTGCAGCTGCTGATCAACGCGATCGCTACCGCGTTCGGATTGTTCGTCCTCATCACTGTCCTCGGACCTCTCAGCGGGGCGCACTTCAACCCGATCGTGTCCGCGGTCGATCTCGCATTCGGCTACCGCGGCCCGCGGGACATCGGCCCGTACATCGCCGCACAGATTCTCGGCTGCATCAGC
>JASLAA010000200.1 GCA_030147325.1 Arthrobacter sp. | reverse complement strand
TGCGATATGAAGCTGGAGACCACCCGGCCGTCGTCGGCCCGCATCCTGGGTCCGAACGTGTTGAAGATCCGCACGATCCCGACGTCGACGGCGAGGCTCCGGGCGTAGGCGGCCGCGAGGGCCTCGCCGAAGCGCTTGGCCTCGTCGTAGACGCTGCGCGGTCCCACCGAGTTGACGTTCCCGAAGTAGTCCTCGGATTGGGGGTGCACGGCCGGGTCACCGTACACCTCACTCGTGGACGCGAGGACGAAGCGGGCATCCTTCGAGGCTGCCAGCTGCAGGGCGTTCTCGGTTCCCCTGCTCCCGACTGCCAGTGTTTCCAGGGGCAGCCGGTGATAGTCGGGGGGAGAGGCGGGGCTCGCCAGGTGGGCTACCGCTGATACCTCGCCCGGTACGTCGAGTGTCTCGCTGACGTCCGCCTCGACAACGCTGAACAGCCGGTTGCGCCGGAGCCGCGTGATGTTGGACGACCGTCCCGTCGAGAAGTTGTCGACGCACACGACAGTGTCACCCCTGCGGAGCAATGCTTCGCACAGGTGCGATCCCAGAAATCCTGCGCCCCCGGTGACCACTACGCGCATATCGAGCCTCTGATTCTGTTCGTGGTTCCCCAGTGATGATCGAGACCGGGACTAGGTTTCCAACGTACGTACCCCCGGAGCCGGAGGCATCAGTAGCGGCTACGCGAATACGTGGGAGGTGCTACTTGGGCGGAACCCGTTCCGACCCGCTGCGCGGGTACGGGCGGAACACCTCGGGCAGCACCCGCAGGAGCCGGCGCAGGACGGGCGGACCGGTGGTGCCGGGTAGTATTGCACGGTGGGTCGCGGAAGCGGCCGAGTACAACGGTAGGAGTTCTCCTCAGTGAATTTGTCGACTGTCGATCCGGACGTCCCGTCCAGCCAGGGCACTCCCCACCACCCGGCAGTGATCGTGCTGGCCGCCGGCGCGGGTACCCGGATGAAGTCGCGTACCCCGAAGATCCTGCATCGCATCGGCGGTCGCTCGCTCGTCGAGCACTCCCTTGCTGCCGCCCGGGGGCTGGAGCCCCGCGTCCTCGCCGTCGTCGTCAGGCATGAGCGGGACACCGTGGTGCCGCATGTGCTGTCGGTGGACGCGCAGGCACTGATCGTGGACCAGGACGACGTCCCCGGCACCGGCCGGGCGGTGCAGGCAGCCCTCGAGGCACTCGACGCCGACACGCCCCTCCGGGGCACCGTCGTCGTGACCTACGGAGACGTACCCCTCCTGCAGGCGGAGACGCTGCAGGAACTGGTGGGCGTGCACGAGCGGGACCGCAATGCCGTCACCGTCCTCACCGCGGTGCTCGACGACGCCACCGGGTACGGACGCATCCTTCGGGCGGATGACGGCACCGTTCTGGAGATCGTCGAGCACAAGGATGCAACGGACGAGCAGCGGGCAGTGCGCGAGGTGAACTCGGGCATCTACGCATTCGACGCCGACCACCTGCGGACGAGCCTCGGGTCGGTGACGACCGACAACGCCCAGCGCGAGATGTATCTGACCGATGTGCTCTCCCTGGCGCGCGCTGCGGGTGGTCGGATCGCTGCGCTGACTACGGAGGACCGCTGGCAGGTGGAGGGTGCGAACGATCGCGTCCAGCTCGCCCAGCTCGGCGCGGAGCTCAACCGCCGCACCCTCGAGCGCTGGATGCGCGGGGGAGTGACCGTCGTCGACCCCGGTTCCACCTGGATCGACGGCACCGTGATCATCGAGGAGGACGTGACGATCCTTCCCGGCACCCAGCTGCACGGGGCCACCACCATCGCCCGTGATGCCGTCATCGGTCCGGACACGACGCTGACCGACGTCTCCGTGGCCGAGGGCGCTTCGGTGGTGAGGACACACGGATCGGGTGCCCGCATCGGCGCGCACGCCACCGTGGGACCGTTCACCTATCTCCGCCCCGGCACCGTGCTCGGCGAGGAGGGGAAGATCGGCGCCTTCTACGAGACGAAGAACGTCACCGTGGGCCGGGGTTCCAAGCTCTCCCACCTCGGCTACGCCGGCGATGCCGAGATCGGCGAGTACACCAACATCGGCTGCGGGAACATCACGGCCAACTACGACGGCGTCGCGAAGCACCGGACCGTGATCGGATCCCACGTGCGCACCAGCTCGAACACCGTGTTCGTCGCGCCCGTGACCATGGGCGACGGCGCCTACACGGGCGCCGGCGCTGTGGTCCGCAAGGACATCCCGGCGGGAGCGCTGGGCATCACCGTCGCCGCCCAGCGCAACATCCCTGACTGGGTCTCCGAGAACCGGCCGGGCTCGCCGTCCGCCACCGCGGCGACCGCCGCCTCCCCACACGACAGCGCGTCGAGCACCTCCACGGAAGAGAGCACCAAGGCATGAGCGAGATCACCGCACGCGGCGAGAAGAAGCTGGTCCTCGCATCAGGGCGGGCACATCCGGAGCTGGCCGAGGAGATCGCGTCCTGGCTGGGCACGGAGCTCCTCCCGGTCTCGGCATACGACTTCGCGAACGGCGAGATCTACGTGCGCTCGGGGGAGAGCGTGCGGGGTACCGACGTCTTCGTCATCCAGGCGCACCCGGCACCGCTGAACAACTGGCTGATGGAACAGCTCATCATGGTGGACTCCCTGAAGCGGGCGTCCGCGAAGCGCATCACCGTCGTCTCGCCGTTCTATCCCTACGCCCGCCAGGACAAGAAGGGCCGCGGCCGCGAACCCATCTCGGCCCGTCTCATCGCCGACCTGTACAAGACGGCCGGCGCCAACCGGCTGATGTCTGTGGATCTCCACACCTCGCAGATCCAGGGATTCTTCGACGGTCCGGTGGACCACCTCATGGCCATCCCACTGCTCGCCGACTACATCCGCACACGGGTCGACGCCGACAACGTCACCGTGGTCTCTCCGGACACCGGACGCGTGCGGGTGGCCGAACAGTGGGCCGAGCGCCTCGGTGGGGCGCCGCTGGCCTTCGTGCACAAGAGCCGTGACCTGACCGTGCCGAACCAGGCCGTGTCCAAGCAGGTCGTGGGGCAGGTCGAGGGCCGCACCTGCGTACTCATCGACGACATGATCGACACCGGTGGAACCATCTCCGGGGCCGTGCAGGTGCTCAAGAACGCAGGCGCCAAGGACGTCATCATCGCGGCCACGCACGCGGTGTTCTCCGAGCCGGCGTCACGCCGGCTCGCCGAGTCCGGGGCGCGTGAGGTCGTGGTGACGAACACTCTTCCCATCCCGTCGGAGAAGCGGTTCCCGCAGCTCACTGTCCTCTCGATCGCACCGTTGATCGCGCGTGCCATCCGCGAGGTGTTCGACGACGGCTCCGTCACCAGTCTCTTCGACGGAAACGCGTAGGACAGTAGCGGCCTGCTCCGACATCAGTAGGTATTACGTGCCTTCGCTACTCACTCTAGGTAGTAAGGCACCTTACTTCGAGTAGTCACCCCGGGGTGCCTTTACCCGCGTTAGAGTAGCGCCGCTTTTCTATCAGTAGTCACCACTCGTGTTATCCGCACCACCCCTTCCTAGGCTGTGAACAACGCTCTGAAACTGGGAAAAAGGTGTGGGTCTCATGAGGTCTCTCGTATTTGCTCGTCCGTGCTCTTCGACCGCAGGTGTAGCCGCGGGCGGAGGGACTCGATGAACGCCGCGGCTCAGTCCTTCTTCGTCGGGAGGACGTCCGAACTCCAGCTCGTCGCCGACGCCCTCTCGTCCTCCAGCTCGGCGGGGATCATCCTCGTCGGCCCGGCCGGCATCGGGAAGACGGCAATCCTGCAGAAGGCCCTGTTCCAGTCCCAGCCCCAGGCGCTCGTGCTGCGGCTCAGGGGCTCGGCGGCAATGGCCGGCAGCCCCTACAGTGCCTTGAACGGTCTGCTGTCCGAACTCGAGGACGGAGAGGTGGCGCACCCGGTCATCATGCTCCGGGCCCTGTCGTCTCTTCTGACGAAGCGGGCGCAGGGACGCGGCGTCGTCCTCGCCGTCGACAACGTCGAGCTCCTCGATGCGGCGTCGGCGATGATCATCACCCAGTTGGTGTCCACGCGGGTCGTCAAGGTGCTGCTGACTGCGCGC
>JASLAA010000186.1 GCA_030147325.1 Arthrobacter sp. | reverse complement strand
CCTGCCGCCTGTTCGGCCTTTTCCCGGGCCTTCTCCTCTGCTTTCCTCTGTTGCTCCGCCGCCCGTTCGGCCGCCTTGTCCCCGCTCTTGCCGGGCGCCGTCCCCTCGCCGTCCGCGTCGTCCGACCCGGCGTCACCGCTGTCTCCTGCGTCGCCCTCGTCCCCTTCGTCGCCTTCATCGCCCCCGTCCTCGCCGTCGGCCCCGGGGGCCGGAGCGGGCACGGGCGCCGGCACTGGCGCCGGAGCAGGCACTGGGGCGGGCGCGGGAACGGGTGCGGCAGGCTCTGAGCCGGCCGGAGCCGGCTGCGTCTCGGCGGGCAGCTGTTCCGTCTCTGCTGGGTCCGGCTGAGGCTCGGGTGCCGTGGAGGGTCCGACCGGAGCCGGCGGCTCCTGGCCCGGATCCGGACCGGCGGTCGCCTGGTCGGCCTCGAGCGCCGCGATCACAGCGTCGACACGGAAGCCGATCAGCAAGGCGCGGTCCTCGGTGACGGTGCCGTCCGCCCGCGCGTCACCCACTTCTTCCTTCAGTCGTTGAGCCAGCGCCAGAGCTCCGGCCGTGTCACCGGCAGCGGCGGTGGCTGCGATGCTTCGGACATCCGCCTGCAGTTCGCCTGCTGCGCCGGCATCGATTGCGCCCTGGCTGCAACCCGTCAGGAAGAGCGAGGCTCCCACGAGGATCGGCAGCCCTGCACGGTGGAGACGCCTCATCACTTCACGCTTTCGTAGAGTTCCTGCAGTTTCTCGCCGGTCTCACCCGGCACGGACGGGAGCGGCTCGACGCCGGGTGACGCCTCCCCCGCCGATAGCATCGTGAAGGCCCAGACACCTGCCGCCAGGATCACGGTGACGAGAACCGCGACGAGCCAGGCGATGCGCCGACGCCTGGTGCGCGGGACGGCCCCGGAAGGGCGGCTCGCGTTGGAGCCCTGTTGCTCCGCGATGTCCCGCGTGGAGGACTCCGGCACCGCGGACCCGGTGGGATCGGTGGTTCCGCCGGGCGGGGATTGGTCGAGAGCAACGGGTCGGGCAGAGCCGGCCGGCCGGTGCATCAGGTCACCCGAACCACCGATGATGCTCGTAGCCGCGGCGGGCGACCCGAGGCCTACCGTCGGGTACGCACTCGGCCGTTCGAGCCGATAGGTGGCAGCATCACCGCCGGCAGACGGCACTTCCGGACGTGGCCTCGGAGGAATCGACAGAGCAGCCGTGTCCGGCTCGTCGGATGGCGCCGTCGTGGCGGGGCCGTCGCCGTCCCGCTGCGGCCCCATGGCAGAGAGGGCCCGGACCACGCCGCCGGCATCCGGTCGGTCGCCCGGCCCGTCCACCGTCATCGCGACCAGCAGTGCTGACAGGGCCGGCCCCGCTGCGTGCGGGATGGAAGGGCTGCGGTTCAGGCGAGCGAGCGCGCTCTCGATGCCGGTACCGGGGAACGCCCGCTCCCCCGTCAGTGACTCGATGATGACGAGTGCCAGCGAATAGATGTCGGAGGGCTGTCCCACGCCGTCGCCCCTGGCCTGTTCCGGGCTGAAGTAGGCGGCGCTCCCGATGACCTGGCCCGTCGCCGTCATGCGTCCTCCGTCGAAGAACCGCGCGATGCCGAAATCGGTCAGCAGGTAACCGAACAGCCCACTGTGGGGATCGGCCTGGCGGGTCAGGATGTTGGACGGTTTGATGTCCCTGTGCACGATGCCGCGCCCGTGGATGTACTGCAGCGTCCGCGCGAGGTCCAGCGCCATGAGCCGCACGGCCTCCCGGCCCATCGCGCCCCGGGAGCGCAGCAGGACACCGAGGTCGGGGCCGCGAACGAGTTCCATGACGAGGTAGGCGGAGTCGCCGGGGTGCTCACCGTTGTCCATGTCGAGCACGCGCACGAGGCCGGGATGGTCGAGCATGGCCAGCAGCCTCGCTTCGGCCGAACCCCGTTCGAGTCCGTCCGCCGTTCCGGGACGGAAGAGCTTGACGGCGACCTCGCGCTCGAGACGCGTGTCCAGCGCGGCGAACACATCGGCCATGCCTCCTGTGCCGACACGCTCTCCCAGGGCGTACCGCCCGGCCAGCGCCTGCTTCTCCATGCCACTCACTTCCGATACCCCGTGCGATGGCTCCAGCCGCGACCGTGATCGCGCAACCGATGATTGGTAAGCCTGCTTTGCTTCCAGTGTACGGGCGGTAACGGGTAGGAGGGCAAGAACTGCGTCGTCGCCGGGCGAGAGCGGGGCAATGGCGACAGCGGGAGGACAGCCCCCATGGTGGTGCCAGCGGCTACGGCGGCCCGCAGAACACCGGGACGCCACGGCAACGGGACGACAACGGCGACGGGACGACAACGGCGACGGGACGACGACGGCGCCGCACCCTGGTGGGTGCGACGCCGTCGAGGACGCGAGGAACAGCTGGAGGCCTGGTGTCAGGAGACGTTGTTCTCGTAGTCGTGGTCGCGGGTCTCCCGCGAGACGTACAGCGCGATGAAAGTCGCCACGGCGGCGACGGTCAGGTACGCGCCGACGAGGACCGTGCTGCCGCCCGCAGCCTGCCAGAGAGCCACTGCGATGAAGGAGGCCGGCGCGGCACCGATCATGCTGGACACGTTGTAGGCGACGGCGGATCCGGTGTAGCGGACGTTCGCCGGGAACAGCTCGGGAAGGACGGCGGCCATGGGGCCGAAGGTCAGGCCCATCAGGATGAACCCGATGATGAGCAGGGCCATGGCGCCGACGGTTCCCGCGCCGAAGAGCGGGGCCCAGAGGAGCCCGAACACGGCGATGCCGACGGTCGTGGCGAGCAGCATCTTCCGGCGGCCGAAGCGCTCGGCCAGGGGTCCGGAGACCAGGGTGAAGATGCCGAAGAACACGACGCCGATGATGAGCATCCAGAGGAAGTCGGTGCGCGCCATGCCCAGCCCGGGCACGAACGCCGCGGCCTGCGCGTCGGTGAAGACCTTGCCCGTCGCCTCGGCGCGAGCCCGCGCCTGCTCGAGGCTCGAGGGCGCCGTCCCGTAGGTGAGGGTGAAGGCCGTCATGAAGTAGAAGAGCACGTACGTCGCGAACATGATGAACGTGCCGAGGAGCAGCCCGCGCCAGTGGAGGCGGAAGGTGGTACCGAGCGGCAGCTTGACCACCTTGCCCTCGGTCTGGACCTTCTGGAAGGACGCGCTCTCGATCAGCTTGAGCCGGACGTACAGACCGATGATCACCATGACGGCGCTGAGCAGGAACGGCACACGCCAGCCCCAGTCCAGGAACTCCTCCGGGCTCAGGGTGGTGCTCAGCAGGACGAACAGCAGGTTCGCCAGGATGAAGCCGATCGGCGCTCCGAGCTGCGGGAAGGTGCCGAAGATGGCGCGCTTGCCCTCGGGAGCGTTCTCGGTGGCCAGCAGTGCCGCACCGCTCCACTCCCCACCCAGTGCAAGGCCCTGGAGGAAGCGCAGGACGACGAGCAGCAGGGGGGCGAGGAAGACCCATCCTTCAGTGGTCGCGGCCGGAAGCAGGCCGATGAGGAAGGTGGCGATGCCCATGGTCAGCAGCGAGGCCACGAGGGTCGCCTTACGGCCGACCTTGTCGCCGAAGTGACCGAAGACGATCGAGCCGAGGGGCCGGGCGACGAACGCGACGCCGAAGACGGCGAACGAGCTCAGCAGCTGGTTCGCGGAGGTCTGGTTGGGGAAGAACAGTGCCGGGAAGACCAGGACGGCGGCCGTGGCGTAGATGTAGAAGTCGTAGAACTCGATCGTGGTCCCGATGAGGCTGGCGAAGATCACCTTGCCCCGGGAGTTCAGCGGCTTGGTGGTTCCGCTGGCACCAGCGGAGGTGGAGGAGGTCATGGAGTCGGCTTTCTCGGGCTAGGCCCCCGGCCCGCCGCCCTCCTGGGCGTCGCAGCCCGGAGCCGGTCTGTGAACTCCCATATCAGACCACCGGCGTCCACTGGGTGGATAAGTGTGTCCACACTTTGGACACGGGGAACCGATCCATACTTGCCGCTCCGCGTCGCTCGCTCACCGCTTGAGGGGCACCCCGGGAGGCCCCCGGACTAGATGTGCACGTGCAGGCGGCGCGCCGCCTCGGAGATGGATCCCGTCAGCGAGGGGTACACCGTGAACGTGTTGGCGACGTCGTCCACGTGCAGCTTCTTGGTCACGGCGAGCGCCAGCGGGAAGATCAGCTCGGAGGCGCGGGGCCCGACGACGACGCCACCGATGACCGTTCCGGAGCCCTTGCGGGAGATCACCTTCACGAAGCCGTCCTTGACGTTCATCATCTTCGCCCGCGCATTGGTGTTCAGGGAGAGCTTCACGACGTCTCCCTGGTACCGGCCGGACTCGATGTCCTCCTCGGTCACGCCCACCGTCGCGATCTCGGGCGAGGTGAAGATGTTCGAGGCGACCTGCTTGAGCTTGATCGGGC
>JASLAA010000176.1 GCA_030147325.1 Arthrobacter sp. | reverse complement strand
CTGCTGGCAACACACGTCGTCGCCGCTCTTTACGCGCTGACCATCGGACCGGTCAACATCCTGCGCCGGCGTCGGGACAGAACCCACCGGATCCTGGGATACACCTGGGCTGCTTCGATGTACTACGTCTGCGGGAGCAGCTTCTGGATCGTGACCGATGGCCACTTCAGTTGGCTCCACGGATTGTCGGCCTTCACCATCGTGACCGTGAGTCTTGGCATCGCGGCAGCGGTGAAACGCAATATCGTGGCACACCGCATGAACATGATCGGCAGCTACCTCGGCCTCCTGGCCGCATTCTTCTTCGCGGCGACCGTGCCCTCGCGGGCGATCCCGCGGCTCCTGGACAGCGACCCGGTCACGGCCTGGTTCGTCGCCGTCGTCATCATCACGAGCGTGGCTGCGCTCTACCTGACGGTGAGACCCCGGCGCCGGCCTGCGCTCCGCGCACGGAGCGTCCCGGCGCCCTAGGCCCGGACCTCCCGGCGCGGAGTGATCCGGTTCCAGCACCACCGCTAGAACAGCCCGACGGCGTTACCCTCCGAATCCACGTCCATCCGCAGCGCGGCGGGCTCCTTGGGCAGGCCCGGCATGGTCATCACGGATCCGGTCAGGGCGACGATGAACCCGGCGCCCGTCTTCGGGATGAGGTCGCGGACGTGCACGGTGAACCCTTCCGGCGCTCCGAGCAGGCCGGCGTCGTCCGAGAAGGAGTACTGCGTCTTGGCCATGCACACGGGCAGGCCGGACCAGCCGTTGGCCTCGATCTCCTTCAGCCGCCGCAGGGCCTGGCCGGAGAACTCGACGCCGTCCGCGCCGTAGATCTCCTGCACGATGATGCGGATCTTGTCCTCGACAGGAAGGTCGAGCGGATAGAGGTGCGCGAAGCTCACGGGTCGCTCCAGGGCCGCCAGGACGCTCGCGGCCAACTCGTCCCCACCTGGCCCACCACCCCCCTGGCCCCAGACATCCGCCACAGCAGCATCGATACCGTTCCGCGCACACCACGCCATGAGCCATTCGAGCTCCTCGTCGGTGTCCGTACCGAACCTGTTGACCGCCACGACCGGGCTGATACCGAACTTCTCCACGTTGCGCACGTGGCGGAGGAGATTCGCCACGCCGTCCTGCAGGGCCGCGACGTCCGGCAGGGGGAGATCGGCCTTCGCCACTCCTCCGTGCATCTTCAGCGCTCGGACGGTGGCCACGATGACGACGGCGTCCGGAGCCAGGTCTGCGGCCCGGGCCTTGATGTCCATGAACTTCTCGGCCCCGAGGTCGGCACCGAAGCCCGCCTCCGTGACCACGATGTCCGCAAGTCGTCGGGCGGTGCGGGTCGCGATCACCGAATTGCACCCGTGGGCGATGTTCGCGAAGGGCCCGCCGTGCACGAGCGCGGGTGTCCCGGCGATGGTCTGCACGAGGTTCGGCTTGATGGCGTCCTTGAGCAGCAGGGCAAGGGCCCCCTGGACACCCAGGTCACCGACGGTCAGGGGTGCGCGGTCGTAGGTGTAGCCGAAGGTGATCGAGGCCAGGCGTTCCTTCAGGTCGTCGAGATCCCCCGCCAGGCAGAAGACGGCCATGATCTCGCTGGCCACGGTGATGTCGAAGCCGTCCTGCCGCGGAGTGCCCTGCGTCGGCCCGCCGAGTCCGATGACGACCTCGCGCAGTGCACGGTCATTGACATCGAGGACGCGCTTGAAGGTGATCCTCCGCGGATCGATCCGAAGCTCGTTGCCCTGGTGGACGTGGTTGTCGATCAGTGCAGCGAGCGCGTTGTTCGCCGAGGTGATCGCATGGAAGTCCCCGGTGAAGTGGAGGTTGATCTCGTCCATCGGCAGCACCTGGGAGTAGCCGCCGCCGGTCGCGCCGCCCTTCATCCCGAGCACCGGGCCGAGTGAGGGCTCGCGCAGGGCGATCATCACGCGCTGCCCTGCACGTGCGAGGGAATCCGCGAGTCCCACGGTGCAGGTGGACTTGCCCTCCCCGGCAGGCGTGGGACTCATCGCGCTGACCAGTACGACCCGCCCGGGGATCCTGCCGTCCTCCGGAAGGAGGCGCGGATCGATCTTCGCCTTGAAACGACCGTAGAGTTCCAGCGCTTCCCGCGGTATACCGGCTGCGTCCGCAATGTCCTCGATGGGCCTGACCGCGGCGGCGCGGGCAATCTCAAGATCGCTCATGGGAAGAACCTACCAGCGCTGAGGACTCAACCCCGGGGGAGGCCGGCACGCCCGAGGACGTAGGAGATCAGCGGTTCGTACAGGCCCGGGCAGACGTTGTCGTCGAGGGGGACGGCCACGCCGAGTTGACCCTGCGCCTCGGAGACGAACAACCCCGGATCATTGCAGTCGGCGAAGCCGATGGTCGGGATTCCTGCGCTGGCGGCGAGTCCGGCCCACCCGTGATCGGCGACCACGAGGTCCGGGAGGGGCTGGCCGTCCGCGGCGAGTGTCTCGAGGCTCAGGCGCATCGGTTCGGGGAAGTGCGTGTGCATGAGGCCGCCGTGCTGGTGCCACACGAGCACCCCGAAGATCTGCCGGATGTCTCCTGCCCTGAAACGCCGTCCTTCCGGTACCTGCACCACGACGGCACCGGCGGCGGCCACGGCCCGCGCGAACGCAGCATGGACGGGGAGCAGGCCGGCAGGGTGACCGGTGGCGAAGAGGATCCGCTCACCCTTCCGTGCGGAAGCACCGAGCCGGTCGGCGAAGCGGTCGAGCGCCGCAACACATTTGTCGGCGTCGATGGTGTCCTGGCCCTCGACATGCAGGGGGTCCGGGCTCGTGCCCACGCGCTCGTGCATGAGATCGAAGACCTGGTCGTACGTCCAGTCGCGGCTGAGCTCCACGCCGAACTCGAGGTTCTCGTTGCCCTCGAGGAACAGGCGCATGTGCTTCAGGTTGTCCTGCCGCGAGGTGGCCACCTGGCCGGTGATACGAACGGAATCGAGGTAAGCGGCGAGCTCGGTCGGGTTCACGCTTCCATCCTAGGGCGGCGGGCATGCCTCAGTGTGCGGTCGCCGTCGAGAACCGCTCGATGGCGCTGCGGTAGCTCTGTGCCGTCAGCAGGGCTGTGCGCTGCCAGCCGAAAGCGAGGGCGTGGGTCGCCGCGCCCCGGCCGAGAGTGGCGCGGAGCTGCGGGTCATCGTGGAGACGTTCCAGCGCGTCGGCCCAGGCCGCGGCTGCATGGCCGTCCACGAGCAGACCGCTGCGTCCGTCGCTGATGGCCTGTGGGAGGCCCCCGACGTTGGCCACGACGACCGGGGTGCCGCAGGCCTGTGCCTCCAGCGCAACGAGGCCGAAGGATTCGCTGAAGGACGGCATGACGACGGCGTCCGCCGACCGGAACCACTGCGCCAGATGCGCCGCGGTCACGGGCGGATACAGCCTCACGTCGTCGGTCAGTCCCGCCTCGTCGATGAGGGGCTGGAGGGCGAGTGCCTCGGACCCGCTGCCGGAACCGAGGATGCTCACGGCGATGCTCATGCCCGGACGTCGGCGGCGCAACTCGGCCACGGCCGCCACCAGTACCTGCGGCCCCTTGAGTTTCTGGATCCTGCCCGCGAAGACGATGTGGAACTGATCGGGTGGGAACGCGAGGGCCGCCCGCGCAGCTCCACGGTCCCCGGGGTGGAAGGTCGACAGATCCACCCCGGGCGCGACCACGTCCACACGGTCCTCGGCCGCTCCGTACAGGGAGACCAGCTCCGAGGCTTCCGTGCTCGTATTGGCGATGAACCGCGCAGCTCCGTCGACGATCTCCTGCTCGCCGGCGATCCTGTCGACCGGCTCCCGTGCGCCCACCGCCACCATGCGCAGGTTCTTGACCCGTGCCATGGTGTGCATCGAGTGCACGAGCGGGAGGCTCATCGCCCTGCTCAGCGTCAGTCCCACGATCCCGGAGACCCAGTAGTGGGAGTGCAGCACATCGAAATGGCCGTCCGCGAGAAGATCGGCCACGTCGGTGATGGCCCCGGCGAACGTGTCCTTGAGACCCGGGAGGGCTTCCTTCGGGATTCGACGGCGTGGTCCGGCGTCGAGGTGGTGGACCACCACGCCGTCCGCGAGGACCTCCCGGCGCGGACGGCCCTCCCCGGTCTCACGCGTGAAGATCTCGACGTCGATACCGACCCTGGCCAGCTCGCGGGCAGTGCTCCGGACGTACACGTTCATACCCCCGGCGTCGCCCGCGCCCGGTTGCTCCAGGGGGGAGGTGTGCAGGGACAGCATGGCTACGCGCCGGACGCCGGACACACTCTCTCCCTTCCGACCGGCTGGAGGGTGGGCCGGTCGAGTGACCCTCATGACCCTACAACGCAGCGATCGGGCGCCACATTCCGGTGCATGCACCGATGGGACACCCGATCGCTGACCCGCGTACCGCCGCCCACCGGCGGCCTCCGGTCATTCCTGCGGAACCGTCACTTGATTTGCATCGTGTGGTGCGGGTCCATGAACCGCTGGGCTGCATCCCGCGGTCCGTTCGCCGGCCCCGCAAGGATGCGACCCCACAGTGAGGCGCCGTTGCGCAGCTTCCAGAGCATGAGCTGCACCTCCCTCCGATGCTGGAAGCCGGGCATGGGAGTGGGAGGGATACCCGGGGCGTCCTCTCGACCGCCTGCGCTGTCGGCAAGCGGGGTCAGCGATCCGCCCATGATGAATTCACCCGTGGCGGAGGGGTGGCGGGGCGGACTCTCACCGGCAGCCGTGACGATGTCGGGCGGCACTCCGGATGGCATTGCTGGATTCTCCGCGGGCACGGGAATGGAGGGGGAATTGGACATGACGAACTTTCGGTAGGTTCCAGGGAGGTGGAAATGCCGATCAACAGGCGGAAAGCCGGATCAGCAGCAGGAGGAAGGTACGCACGGGCGCGGCATATGGCGAGAATCAGCCGGCTGGTGCCGGTGCGCAGACTTCCTAGTGCGAGCGAACGATGAAGGAGGGATTGGCGCCGCGGGCAAAGGCTCCGCTCAGCATGGTATTCACAATCTCCACCTCCATTTCGACGAGTGCACCTACGGTCATTTCGCCAAAGTCTTCGAACTGCGGGTTGGGAAGACCCAATGGCTTGTAGATAAAGCTACCGTACCGAATAGGTGAAGGCATAGGGCATTGCCGATATTCATCGAGGAGATTATTCGAAGGAGGAGAATTCATGCCGTTCTCGACGTCGTCCACGGGCCGGGTCCAGGCCGTCGACGCAGTGCGGGGACTGGCGCTCTTCGGGATCCTGATGGTGAACGTGTGGTTCTTCGCAGACTCGTCCACCGTGGCCGGCGGGCCCGATCCCGACGCGACGGCGCCGATCGATCTGGCCGTCCGCTTCGGTGTGGCGACCCTTTTCGAGGGGAAGTTCTACCTGCTGTACTCCCTGCTCTTCGGCTACGGTTTCGCAGTATCGCAGCAGAGGTCAGGCCCGGGGGCCGTGCATCTCATCCGCAGACGCCTCGCAGTCCTGGCGGTGCTGGGATTCGTGCACGGCCTGGCCGTGTTCTACGGCGACATCCTCCTGACCTACGCACTCGCCGGCACGATCCTGCTGGCCACCCGGACCATCAGCGCGCGATCGGCCCTGGGCATCGCCGTCGCCATCACCGCCGGCGTCTTCCTCCTGCTCATCGGCTCCGCCGGACTCCTGCTGATCGGCGGTGCCGCCGGAGGGACGGGACCGATCAGCACGACCGGCACGGAGCCATGGAGCCCGATCGACGCGTTCCGGAGCAATGCCGGGACCTACGGGGCGATCCTTCCGACAGTGGTCCTCTTCCAGGGACCGCTCGCCCTCGCGGCCTTCTTCGCCGGGTCCTCCCTCGCGGCACACGGCGTCCTCCGGCCGGATGCACCCTCGCGAACGGTCCTGCGCCGCGTCGTCGTCCTGGTTCTGCCGTTGGGACTCATGGTGTCCGCGTGCCAGGCCTACCTGGGGATCTGGGGTGGGACCGCCGGGGCCTCCCTGCTGGGCACGGCGTTGTCGGTGGCTGCATCCCCCCTCGTGACGATCGGCTATGCGGCCGCATTCCTGCTGCTGCTCGGCACGCGCCGCGGGAGCTCCGTCTCCGCGCTGCTGGCACCGGCCGGGCGCCTGTCACTGAGCAACTATCTCGGGCAGTCGGCGGTGCTGTGCCTGGTGTTCACCGGATACGGATTCGGTCTGGCCGACGAGCTTCCGTCGGTGCTGGTGGTCCTTCTCGTCATCGTCCTCTTCGCCGCCCAGATCGTGACCAGCACCATGATCCTCGCCCGTCGGTCGACCGGCCCGCTCGAATGGGCGCTGCGCAGCGTAGTTCATGGAAACCCGGGACGCGGCCCCCGGAGCGGCGACTGACTAGAGGTTCCAGTGCACGATCGCCGGCGTGCGCTTGTCCCAGCCGAGTGCACAGACGGCTGCTGTCCCGAGCACGAACCTCCGGCCCTCGATGCCGTCGAACTGCAACCAGCGAGCTGCGACGATGCGTAGGAAATGGCCGTGCGCAACGAGCAGCGCGTTCTGCACGGGCTGCACCGAGGGATCGCTGTCGGCCGGCGTCCCGCAGCCGGCCTGCACCCGGGCGATCACGCGGTCCGCTCGTTCGGACACCTGACGGAGCGTCTCCCCGTTCGGAGCGCCGTCGTTCCAGATCAGATACCCGGGGTTCTCCTCGCGGACGGCCGCGCTGTCCCGGCCCTCGTTGTCCCCGTAGTCCCACTCGTGGGCGAACGGGAGGACCTCCGCGTCGGGGAAACCGGCCAGTTCGGCCGTGCGCACAGCGCGCTGCAGCGGCGAGGTCACCACGAGATCGAAGTCGACGTCCTGCAGGTTGCTCCGCGCGGCAAGGGCCTGCTCCTCGCCGTGCGGGGTCAGGGGGAGATCCGTGAGGCCCGTGTAGCGCCCGTCCCTCGACCACTCCGTCTCTCCGTGCCGCAGGAGCCACAGCCTCGGCAGCGGCGTCCCGGCCGGGGTGAGGTCCGGTGTTGCTGCGCCTGTCATGGGCTTCATGGTGTGCTCTCCTGCGATTCGGGTTGCTCGCTCCACCACTGGCGGAGCTTGGTCTCGGCGACGGCCGGATCGTGCGGGCCGTGCTCCATGCGCTCCTCGAGGAGGAAACGGTAGGCGCGTCCCACCACTGGTCCGGGACCGATGCCGAGGAGCGCCATGATCTGACCGCCGTCCAGGTCGGGGCGGATCTGCGCGAGTTCCTCCTGCTCGGCGAGCGCGTCGATCCTGGCCTCGAGGTCGTCGTAGGCGAAGGCCAGACGTTCAGCCTTGCGTCGGTTCCGCGTGGTGACGTCGGACCGGGTGAGGCGGTGGAGCCTCTCCAGCAGGGGCCCGGCGTCGTTGACGTAGCGCCGCACCGCGGAATCGCTCCACCCCGCCTCGCCGTAGCCGTAGAAGCGCATGTGCAGCTCGACGAGCCGTGCGACGGCCTTGACGGTGTCGTTGTCGAAGCGCAGGGCGCGCAACCTCCGGGTGGCGAGTTTCGCGCCGACGGCGTCATGGTGGCGGAAGCTGACGGCACCGCCGGGCTCGAACCTACGCGTCGCGGGCTTGCCGATGTCGTGGAGGAGGGCGGCGAAGCGCAGGACGACGTCGGGCCCGGGCACGGGGCCGTCGTCGTCCGTCTCCAGGGCGCAGGCCTGGCGGAGCACCGTCAGGGAGTGCTGGTAGACATCCTTGTGGCGGTGATGCTCATCCGTCTCGAGCCGCAGCGCGGCGACTTCCGGAAGGACGTGGTCGGCGAGCCCGGTCTCCACCATGACGTCGATCCCGGCGTCGGGAGCAGCACCCTGCAGGAGCTTCACCAGCTCGTCGCGCACGCGCTCCGCCGAGATGATCGTGATCCGCTCGGACATCGAGGTCATCGCCTCGGTGACCTCGGGGGCCACGGCGACGCCGAGCTGCGAGACGAATCGCGCGGCGCGCATCATGCGCAGCGGGTCGTCGGAGAACGACGACGACGGTGTGCCCGGCGTCCGCAGTACCCCGGCGCGCAGATCCCGGACCCCACCGAAGAGGTCGACGAGTTCGAGCGACGGCAATCGCAGCGCCATCGCATTGATGGTGAAGTCCCGGCGCAGCAGGTCGTCCTCGAGGCTCGTCCCGAAGGAGACGGTCGGATTCCTCGATGCGGGATCGTAGGCCTCGGCCCGGTACGTCGTGATCTCGATCTGGAAGCCGCCCTTGCGCAGTCCGATGGTCCCGAAGGCCCTGCCGATCTCCCAGTGCGCATCCGCCCAGTGCCGGATGATCGCCAGGATCTGATCCGGATCGGCGTCCGTGGTGAAGTCCAGATCCGGTGACACCCTGCCGAGGAACAGGTCCCGCACCGGTCCGCCGACCAGGGACAGCTCATGGCCCGCGGTGTCGAAGAGTGCGCCGACCTCGAGGACCACGGGAGGGAGGGGTGCGGTAGGGGTCGAGGTGTCCAGCAGGTGCGCCATAGTTCCTTAAGGGTGCCAGATCGGACCGAGTTTCCCACACCGCGATGCGGTCCCTGCACGGGCTCCGCGACAGTGCGCGGAGCCGATCACGTCGTCACAGCGGCTGCTTAAAGATCGTTAGAGTGGTTTCATGGACCGACCCGTTCCAAGTGCTCCGAAGCGCACCCCGTTGACAGTGTCAATGGGAACCACGGGTATGCCTGCCGTGCAGCACCAGTTGCCCACGGTGGAGGAGGTATCGGCCGGCGGGATCGTCGTCGATGCCACGAAGGACACCCTCGACGTCGCGATCATCGCCCGCCTCAATCGCGGCGGGCGCCTCGAGTGGTGCCTGCCGAAAGGCCATCCGGAGGGCGCCGAGAACAGTGAGGAAGCGGCTGTCCGGGAGATCGCGGAGGAGACCGGTATCGAGGGCAGGATCGTCTCCGCGCTCGGCAGCATCGACTACTGGTTCACCGTCAGTGGCCACCGGGTGCACAAGACGGTCCATCACTTCCTGCTGATCGCCACGGGCGGCTACCTGACGATCGAGAACGACCCCGACCACGAGGCTGTCGACGTCGCGTGGGTGCCGCTGAACGAACTCGGACGACGCCTGTCCTTCCCGAACGAGCGGCGTATCGCCGACCTCGCCCGTGAGGTCCTGCCCGAGTACCTCTGAGCGCGCGGGGACCGTCGACCTCACGCTCGACCCGCGGTTTCGGTGAGACGATGGGACGCGATGTCTGACACGAACACAGCCTCCATCCCCCTGCAGGACCCCGGGCAGCCGACCCGGGACGACCCGTCGGCTCCGCGCGGTGGCTCGACGGCTCGCTCCAGCGCGATCATGGCAGCAGGAACACTGGTCTCCCGGCTCCTCGGCCTGGTCCGTGTCGCACTGCTGGCCACCGCGATCGGCGCGACCGGGCAGGTCTCCGATCTCTTCACGTCGGCGAACAACCTGCCGAACTTCCTGTACCTGATGCTCGCCGGCGGTGTGTTCAACGCCGTGCTCGTGCCGCAGATCATCCGGGCGAGCAGGCAACCCGACCGCGGTGCCGACTTCGTCAGCAGGCTCCTGACCCTCGCCGCCGCCGCGCTCCTGGTCCTCACCGTGCTCGTCACGCTCGCCGCGCCGGTCATCGTCAGCCTGACGACGAGCTTCACCGGGGCGAACCTCGCCCTGACCACGGCCTTCGCCTACTGGTGCCTGCCGCAGATCTTCTTCTACGGCATGTACGCGGTCACGGGGCAGATCCTCAACGCCAACGGGTCCTTCGGGCCGTACATGTGGGCGCCGGTCGTCAACAACATCGTGTCGATCGCCTTCCTGGTGGTGTTCATCGCCCTGATGGGGGGCGAGCAGGTGGAACGGCACAGCCCCGACACGTGGACGGGGGCACAGACCCTCCTCCTGGCCGGGGGGACCACGCTCGGCATCGTCGTGCAGGCCCTCGTCCTGATCGTGCCCCTGAAGCGCCTCGGCCTGGGTCTGCGGCCGAAGTTCGGCGTTCGCGGTACGGGCCTCGGCCGCACGGGGAAGCTCGCCTCGGTCACCATCGTGACCATGCTGATCGGCAACGGGCTCTATCTGGTGAATCAGCGCATCGCGACCATCGCCTCCGACGCCAGGGCGTCGTTCCTCGCGCAGGATCCACCGGTCCAGATCGCAGGCTCCACGAACCTCGAGTTCGGCGCGATGGTGTACCAGTTGCCGCATGCGGTCATCGCCCTCTCCCTCGCGACCGTCATGTTCAATCAGTTGTCCTCGGCCCATGCGGACAACAACCTGGCCGCTGTGCGGGCCACGCTCTCGCACGGCCTCCGCATCATCGGCGTCGCCACCGTCTTCGGCGCGGCGGCGCTGCTGACGTTCGCCGGGCCGCTGGGCATGCTGTTCAGCGAATCGGCGGAGAGCGCTGCCATCAACGGCGTCATCATCGCCATCCTTGCCGTGGGAGCGCCCTTCCTCAGCGCCAACTTCTTCCTCAACCGCGTGTTCTACGCCAGCGAGGACGTCCGGACACCCCTCAAGATCCAGCTGATCCTGTCCGTCGTCGGTGTGGTGCTGGCACTCGCCGCCGGGATGTTCGATCCACGGTTCATCGTCCCGATGCTGGCCGTCGCCTACTCTTTCGGCAACGTCACCGCCGTCGTGGTGAGCCACATCTTCCTGACGCGGCGGATCGGACACTACGGCGCAGGGCATGTCTTCGACGTCCATGTCCGCCTCACCGTCGCCGGGATCGTCGCCGCCGTGGCCGGAACGGCCCTGTGCTGGGCCTTCGGCGGGTACGACCCCAGCGGCTATCTGTGGCAGTCGAAAGTGAACGCCGTCTTCGTCCTCGCGATCGGCGGGGTGACCATGTCCGCTGTCTACCTGGCGATGCTGAAGCTTCTCCGGATCACCGAACTCAGCGAGTTCGCGGCGCCGCTCCTGGCGCGTTTCCGCCGGAGCGGCGCCTGAGCCTTGAGCCCGGTGCTGGGCCGGCCGACCGGTAGCATGGGTAGAAATTCGCCAGGGTTCGCCGGGAGGAACACGTGCCAGAAGCAGTAGACGTCGGTTCAGTGCTGGGCGGCCGTTACAAGGTGACCGCCTACGTCCTGGCATCTGCTGAGAAGGACCTCGTGCTCGACGGCGTCGATCAGGTGCTCAACAGGCCGGTCAGTATCCTCGTGGCATCCGCCGGCAATGCCTCCCAGGTAGCCACGAGCGCACGGGAACTGGCCACCGGCGACCGCAACGGGAACATCCAGGTGCTCGATCTGGGCATCACCGAGTCCGGCACGTACCTCGTCACCAACCGCGCCCCCGCTGCCGACATGCTCGATCTGATCGTCCAGCAGGACGTCCCCTCCGGAGAGCCTCCGTATGTCGAGCCGTTCTTCACCGACACCCTCGGCTCGGAGATCTTCGGCCGGCCGCGGTCCACCGAACCCGAGACGTACGACGACGACGACGGCGAGTACGAGGACGAGGACGAGGATCCCCGACCTCCGCGGAAGTCCCGGCTCTCCGGCCTGACCCGACGCTTCGCGCGTAACAGCTCGGCGGACGAGAACTACGACGACACCTCGGCTCTCCCGCCCGTCGCGGACTCGGCGGCACCCCCGCCCCGCCCGACGTCACACCTCGTACCACCGCCGCCCTCGAGGAAGCCCGGCGCCGCGGCGGCCGCGGCGGAGGAGGAACGGCAGACGCGTCGGGACGACGACACCGACCGAGACAGAGGTCCTTCGGCAGCCGGGCAATCCGCTGCCGCTGCGGGAGCGGTCGGTGTCGCGGGAGCGGCAGGCGCCGCCCTGCCGCGGCAGGAGCGGGCAGCATCGCGCTTCCCTCTGTCCGGGGGTCAGGACAACTCCGGTCGCCAGACCTCCTACGGCACCTCCGACGACTCACGGGGTCCGGAGGACGACGACCAGGACGAATTCGACGACACCGACAGCCGCGGACGTACGTTCACACGGGTGCTCGTTGGCGCCGTCCTCTCGGTGGTGCTGGTCATCGCCGTGGTGCTGGCAGCCACCCAGCTCGGCACCATCTTTGGAGGGAATGACGTAGCTGACGAAGTGACCGACCAGACAACCACCGATGCCGCAGTGCAGGAGCCCACCACTGAGCCGGCGACTCCATCAGAGGAGCCGACCGCCGAGACAGTGCCTCCGCAGATTGCCGGGATCACGCGGCTCGTGCCCGACAACCAGGCCCTCGACGCCGGCAACGACGGGAATCTTCCGCTGATCATCGACGGTAACCCGTCGAGCTTCTGGGGCAACCAGGTCTACGCGAGTGAGACCTTCGGTGGCCTGGCGACGAGCCTCGCTCTCGTGGTCGAGCTCGAGGAGGAGTCGACGGTGTCACAGGTTGTGATCGAGCAGCTCAACGGCACCGGAGGCAGCTTCTCCGTCCTGTTGAACACTGAACCGTCCCTGGACGGCGCCGAGCAGATCGCCCAGGGGGGTTTCACGGCGCCCACCGTGACATTACCCATCCCCGAGGGACCCGAGGGACCCCGGACCGGGAGCTACGTGATCGTCAACTTCACCCAGCTTCCGAGGCTGTCGAACATCCAGGCACAGTATCCGTTCGGCCTCCGCATCGCCGAGATCAGCGTCAGCTGAGTAGCAGGAGCACACGGACAAGCCCCACCCTGCCCATCGCCGGTCGACGGAATAAGCGCTCCCGATCGTCCGTTGAGGAAGGTGTCCGCTGCAACGACCGATTCGGCCCTATCAGCGCACGAGAAGACAGAAAGGTCTTTCGAGAACGTGACAACACACATCGATGTCCAAGTGGACACCCCCGCCGACGGTTCCGATAGCGAGCCCACGATCCACGACGTCATCATCGTCGGGTCCGGGCCCTCCGGCTACACGGCTGCCGTCTACACTGCGCGCGCCAACCTGAAGCCGATCATGATAGCCAGTTCGGTGAAGGCCGGCGGCGAACTCATGAACACCACCGACGTGGAGAACTTCCCCGGCTTCCCCGAGGGCGTCATGGGACCTGACCTGATGGAACAGTTCGAGAAGCAGGCACGACGCTTCGGGACCGAGATCCTCTACGAGGACGTCGTCACGGCTGACCTTTCCGGTGACATCAAGAAGCTCACCATCGCAACGGGCGAGGAGTTCTTTGCCCGTGCCGTCATCATCTCGACGGGATCGGAGTACCGGGAGATCGGACTCGAGGATGAGAAGCGCCTGTCAGGCCACGGAGTCAGCTGGTGCGCCACGTGTGACGGCTTCTTCTTCCGTGACCAGGACATCGCGGTGATCGGTGGCGGCGATTCCGCGATGGAGGAGGCGCTCTTCCTCACGAAGTTCGCTCGCTCCGTCACGGTGATCCACCGCCGGGATTCCCTCCGCGCCTCGAAGATCATGCAGGACCGTGCTTTCGCCCATGACAAGATCCGCTTCGTGTGGAATGCGGAGGTAGTCGGTATCCATGGAGCCGACAAGGTCACCGGAGTGAAGATCGCCAGCACGATCGATGGCACCACCAGTGACATCGACGTCACCGGCATTTTCGTTGCTATCGGCAACGACCCTCGGGTGGAGCTGGTCAAGGACCAGCTGGAGCTGACCACGAAGGGCACCATCGCAGTTCTCGGGCGGACCTCCAAGACCTCGCTTCCAGGTGTGTTCGCCGCGGGCGACGTCATCGATCCGACGTACCGCCAGGCGATCACTGCCTCGGGTAGCGGTTGTGTTGCCGCGCTGGACGTCGAGCACTACCTGGCGGACACCGTCAGCGCGTCGAAGACCGCAGCCCGCGTGCCGACGCCCCCGGCCGAGGCAGTGTCCGAATCCGTATCCTTCTGATCGACAACCAACAAGGAGAATCGCAATGAGCAACGCAAAAGATGTGACTGACGCGTCATTCGACGCGGACGTCCTCCAGGCCACCAAGCCAGTCATCGTCGATTTCTGGGCAGAATGGTGCGGCCCGTGCCGCATGCTCTCGCCCATCCTCGATGACATCGCCGCCGAGCACGCGGAGAAGATCGATGTCGTCAAGGTCAACGTCGACGACAACCCCGCGATTGCGGCGAAGTACGGAATCACCTCGATCCCTGCCGTCTACGTGTTCAAGGGTGGAGAAGTAGCCGCCACCTCGATCGGCGCCAAGCCGAAGCAGGTTCTCGAGCAGGAGTTCGCCGCCTTCATCAACTGATCAGGTCTCTGAGAGGAAGGACCCGTCGAGTTTCGACGGGTCCTTCCTTGCG
>JASLAA010000168.1 GCA_030147325.1 Arthrobacter sp. | reverse complement strand
GAACTCGGCAAAGTCGTCTTCCGCGGCGGCAGCGGATCCGCCGAGGGCCTCACCGTCTCGCAGTTTCATGACGTTGTTCAGGCCGAACGAGACGCCCTTGGACCCCTGGGTGTTGAACGGGTAGGCGTTCAGGGACAGCCGGGCGTACATGCCGGAGTAGAGGTCGGTCGCCTCGAGGATCGGCTGCAGGTTGACGTCCACGACGCCGGGGCGGCGGGTGTTGCCGACCGAGATGAACCAGTGACCCTTGTACTCCGGGTTCTTCTTGACCTGGTCGGCCTCCTCCGGGGCGTCACCGTCGCGCAGGGTGTCCTTCCAGCGGCTCGGGATCTCGCCGCCGAACTTCTTCGCCTTGCCCTGATCCAGAGCGACCTGCTGGGCCTTCCGGATCTTCTCGACCGTCGCGGTGTCCGACTTCGGGATCAGGGCGACGAGGCTGAACTTCGGCTCGGCCGAGGGGTTCGACGGGTTCGATGCCGGCTTGTCCAGGTGGACGTACGAGCAGCGGACCTCGCCGGTGATGACTTTGGTGGGGATCGCGGGAGTGGTCATTCGATGACTCTTTTCTTCGTTGTGTGCGTGTTTCCGTGTGCCGGGGTTGGCACGTCCTACGTTACACCATGAAACGGTGTCGTGGGGTCTATATGTTACTGCCACCCGGTACGGGCGGCGATCCATTGCTTCTCGAACTCGGCCAGAACAGGCCGAGGTGTGTGCTGCCAGAATTCCAGCAGCTCCTCACTGGCGTGCAGGTACCCCATGCCGGTGAAGACGCTGTCGGCCCGGTAGCCGGGCTTGGACAGATTACCGTTCGTTGCGGTCTCCGCAGCGACCATGTGGTACGCGAGAGTGGAGTCGTACTCCGCTTTCATCTCGCGCCACAGGCTGCCGGCGTAGTCGTAGATGGCGGACATGGGTCACCGGATCCTCCAGTGCGATAGCAGGATGAGCAGCATCTTCCGGTACGCCACGCGACGGGTGTTACGGAACACCAGCCACGCGATCACGGTCGCCACGATCGCGAGCGCGATCACGTACCAGGAGGGGATGAACGCCAGACCGAGAGCCGTGACCGCCCAGACGAAGATACAACCCCACAGGCGCTCGTTCTCGAGCTCCTTGTAAATCAGCTCGATGTCATACGTCCTGATGATCGCGTCCGGCTTGCGAGCCCGGAAGTCCGTCCCCAGACGCAGCTTCATGGCGTGCCGGGCTTCGGTGGCGCTCATCGCCCTCTCCAGTGGTGCAGGAGATTCCTGTCCACGGACAGGTCGAGATCGGCGTAAGCCCTCTTCCGATACCGCATGATGAAGTACAGCGCGGCAAAGAAGGCGATGATCGGAAGGATGTCCCAGAGACCCGGGAGATCAATCAGCCACACCATCGCAACCGCTACCCACATGTACGTCGCGGTCTCCCACCGCACCGTTTCACGCTCCTGTGTACGCATCTCGATCCGGAGGGACCGGAGCATAGCCGTAGCGCGGTCGGGCTGCGACAGGGAGTAGGTATCCCGCGAAAGCTTGCGCCTCATCGCCTTCCGGGCTTCGGTGGCGCTCATCACGCCCTCCCGAGTACGGGCTTGAACCGGGGCTGCTCGACCGACTCCAGCGCCGGCACGCGCTCCACGTTGGTCCGGATGTCCGTGACCGTCTGGAGCACCTGGCGCTCGCTCAGGTCCGGACGGATCGCCTTGATCGTGTGGTACGCCCACAGGGCGTTCCGGTCCCGCTTGATCGTGATCCACTTCAGGTCGTCAGCGGCCTCGTTCTGCCTGACTGCCTTGTTCCGGCTGCCGTCGTTCATAATCACTCCTCAGTGAAATCGGCCACTGCCGCGGCCACGGGGTTGACTGCATCTCTCTTGTCGTCCGCGGGCACCAGCTTCGTACCATCGGGCTTCTTCCCGACGTACCGACCCAGCGCCTCGTCGAACTTCTTACGGCCGCCGAGAATCTTCTCCAGCTCGCCCAGCGGCTTCATCTTGATCTCCGCGATCTCGGTGTGCTTCTTCCCGGCATCGAGGAGGGTCTGGATCGCGACGGCAGGGTCCTCGATGAACCGGTTGCCCGTCGTCGCCACCATCTTCCACCCCGGGACCGACCCGGGACGGCGCCTGGCAAGATCGTCGGCATGGTTCTTCACGGCGTCGGTCCACGCCCGGATCGCGGGGAGGCGGTGCAGTACCTCGCCCAGCTCCTCGGGCGTGAGGACCTCCGGCGACTTCGGCTCCTCGGTGGCGAGCGGACCGAAGTCCTCCTCGACCGACGCCGCGATCCGGACCCTGCAGATGCCGGCAACCGGACAGAACCGGCACGCCTTCTCGCTGGGCCCGAACGAGGCGTTGGGGCTCTGGGTCTCCAGCGCCTTCGGGATGGCGACGGTATCGCGCCACGCCCGCAGTTCCTCGGCGGTCAGCATCTCCGTGGAGTGGCTGTCCAGTCGCGGCTGGAACACCGTGACATAGACCTCTTCGGTCGTGTCCAGGATGTCCCCGAAGGCGTCCAGGGCGCCGCAGGCGTAAAGCCGAAGCTGGCTGT
>JASLAA010000147.1 GCA_030147325.1 Arthrobacter sp. | reverse complement strand
GCGAGGATCGCGACACCGATGATGTCCACCCAGTCGAGATCCGGATCGAGGCTGGCCTTCGTCATCTTCGTGACGGCGACGGTGGCCAGCAGGATACCCACCGGCTTGCCGATCACCAGTGCCACCATGATGCCGACGGCGATGGGGTCCGTCAGGGCGCTGACGAGCCCCTGGAATCCGCCGATGGCCACTCCTGCGGAGAAGAAGGCGAAGACGGGCACGGCGAAGCCTGCCGACAGCGGGCGGATACGGTGCTCGAGGGTGTCCGCCAGTCCGTCCGGGGTCACGTCGTGCGCCTGGGTGGGGCCGTCGTCGTCCTCGACCCCGATCGGCTCGACGCCGACTGTCTCCGGCCTGGTTCCCTTCGGCAGGACGGGGATCGCGAAGCCGAGCAGCACGCCGGCGACCGTCGCGTGGACGCCCGAGGCATGCACGAGTGCCCACACCACGAAGCCGATGGGCAGCAGGATCAGCCACGGCGCCCATGCCCTGCGCTGGAAGAACGTGGGGAAGCGCTGCGCCAGGAAGGCGTAGGCGGCCAGTGGGACGATCGCGATGAGCAGCGGCGTCACCTGGATGTCCTCCGAGTAGAAGAACGCGATGATGCTGATGGCCAGGAGGTCGTCGACGACGGCGAGTGTCAGCAGGAAGATCCGCAGCGAACTGGGCAGCGAGGACCCGACGACGGCCAGGACGGCCACGGCGAAAGCGATGTCCGTCGCGGTGGGGATGGCCCAGCCACGGAGCGCTTCCGGCCCGGCGGTGAAGGTGATCGCAGCATAGGTGAGGGCGGGCACCACGACGCCGCCGATGGCGGCGGCGACGGGAACGATGGCGCGGTCGAACTTCCGGAGGTCACCGGCCACGAACTCGCGCTTCAGTTCGAGCCCGGCGAGGAAGAAGAAGATGGCGAGCAGTCCGTCCGCCGCCCACGCACCGACGCTGAGGTCGAGGTGCCAGGGCTCGTACCCGAAGCGGAAGTCGCGCACGGCGAAGTATCCGTCTGCTGCGGCGGTGTTGGCCAGGATCAGCGCAGCGATCGTGGCGAGGAGGAGCAACCCGCCGCCCACGGTCTCCTTGCGGAGGATGCTCGAGATCCGCAGGTGTTCGGGGTAGCTGCTGCGGGTGAAGACGGTGCTGCCGTGGGGCGGTGCGCCGTCGGGGGTGGGCTGCGGTTCCATGGTGTCCTTTTGTTGCGCGCTGACAGAAGCGCCGACCAGACTTCCCGGCTCACCATTTCCTCCAGCCTAGCGCGGTCGGCGCATTACCCACACCTCGGCCCGGGCTACTCCAGCGGGAAGATCTCCCGGCGGAGCAGCCTGGCAAGGTGCTCGGCGTTGCGGACGACACCCGCCGTCGTCGTGGCGACCACCTCGGGCACCTGCGCGAGGTCCTTGAAGTCGACGGACTGCATGGCCTCTCCCACCCAGTAGGTGGAGCCCTGCGACGGCAGCGAGAAACCGATGTCGTTCAGCCCCTGCATCATGTCGGCCACCGTCTTGTGCGCGCCGTCCTCGTTCCCGACAACCGCGACGACGGCGACCTTCCCTGCCATGACCGGCCGGCCTTCGTCATCGGTCTCGGCGATGTCGGCGTCGAGACGCTCCATCACCCGCTGCGCGAGGCTGGAGGGGTGGCCGACCCAGATGGGTGTGGAGAGCACGAGGATATCGGCGGCGAGGATCTTCTCCCGCAGGGCCGGCCACTCGTCCCCGTTCCCCATGTCCTTCTGCACGCCGGGAGCCACGTCGTGATCGACGACGCGGGCGCTCGACGTCGCGATGCCCCGCTCGGCGAACCGATCGAGGATATGCCGGGCCATCAGGTCCGAGCTCGAGGGCTCGGGCGACGGCGTGAGGCTGCAGATGAGGGCGAAGGCGGTGAGGTCCGTCATGCGTTTGGTCCTTTGGTCGGGAGAAGGCGGGGGAGCCGGGGGAGCCGGGGGAGCCGGGGTTCGGGCACCCTACTGGCGGTAGCCCTCCACCTGGCTCACCGGCCGTGCATCGGCAGCCGCCGGGTCCTCGCCGGCGTCGGCCTTGGCCCGGCGCTGGCGGAGCAGGTCCCAGCACTGATCGAGCTCCTCCTCGACACGTTTGAGCCTCGCCGCATGTTCCTGGTGGTCCTCCCCGGCACCCGCGTCCTGGGGCTGGTCGCGAAGCTCGTGCTCCTCCTGGACGAGTTCCTGAATGCGCTGCAGGAGGTCCTGGTTGTCCATCGTGCGTCCCTTCGTCGTGGCTGCTCCGGCGGAGGGGCAGACCGTGTGCTGGGTGGAGCGATATGCTCAGCAGGCTTTCCTTCAGGCTACTGACGCTCGGGACCGATGACCAGCGCCCTGTTCCCCCAGCCGAACCATGGCCTCCCGGGAATTTGGCGCGGCGCCAGGATGGCCTAAGCTATGGGAGAACGATTCGCCTGTGTAGCTCAGTCTGGTAGAGCATCCGCTTCACACGCGGAAGGCCCGGGGATCAAGGCCCCGCGCAGGCACGAGGATCGATTGAACCAGCAGGACCAAGGCCCGTACCGGGATTCCCGGTACGGGCCTTTTCTGTGTCTGCAGCGTTCGTTCCAAGCGAACATCCTTCTCTTAGCACTCTGCGTTGAGAGTGCTAATATTTTCGTAGTTGAGCGGAGGGCGCTCAACCTAGAAGATCCGACCACCTACCGGTGGCAGTACGTGAAGGAGTTGTTTCCAGTGGCCATGAAATTCGATCCGTTCCGCGAGCTGGACCGCGTTGCCGGCGCCCTGCTGGACCCCCGTTCCGGGCTTCGCCTCATGCCGATGGACCTGTACCGCGAGAAGGACCACTACATCCTCTCGGCGGACCTGCCGGGCATCGATCCCGGCTCGGTCGACATCGACGTCGACGGCCAGCTCCTGACCATCCGCGCGGAACGCACGCTGCGCAGCGCCGAGGGCGTCAAGTGGCTGACCCGCGAGCGCGAGAGCGGTTCGTTCCTGCGCCAGCTCAACCTGGGTCAGGGCATCGACACCGAGGGGATCTCCGCCCGCTACGAGAACGGTGTACTCAGCGTGACGATCCCGGTCAGCGAGCGGGCCAAGCCCCGCAAGATCGAGATCATCAGCGGCGAGACGCCCGTCGAATCGACTGCGGTCGGCTCGTCTGAGCGACGCCAGGACGCCGTCGAGGCGTAACTCCCTGCTCGAACGGCAGTACCCCGGGCATCCGCCCGGGGTACTGCTGTTCACGGCACCAGAATTCCCTTGCGGGCCGACGACCCCGGTGCGAAGGATGGAGGTATGGACTTCACACCGAGCACAGCAATCGTCACCGGATCCGACTCGGGCATCGGACGCGCCACAGCCGTCGCCCTCGCTGCGGCGGGATGCGACGTCGGGGTGACGTGGCACTCGGACGAGGAGGGCGCCGAGGAGACCGCGCGCCTCGTCCGTGAGAAAGGGGTACGAGCGGCCGTCGCGCGCCTGGACACCACGGACGCGCCTGCCTGCGGAGATGTCGTCGACCAGCTGGCGGAGGAGCTCGGCGGGCTCGACGTCTTCGTGAACAATGCGGGCGTCAACGGCGGCACCATGTTCATGGACACGGATTGGGACACGTGGCGCGGCACCATGGGGGCCAACCTCGACGGTGCCTTCGTCTGCATCCAGCGCGCCGCACGGCACATGATCGACGGCGGCAGGGGTGGCCGGATCATCGCGGTCACCAGCGTCCACCAGGAGCAGCCACGTGTCGGCTCCGCGGCCTACGATGCCTCGAAGCACGGACTGGGCGGACTCATCCGGACCATCGCGCTCGAACTCGCGGACCGTGGGATCACCGCCAATGCCGTGCTGCCCGGTGAGATCAACACCCCGATGAACGACTCCGAGGAACAGGATCCGCACACCATGGACCGCCCCGGCATCCCCCTGGGCCGTCCGGGAGCCCCCGAGGAGATCGCGGACGTCGTCGCCTTCCTCGCCTCCGGTGCCTCCAGCTATGTCAACGGTGCTTCGTTCGTCGTGGACGGCGGGATGCTCCTGATGGGCCCGCAGGCCGGCTCCCACCTCACGAGCGGGGACTGGCGCACGCTCTGACCCGCCGCAGGGGCGGCCGCCGCAACCTTCAGCGCCCGTTCATGCCGCGTTCAGGGGGCATCGTTAGCGTGGAGAGCCCGAGCATCTCGAAAGGCCTCCCATGGACATGCCCCCTCTCCCGACCCCCGTTCCCGACCCCCAGGACTGGTCCGGCTTCCGGCGTGGTGAGCACATCACGCTTCAGCATCCGGGGGGCAACCAGCTCCGCGGTGTGCTGGACATGAGGAGCGACGACGCCTCCGTCGTCTGGATCCAGCTGCACGACGGCGGTGGCCGTCGCCTCGTGCACCGGACCGACGGCTACCACCTGCGCCGGGGGTGACCCGCACACCCGAGAGGCAGCACATTCACCTGCCGTTCACCTTGGGTTCACCCTTTCGTCACCTGTAACGTTGCTCCGGTGAGACCCCTCGCCGTCCTGTCCCTGCCCATCGCCGTGCTTCTCGGACTCACCGCGTGCGGCTCCGACTACCCCCTCGGTCCCGAGCAGGAAGCAGCGGCGAAGCGTGGAGACACGACCCTCCAGGGCGCCGTGACTGCCGCAGGCTCGTCCGCGCAGGGGCCGGCGATGGATGCCTGGCGCTCCGGATTCGCGACCCTGCACCCCCGGGCGCAGGTGCAGTACTCCCCCGATGGCTCCGGGGCCGGGCGCGGTGCCCTCCTGGCCGGCGCCGTGGGGTTCGCCGGCTCCGACGCCTACCTCAGCGACGAGGAACTCGCCGAATCGACGGAGGCCTGCGGACCGGGCGGCGCGTTCAACATCCCCGCCTATGTCTCCCCGATCAGCGTGGCCTTCAACCTGCCGGGTATCACCGAACTCGACCTCGACGCCGCCACGGTGGCCCGCATCTTCCGCGGCGACATCGCCCGGTGGGACGACCCGGCGATCGCGGCACAGAACGACGTCGATCTCCCCTCCCTGCCGATCTCGGCCGTGAGCCGATCCGACGACTCGGGCACCACCGAGAACTTCACCGACTACCTGCACGCCGTCGTACCCGAGATCTGGACGGAGGAGCCCGACGGAACCTGGCCGGCCCGCCTCGACAACGAGAACGCCAAGGGCAACGCCGGCGTGGTGAGCACGGTGGCCGGCACCGCAGGTGCCGTGACCTATGCCGACGATTCGGCGGTGGGCAACCCCCTCGGCCGGGTGGCCCTGAAGGTGGGCGAGGACTACGTGCAGGTCAGCTCCCAGGCCGCCGCTGCCGCCGTCGACCTCGCGAGCCGCGTTCCCGGGCGCGAGGAGTACGACATCGCCCTCGACCTCGACCGGAACACCAGCGCTCCCGGTGTCTACCCGCTGGTCCTGGTGTCCTATCACGTGTATTGCGCCCGGTACGAGAACGAGTCGACCGCCGCCGTCGTGCGGGCCTTCGGGACCTACGCGGTCAGCGACGCCGGCCAGGCGGAAGCCGCGGAAGCAGCAAAGAGCTCTCCCCTCTCCGCCGAACTGTCGCGCCAGGCCACGGACGCCCTCGCGACGATCGAGGTCGGGGACATCCCCTAGACCCTCCGCGCAGGCCGACCGCCGCAGGCACGGAAGAGGCGGACCCCCTCCGGGGGTCCGCCTCGCGTACCGTAGCGTGTCAGCCGACGCGCGGGCCGCCTGAGTCCGGGTCGTCCGTCGACGTGTCGGGCAGCGTGTCGTTCGCCGGCGCGGCGTCGGAGCCACCCGTCGGCGGAGCCTCGACGTTCCCGCGCCAGGCGCCGGTCTCCCCGCCGCTGTTCTCGATGAACTCCTTGAACCTCTTGAGATCGCCCTTCACCTGGGCGCTGTCGGCATTCACCACGGCGCCGACCTTCTCCGTGAAGGTCTCCGGGTGCCAGTCGATCTGCACCATGAGCCGCGTCAGGTTCTGGTCCAGGCGGTGGAAGGTGACCACTCCAGCATGGGATTCGCCGTCGGTGCTCTTCCACGCGACGCGCTCGTCGGGGTGCTGCTCGGTGATCTCGGCGTCGAACTCACGCTTCACACCGCCGATACTCGTCACCCAGTGGGTGGAGGTCTCCGAGGTCTGCGTGATCGAGTCGACGCCACCCATGAACCGGGGGAAACTCTCGAACTGGGTCCACTGGTTGTAGGCCGTGCTGACCGGTACTGCTACGTCGATAGATTCCTGTACTGAAGCCAAAAGGGTTCCTCCTTCGTAGACACTCCGGCGCCGTCATACCCTGTTCCCAGGGCAGCGGACGGTGAAACCGTAAGTTCCCTTAGCGTAGGCAGATCGGTTGGATTTGGCCAACGCCCGGGTCTAGGGTGAAAGGAGTCCGTCCGGCGGTGATCGGTGCGTTTCGACGCCGTTCCGGGAGGAGGACATCTCTCGAGCACTGGAGGATTCATGAAGGCTTCACCCACCCTCACAGACAACATGCAGGCCGTCCTGGTCGATCTCATCGAACTCCACCTGCAGGGCAAGCAGGCCCACTGGAACGTGGTCGGCAAGAACTTCCGCGACCTCCACCTGCAGCTGGACGAGATCATCGAGGACGCCCGTGCTTTCGCGGACGAGATGGCGGAGCGCATGCGTGCTCTGCACGCCGTCCCCGACGGGCGCAGCGTGGCTGTGGCCGAGGGCACCAAGATCCAGCCCTTCCCCGCAGGCCTCGTCTCGACCAAGGACACCGTCGGTCTCGTGGTCAACATGCTGAACGCGTCCGTCACGACGATGCGCGA
>JASLAA010000057.1 GCA_030147325.1 Arthrobacter sp. | reverse complement strand
AGGGATTCCTGATGTCCCACCCGGTTCCCCCGGCCGAACTCGACGCCTGGCTCCTGGAGCGGGGCACCACCCCCGTTGCCCGGGCGTCTGGTCCCGACCTTCCCTGGATCCCGGAACGAGGGGTCCGTACCAGCGACGGTTGACCTGAGGACGCCCTGCGCAGTGGCGGAGGGCGTCGCTGTGCTGGGACGCCGCCAGCTCCCCACTCGTCGCGTCGCGGGTGGGGAGCCGGCTGTGGCATGCTGACCGACGCGTCGGCCGGCTGCCTTGCCTCGCCGACAGTCGTGAGGTGCGTCCTCGTGCCCGGGAGTTACCAGCCGCGCTCGGCCAGACGGTGCGGCTGCGGGATCTCGTCGACGTTGATGCCGACCATGGCCTCTCCCAGTCCGCGGGAGACCTTCGCGATCATGTCCGGATCATCGTGGAAGGTCGTGGCCTGCACGATGGCGTTGGCCCGCTCGGCGGGGTTGCCGGACTTGAAGATGCCCGACCCGACGAACACGCCGTCGGCTCCGAGCTGCATCATCATCGCGGCATCGGCGGGGGTGGCGATGCCGCCGGCGGTGAACAGCACCACAGGGAGGCGGCCCGCTCTGGCGACCTCCTTGACGAGCTCGTACGGCGCCTGGAGTTCCTTGGCGGCGACGTACAGCTCGTCCTCGGCCATCGAGGACAGCCGGTTGATCTCGGAGCGGATCTTCCGCATGTGCATGGTGGCGTTGGAGACGTCACCGGTGCCCGCCTCACCCTTCGAACGGATCATCGCGGCTCCTTCGTTGATGCGTCGGAGCGCCTCGCCGAGGTTGGTCGCGCCGCAGACGAAGGGGACGGTGAACTTCCACTTGTCGATGTGGTTGGTGAAGTCGGCCGGCGTGAGGACCTCGGACTCGTCGATGTAGTCGACGCCGAGCGACTGCAGGACCTGGGCCTCCACGAAATGCCCGATGCGGGCCTTGGCCATGACCGGGATGGAGACCGTCTCGATGATGCTGTCGATCATGTCCGGATCGCTCATCCGGGAGACACCACCCTGGGCGCGGATATCCGCGGGTACCCGTTCGAGGGCCATGACCGCTACCGCACCGGCGTCCTCGGCGATGCGGGCCTGCTCGGCTGTGACGACATCCATGATGACGCCGCCCTTGAGCATCTCCGCCATCCCCCGCTTGACCCGGTTGCCGCCGGTCTGTGCTGTGGTTGCCGAATTCTCTTCAACGGTGGACACGATTTGCCCCTAAAGGTAGATAAAAGCTGACAGTTCATGATACGCCGCGAACGGTCATCCTCCGGGTCGCCGGAGCTCGGGCCGACCGGGGGTTACGGTGAGAGTCGGCGGTCCGCGCGGGCCGGCTACGACGACAGCAGGAGGAACCCGGCCCATGACAGTCGACGGCTACGCCGACGATCGCCTCGTCGCACTCTACGACGAGTTCAACGCGGGAACGTGGGACACCGACTTCTACGCCGCCCTGCTCGGTGACGAAGGACTGCGCATCGCCGACGTGGGCTGCGGCACCGGGTCGTTCGCCCTCCGGCTCGCACGGGCAGGGCACACGGTGACGGCAGTGGACCCTGCCCCGCGCATGCTCGCCGTGGCCCGGGCCAAGGACGCGACCGGTCTGGTCACCTGGCTGGACGGGACGGCGTCCGACCTGCCCGCCGGGCCGTTCGATGCTGCCGTGATGACGGGTCATGCCTTCCAGTGCCTCCTCACGGACGGGGAGATCCTCGAGACTCTCGCTGCCGTGGGAGCGCGGCTCGTCCCCGGAGGCCGCTTCCTGTTCGAGACGCGTAATCCTGCGCGCAAGGCCTGGCTGGACTGGCAGAGCCCTGACGGGCCCGAGCAGGTCGACTCGACGGCCGGCCCGCTCCTGACCGCCTGGAAGCTGGTCGAGGTCAGGGACGAACTCGTCACATTCGAGGGGTGGACGAGATTCCAGGCGGACGGCACGGAACTCACCGATGCGAGCACCCTGCGCTTCGTCGATCCGGAGCGGCTCCGCGGGTTGCTCGCCGAGGCGGGCTACGACACGGTGGACCTGCGCGGCGACTGGGACGGGTCACCCTTCGACCCGACCGCCAGCAGGGAGGTCATCGTCCTCGCCGCGACGGCGCGAGCCGTCCGGGACTGACCGCACTGCCGCCACCCTGCCCGAGCGGCTCGCGGTGCCCACCCGTCCTGCAGATCACCCGTCAGGACGCGGGCCGCTGTCCGAGTGCCTGTCGACGTCAGGACGCGGGCCGCTGTCCGAGTGCCTGTCGACGCACGGCGCTGATCCGCTGGAACACGGTGGCGAGGCTTGCTGCAGCGAGGATCACCAGGACGATCAGCAGCACCACCTCGGGGAGGCCGAGCCCGGTCAGTCCTGTCACGACGAGCACGGAGACCAACCGCTCCGCCCGCTCCGCGACCCCGACGTCGGCGGTGAACCCCAGCGACTCGGCCTTCGCGCGGGCGTAGGAGACGATCATGCCGAGCACCAGGCAGGCCAGTGCCGCGACACCGATCGCCGGGTCGCTGCCCCCGGTGAAGAACCAGATCGCGACGCCGGCGAAGAGGGCGCCGTCCGCGATGCGGTCGAGGGTCGAATCGAGGAAACTCCCCCACGACCCCCCGTGCCCCTCGATGCGCGCCATGATGCCGTCGATGACGTCGGAGAACACGAACAGCGTGATGAAGACGGTGCCCCAGAACAACTGGCCGAGCGGGTAGAAGACCAGCGCTCCACCCGCCACGCCAACGGTGCCGGCGATGGTCACGGCGTCCGGAGTCACGCCCCAGCGCAGCAGCAGCCGGGCGAGCGGCGTGAAGAGCCGCGTGAAGAAACCCCGCGCGTACCTGTTGAGCATCAGGAAGCCGCGCCCGCGGAGCCGGCGTCTCGCCAGGCGGCTGCCACCTGCTCACGCACCTCCCCGAGGGTCTGCGTGATGGCCTTGGTCTGGGCGATGATCGGGAGGAAGTTCCCGTCCCCGCCCCAGCGCGGCACCACATGCTGATGGAGGTGCGCGGCGATGCCGGCCCCACCGGTGACTCCCTGGTTCATGCCCAGGTTGAACCCGGACGGGTTGGACACCCGACGGAGCACCCGCATCGCGGTCTGGGTCAGCGCGGCGATCTCCGCCGTCTCCGCCTCGTCGATGTCGGTGTAGTCGGGGACGTGACGGTAGGGGCAGACGAGCAGGTGCCCCGCGTTGTAGGGGAAGAGATTGAGCAGCACGAACGCGTGGGCGCCCCGGTGCACGATCAGCGATTCCTCGTCACTCTGGTGGGGTGCACGGCAGAACGGACACGTCTGCTCCGACGAGACCTGGTCCTGGCCGCGCTTGATGTAGGCGAGGCGGTGGGGGGTCCATAGGCGCTGGAAGGAATCGGGCACGCCAGCCAGCTCGAAGCCGTCCGTCACCGCTGCGTCTCCCGGGTACTCCCGGGCCGATGAACCCTCCCCTGGTCCTGAGCCGTCCGCACCGTCCATCAGGGAGTGGCCTCCCTGGTGCGGACCGCCTCCACGATCCTGCGGACCGCCTCGTCCACGGGGACCTGGTTGTCCTGGCTCCCGTCACGGAACCTGAACGAGACGGCGTTGGCCTCCTGGTCCTCGCCGCCCGCGATGAGGACGAACGGCACCTTCTCCTTGCTCGCCGTCCTGATCTTCTTGGGGAAGCGGTCGGATCCGGCGTCGACCTGCGCCCGGATACCCTCGGCCTTCAACCTGTCCACGACGTCGTAGAGGTAGTCGTTGAAAGCCTCCGCCACGGGAACGGCCAGCACCTGGACGGGAGCGAGCCAGGCCGGGAATGCTCCCGCATAGTGCTCGGTGAGGACCCCCATGAAGCGCTCGATCGACCCGAAGAGAGCGCGGTGGATCATGACCGGCCGCTGGCGCGTGCCGTCCGCTGCCTGGTACTCGAGCTCGAAGCGGTCGGGGAGGTTGAAGTCCAGCTGGATGGTGGACATCTGCCAGGTGCGTCCGATGGCGTCCCGCGCCTGCACGGAGATCTTCGGACCGTAGAAGGCCGCTCCCCCCGGGTCCGGCACGAGTTCCAGGCCGGAGGCCTCCGCCACCTCGGCCAGGGTGCGGGTCGCCTCGTCCCAGATCTCGTCGGAACCGACGGACTTCTCCGGGTTGCGGGTCGAGAGCTCCAGGTAGAAGTCCTCGAGGCCGTAGTCCTTGAGCAGCCCGAGCACGAAGTTCAGCGTCCCCGTGAGCTCGTCCTTCATCTGCTCCCGGGTGCAGTAGATGTGGGCGTCGTCCTGGGTCATCCCGCGAACGCGCGTCAGCCCGTGGATCACGCCGGACTTCTCGTACCGGTACACGGACCCGAACTCGAACAGGCGCAGCGGGAGTTCGCGGTAGGACCTCCCCCTGGACCTGAAGACGAGGTTGTGCATGGGGCAGTTCATCGGTTTGAGGTAGTAGTCCTGCCCGGGCTTGCGCACGGTGCCGTCGTCGTTGAGTTCCTCGTCGACGTGCATGGCCGGGAACATGCCGTCCCGGTACCAGTCGAGGTGGCCCGAGACCTCGTAGAGATGCCCCTTGGTGATGTGCGGCGTATAGACGAACTCATAGCCGGCGTCCGTGTGGCGCTGGCGCGAATAGTCCTCCATGGCCTTGCGGATGATGCCGCCCTTGGGGTGGAAGACCGGCAGACCCGAGCCGAGCTCGTCCGGGAAGGAGAACAGGTCCAGTTCCGTGCCCAGCCGCCGGTGGTCTCGG
This sequence comes from Arthrobacter sp., assembly GCA_030147325.1. Taxonomy (GTDB): domain Bacteria; phylum Actinomycetota; class Actinomycetes; order Actinomycetales; family Micrococcaceae; genus Arthrobacter_D. The sequence continues at coordinate 4,820 of JASLAA010000057.1, read as the reverse complement.
CGCTCGGCCTCGGCCAACCGCTCCTGGTAGGCCTTCAGTGCGTCCTTGGTGGGCCAGGCGGTGCCGTAGATGCGCTGGAGCTGCTTGTTCTTCTCGCTGCCTCGCCAGTAGGCGGCGGCCGAGCGGGTCAGGGCGTACGCGTTGGAGATCAGCTTCGTGTTCGGCAGGTGCGGGCCCCGGCAGAGGTCCTGCCAGACGACGTCGCCGGACTTGCGGTCCACGTTGTCGTAGATGGTCAGCTCGCCCGCACCGACCTCCACCGATGCACCGTCCTCATCGGTCGCGCCACCCTTGAGACCGATGAGCTCGAGCTTGTACGGCTCGTCCTTCATGGCGTCGCGTGCCTCGTCCTCGGAGACGACCCGGCGCACGAAGCGCTGGTTGGCATTGACGATCTTCAGCATCATCTTCTCGAGCTGCTTGAGCTCCTCGGGCGTGAACGGCTCCTCGACGTCGAAGTCGAAGTAGAAGCCGTCCGTGATGTAGGGGCCTATGCCGAGCTTGGCATCCGGCCGCAGCTGCTGGACGGCCTGCGCCATCACGTGGGCGGCGGAGTGGCGGAGCACCTCGAGCCCGGCCGGGTCCTCGAGCGTGACCGACTCCACGGAGGCGCCTTCGGGCACCACCTGGTCGAGGTCCTTCAGCTCGCCGTCGACCCGCATCACGACGACGTCGCGCCGCTCGCCGAACAGCTCCGCCCCGGTGGTCCCCGTTGTCGCCTGCCGCTCTTCGCCGTCGACGATGAGGTTCATGGGCTGCGGCGCTGACACGGGGGGTCTCCTTGGGGAAGGGGGAAAGGGGTGCCCCGAAGGGCGCGGCGTTCCCCGGCCAGGCCGGGACGCCGTGTTGATCGTATCGGGTGGTCCGAGGGCGGACCAACAAGCTCGCCGGTACGGGATCCGGCGGCACGGCGGACCAGGTGCTCCGACTGCATGCGGGTGGTCGGCACGCGCCAGGCCGCGTCAGCAGCAGGAATGGCCGGGGTGGGTCCGGTGTTGACGACTGTGCGGGCGGACGAGCCGCCTGCATCGACGCATGCGTGCGGACCCCGCGCGCGAGAAGGAGCACCGTGGACTACACGCCAGAAGCCGGATCCATCACCATGTTCTCGACCTCGTGGTGCGGGTACTGCCGGCGCCTGAAGTCCCAGCTCGACGCCCAGGGCATCGGGTACACCGAGGTGAACATCGAGGAGGTGGAGGGCACCGCGGACCTCGTCGCCTCCCTCAACGGCGGCAACCAGACGGTACCGACCGTGATCTTCCCGGACGGCTCGACGGCGACGAATCCCTCGCTGGCCGATGTCAGGGCGAAGCTCACCGTCTAGCCTGCCGGCTGCGTGCGCAGCCGCCCTGCCGTCCGGAGAGCCGCGGTCCCCCATATGCTGGGAGCGGTGGACCGTGCTCCGGGCCACCGCTCCCAGCGGAAGGACAGCAGAGACATGGTGCACACAGTTCAGGGCGTCGTCGTGCGGGCCAAGGATGCCCCCGCCACCATCGAGACGATCCTGGTTCCGGATCCCGGTCCCGGCGAGGCGCTGGTCGACATCCTCACCTGTGGCGTCTGCCACACCGACCTGCATTACAAGCAGGGCGGGATCAACGACGAGTTCCCTTTCCTCCTCGGCCACGAGGCCACCGGCGTCGTCAGCGCGGTGGGCGACGACGTCACGACCGTGGCTCCGGGAGACCGGGTCATCCTCAACTGGCGGGCGGTCTGCGGCGAATGTCGGGCGTGCCGGCGGGGTGAGGCGCAGTACTGCTTCAACACCGCCAACGCCACCCAGAAGATGACCCTCGAGGACGGCACCGTGCTGTCCCCGGCCCTGGGTATCGGCGCCTTCGCCGAGAAGACGCTCGTCGCGGCGGGCCAGTGCACCAAGGTGGATCCTGCGGCCGATGCCGCAGCCGTCGGCCTGCTCGGGTGCGGCGTGATGGCCGGCATCGGTGCAGCGATCAACACGGGCAACGTCTCCCGGGGGGATTCGGTCGCGGTGATCGGCTGCGGCGGAGTGGGGATCGCCGCCGTCGCGGGATCCAGGCTGGCGGGTGCGACGACGATCATCGCCGTCGACATCGACGACCGGAAGCTCGAGCTCGCCCGTGGACTCGGGGCGACCCACGTCATCAACTCCACGCAGGAGGACCCGATCGAGGGTATCCGCGCCCTGACCGACGGGAACGGCGCGGACGTGGTGATCGACGCCGTCGGCCGCCCCGAGACCTACAAGCAGGCGTTCTACGCCCGCGACCTCGCCGGGACCGTGGTGCTCGTGGGCGTGCCCACCCCCGAGATGACCCTCGAACTCCCGCTGCTGGACGTGTTCGGCCGGGGCGGTTCCCTGAAGTCCTCCTGGTACGGCGACTGCCTGCCGAGCCGCGACTTCCCCATGCTCGTCAGCCACTACCTCCAGGGGAACCTCGACCTCGACGCCTTCGTGACGGAGCGCATCGGCCTCGACCAGGTGGAGGAAGCCTTCGGGAAGATGCACGGCGGCGCGGTGCTGCGATCGGTGGTGGAGCTCTGATGGCGGCGCGGATCGAGCACCTCGTCACGTCCGGTACCTTCTCGCTCGACGGCGGGACGTGGGACGTGGACAACAACGTCTGGATCGTCGGCGACGACGAGGAATGCGTCATCATCGACGCCCCGCACGATGCAGCGGCGATCGTGGACCAGGTCAACGGCCGGACGGTCCGGGCCATCCTGCTGACCCACGCGCACGACGACCACATCCGTGCGGTCGGCGAACTCTTCGATGCCGTGCGCGCGCCCATCTACCTGCACGACGGGGACAGGATGCTCTGGGACACCGTGTTCCCCGAGCTGAGCCCCGACCAGTCCATCGGTGACGGCGACGTCATCGAGGTGGCCGGGGTGACGCTCACGGCGCTGCACACCCCGGGACACTCTCCGGGCTCCATCTGCTACTACCTGGAGGAGGCCGGGACCGTGTTCACCGGAGACACCCTGTTCCAGGGCGGACCAGGTGCCACGGGTCGGTCCTACAGCGACTTCCCGACCATCATCGAGTCCATCCGCACGCGCCTGCTCACCCTGCCGGCCGACACCATCGCGCGGCCCGGGCACGGGGACAGCACCACGATCGGCGACGAGGCCCCGCACCTGGAGGAGTGGATCCAGCGGGGTCACTGACCACCCGGCGTCGTTCCTGTCCGTCGGGACGGGTGCGACGCCGTCCGGTCCAGGACCACGTGGGCCGTGTACGCGGCGAGCAGCGCGTCCTCGACGTCCCGCACGGTGGTCCCGGCAGCGAGATCCTCGGCGGCGCCCGCCGTCCGGGGTCGCCATGGCAGCCCGAGGGCCGCGTAGACGTCGGTGAGGACGGCCCGGAGCGGCTCGGAGTCCTCGACGACGATGACCGACGAGAAGAGCCAGGCGCCCGCGACCACACGCTGGGCCGTCCCGACGAGCTTGATGACCGGAGCGCCGCCGGCCCGCCCGTGCACGCTGTACTCGCCCGGACAGTACTCCCCCGGCACCTCACCCACGTGCGCATCGAGACCGAGGCCGGTGAGGACCTGGGCGAAGAACCCTCCGAAGGCCGAGAAACGCGCTGTGGTCCCCGCGACGGCGTCGGATGCCGGTTCGATGTGGTCGACGACGAGGCACCCCCGGTGGTAGGCGGCGGCCCGGCCGCCTGCCCGACGGACGAGCGGCGCGAACCCGTGGCGGCTCGCCGCAGCACCGGCCTCCGCGAATCCCGGTAGGCGGGCATCCCGCTGGCCGAAGGCGACGGTGGGACTCGGGCGGTAGAGACGCAGCGTCGGCGGCTCGGCACCGTCGGCGACCCTCCGCAGCAGACCGATGCCCCGCTCCAGCTCCTCGGCAGGATGGTCCGACGGAGGATCGACGACCAGAGACAGCTCGTCCACGCCCTGCCAGGGATTACTCATTCACCCATCGTAGGCAGTGGTGGGAACCCGGGTGCCCGGCCGGCCTGGGTCACGACGTCGGTCTCGCGGTCCAGTCCAACCAGAGGGCAGCCTCGAGAGCGATCGTGGCAGGCACCGTGTGGGGTCCGTCGAACTCCCGGTACGCCACCTCGTAGCCCCGTTGACGCAGGGCCGGCACCACGCGCCTGCTCGTGGCGGCGATGGGCAGCACGGCGTCCTGCGTCCCGTGGGAGACGAAGACGGCCGGCAGACCGGTGGCGGGCCCTCGAGGGACGAAGCCGGGAGAGAAGGCGACCACCCTGCGGAAGAGCTCACCGTTCGCCAGCCCCAGTCCGAGCGCGTAGGAGGCCCCGTCGGAGAAACCCGCGACACCGATCCGCTCGGGATCGACCGGGACGAAGGAGAAGACCTCCTCGAGCGCCCTGTCGATGACCGCGGTGTCCGGGCCGTACCCGTCCCGGATGGCGTCCCAGGTGGCTCCCCGTGACGCCGGTGCGAGGATGACGACACCCAGCTTCTCGGCAGCTGCCCTGAGCACGGACAGACCGCCCTGGGCGTCCCCACCCGCGCCGTGCAGCGCCACGAGCAGGGGAACCGGCTGTCCGGCGGGAAGGGACTCGGGGACGAACACGATGGGATCCCTCGCCACCGCCACCCCGAGGGGATGGACGCCCGCTCTCTTTCTACTCCCCGCGCCGGGCGTTCCCGGCCTCGCCCGCAGCACTGCCGGTTCCTCCGGGCTGGTGCTCGATCGGTCGCTGACCATCGGTCCTCCGTTCTCCGCCGGAGCGGCGACGAGAGCGGCGCGATGACCGCCGGACCACGGACTCCGTCGATGCTCCCCCCGCGATTCTAGGGAAGAACGGGCCCTGCATTCCCGGTTGCCGTCTCGCCCGGGATGGA
>JASLAA010000005.1 GCA_030147325.1 Arthrobacter sp. | reverse complement strand
CGGATGCAGAACACCGTCGACGCGAGCAGGGGATTCGTCTACGCCGTGTCCGTCATGGGTGTCACCGGTGCTCGGACCTCGGTGGGAGCAGCGGCTCGGGCCGTCGTCGACTCCGCCCATGCGGCCGGAGCCGAACGCGTGTGCGTCGGGCTCGGCGTATCCACCTCCCAGCAGGTCCGGGAGATCGGCGCCTACGCGGACGGCGTCATCGTGGGCACGGCGCTCGTCGCGGCGCTGCGCGACGGCGGAGTGGACGCGGTCGCGGAACTCACCCGCGAGCTGAGCACCGGCACGGCGAAGGCCTCGGCGTGATCGGCGGCGCACTCGCGGCCTCGATCCCGAGCCCTCCCGCGGAATGGGCGAGCTTCGGCCTGGGTCCGGTCACCATCCACGCCTATGCGCTGTGCATCCTGGCAGGGATCATCCTGGCTCTCCTCCTGACCCAGAAGCGTTTCGTCTCCTTCGGCGGCAACGCCGACGCCGTCTGGGACATCGCGATCTGGGCCATCCCGTTCGGCATCATCGGCGGGCGCCTCTACCACGTGGTGTCCTCACCCGACGCCTACTTCGGACCCGAAGGGGACCTCGCCCGCATCCCCCAGATCTGGCAGGGAGGCCTCGGGATCTGGGGAGCCGTGGCCCTCGGCGCCGTCGGCGCCTGGATCGGGGCGCGGCGCGCAGGAGTGAGACTGTCGGCCTTCGCCGACGCTGCCGCGCCAGGACTGCTGCTCGCGCAGGCCGTCGGCCGGCTGGGCAACTGGTTCAACCAGGAACTCTTCGGCGGTCCCACCACGCTGCCCTGGGGCCTGGAGATCGACGCCGACAACGCGAACTTCCCGCTCGACCAGGAACCGGGCACGCTGTTCCACCCGACCTTCCTGTACGAACTCCTCTGGAACCTCGCAGGCGTCGCCCTGCTGCTCCTGCTCGCCCGCAGATTCCGGCTCCGCGGTGGGCGCATGTTCTGGATGTACGCCGCCTACTACACGCTCGGGCGCGTGTGGATCGAGGCGCTGCGCATCGACGACGCCGAGATGGTCACCCTCTTCGGGTTCACGCAGCGGCTCAATGTCTGGACGAGCATCGCGGTGTTCGTGGTCGCACTGGCCATCCTGGTCCTCCTCGCGGTGCGGCGCGGCCCGGTCGATGCCCCGTCCGTCTACCTGCCGGGCCGCGAACCCGCGGTCGACGCGACCACCGACACGGACCCTGGCGCCCATCCTGACCTCGCCGGCGACACGGACACCGATGCCGGAACGATCGGGGCGGATAACGCTTCAGACACAGGCAGCCACGCGGTCGACAACGGGCCGGAACGCCGTGACGGCCGTGGTAATCTTTCCGAAACAAACGGCTCCTGAGAACCGATCTGCGTTCTGAGGACCCCGCGAGAGCGGAGCCACGGGAGTCGGTCCCCGAAGCAGTCCCCGGGCCACCGCCCCTCAAGGACGCAACACCACACAGTTGTGGACCCCAGGTGCGACGGCCGGATCACCTTCCTGCCCGCACCGACACCAGCCCGACCAGCGCAAGATCACGAGAGCGATGGCCCGCCAACAGCGTCGGGCAGTGCTGGTGCACCTGGTGTGCAGACGATCAACAGACGGTGACCGCTTCACGACAGCGGCGCCGTGGGGCCAAGGCTGTCCCCTCCCGACGCTCCATCATGGGGGAAGGATCCTTTCTATGACTGCTTTGACGCCTGGGAAGTCGACCGGGAAGCACCCGGACACGACACCGTCCGCGGCCGAGGCCGTGGAGTCGCCCTTCGCACGGTTCGCCTCGCTGCCGGAGGCCCGCGGCCTCTACAACCCCGAGAACGAGAAGGATGCGTGCGGCCTCGCCGTGATCGCCACCCTGCGCGGTGAACCGGGGCACGACATCGTCGACGCCGCGCTGACCGCGCTCCGCAACCTCGAGCACCGCGGCGCAGTCGGTGCCGATGAGGGCACGGGTGACGGCGCCGGCCTCCTGACGCAGGTTCCCGACGAGTTCTTCCGCGCCGTCGTCGACTTCCCGCTGCCGCCCGCCGGGTCCTACATCGTGGGGACGGCCTTCCTTCCCTCCGAGGCGAAGGAGGAGGAGACGGCCCGCGCCGGGCTGGAGTCGATCGCCGAGTCGGAGGGCCTCGACGTCCTCGGGTGGCGCGTGGTTCCCGTCGTCGCGGAGCTGGTGGGAGCGATGGCCCGCGCATGCATGCCGCACTTCGTCCAGCTCTTCATGGCTCCGACGGACGAGAACGCCTCGGACCTCGACGCGAAGGCCTTCCGGGTGCGGAAGCGCGCGCAGAACAAGTACGGCGTCTACTTCCCCTCGCTGTCCTCGAAGACCATCGTCTACAAGGGCATGCTGACGACGGCGCAGCTCGAGCCGTTCTACCCCGACCTCTCCGACGAGCGTTTCAAGACGCGCCTCGGCATCGTCCACTCGCGCTTCTCGACGAACACCTTCCCTTCGTGGCCGCTCGCGCAGCCCTTCCGGACCATCGCCCACAACGGCGAGATCAACACGGTCAAGGGCAACCGCAACTGGATGAGGGCGCGGCAGTCACAGCTGTCCAACCCGCTGCTGGGGGACTCGCCCGAGGAGCTGTACCCCATCTGCACCCCGGGCGCTTCCGATTCGGCGTCCTTCGACGAGGTTGCGGAGCTGCTCACGCTCTCCGGACGGCCGATCACCCACTCGATCATGATGATGATCCCCGAGGCGTGGGAGAACCACGCCACGATGGACCCGGCCCGGCGCGCCTTCTACCAGTACCACTCCATGCTCATGGAGCCCTGGGACGGGCCCGCCGCGGTGTCCTTCACCGACGGCCGACTCGTCGGCGCTGTGCTCGACCGCAACGGCCTGCGGCCTGCGCGGTACTGGGTCACCGAGGACGGGCTCGTCATCCTCGCCTCGGAGGTGGGCGTCATCGACGTCGATCCCTCCCGTATCGTGCGCAAGGGCCGCGTCTCACCCGGCAAGATGTTCCTCGTCGACACCGAGGAAGGCCGCCTGATCGAGGACCAGGAGATCAAGGCCGAGGTCGCCGCAGCGAATCCCTGGGGCGAATGGGTCAGGGAGAACCTGATCCAGCTCGAGGACCTCCCTGAGCGCGAGCACGTCGTCCACACGAAGGCGTCCATCAACCGCCGGCAGCGCACCTTCGGCTACACCCAGGAGGAACTGCGCATCCTGCTCGGCCCCATGGCGAAGAACGGCGCCGAGCCCCTCGGAGCCATGGGGTCGGACACGCCGATCGCCGTGCTGTCGAAGCGCCCCCGTCTCCTGTTCGACTACTTCGTCCAGTCCTTCGCGCAGGTGACCAATCCGCCGCTGGATTCCATCCGCGAGGAACTCGTCACGTCGATGGGTGTCACCATCGGACCCGACGGCAACCTCCTCTCCACCGGGCAGGTGAGGTCCAAGCAGATCGCCCTGAAGTTCCCGGTGATCACCAATGACGAGCTGGCCAAGATCGCCAACCTCGAGACGGACGACGGCGACCGGCTGACCGTCCGTGTCCGGGGCCTGTACCGGCACGACGGCGGGGAGGCCGCCCTGCGCGCGCGCCTCGCGGAGATCTGCGAGCAGGTCTCCAGTGCCCTCAACCGCGGCGTGCAGTACGTCGTGCTGTCGGACCGCGACTCGAACGCGCAGTGGGCACCCATCCCGTCGCTGCTGCTGACCAGCGCCGTGCACCACCACCTGCTGAAGAGCGCCAACCGCACCAAGACCTCGCTCGTCGTGGAGGCCGGTGACGTGCGTGAGGTGCACCATGTCGCGGTGCTCATCGGCTACGGCGCCTCGGCGGTCAACCCCTACCTCGCGATGGAGAGCTGCGAGGAACTGGTCCGCAACGGCGACATCACCGGTGTCTCGGCCGAGGCGGCCGTCGCGCACCTCATCAAGGGTCTCGGCAAGGGCGTCCTGAAGATCATGTCCAAGATGGGCATCTCGACGGTCAGTTCCTACTGCGGCGCCCAGACCTTCGAGGCGCTCGGACTCTCGCAGGACCTCGTGGACGAGTATTTCCACGGCACGCAGACGCAGCTCGGCGGCGTCGGCCTCGACGTCATCGCAGCCGAGGTCGCCGCCCGGCACGAGAGTGCCTACCCGCAGGACGGCATCGAGGATCCCCACCGCGGCCTCGACAACGGCGGCGAGTACCAGTGGCGGCGCGAGGGTCCGCCGCACCTCTTCAACCCGGAGACGGTCTTCCGGCTGCAGCACGCCACCCGGGAACGCCGCTACGACATCTTCAAGGCCTACACGCAGGGCGTGGACGACCAGTCCAAGGAGCTCATGACCCTGCGCGGGCTGCTGAGGCTGCGCGGAGACGCCCGGGAGCCCATCGCGATCGACGAGGTGGAGCCCGTCTCCTCCATCGTCAAGCGCTTCTCGACCGGGGCGATGAGCTACGGCTCGATCTCGCAGGAAGCCCACGAGACGCTCGCCATCGCGATGAACCGCCTCGGCGGGAAGTCCAACACCGGCGAGGGCGGCGAGGACGTCGAGCGCCTGCTCGACCCGGAGCGCCGCTCGGCCATCAAGCAGGTGGCCTCCGGCCGGTTCGGCGTCACGAGCCTCTACCTCACCAATGCCGACGACATCCAGATCAAGATGGCGCAGGGGGCCAAGCCCGGCGAGGGCGGCCAGCTCATGAGCCAGAAGGTCTACCCGTGGATCGCGCGGACGCGGCACTCGACACCCGGCGTCGCCCTGATCTCGCCGCCGCCGCACCACGACATCTACTCGATCGAGGACCTCGCCCAGCTCATCTACGACCTCAAGAGGTCCAACCCGAGCGCCCGCGTGCACGTCAAGCTGGTGTCCGAGGTCGGTATCGGCACCGTCGCTGCCGGGGTGACGAAGGCGAAGGCCGACGTCGTCCTGGTGTCGGGGCACGACGGCGGGACCGGTGCCAGCCCGCTCAACTCCCTCAAGCACGCGGGCATCCCCTGGGAGCTGGGCCTCGCCGAGACCCAGCAGACGCTCATGCTGAACGGTCTGCGCGACCGCGTGGTCGTCCAGGTGGACGGGCAGCTCAAGACCGGGCGCGACGTCGTCATCGCCGCCCTGCTGGGTGGTGAGGAGTTCGGGTTCGCCACGGCGCCGCTCGTGGTCTCCGGCTGCATCATGATGCGCGTGTGCCACCTCGACACCTGCCCCGTAGGTGTCGCGACGCAGAACCCCGAACTGCGCAGCCGCTTCACCGGCAAGCCGGAGTTCGTGGTCAACTTCTTCGAGTTCATCGCGGAGGAGGTGCGCGAAATCCTCGCGGAGCTCGGCTTCCGGACCCTCGAGGAGGCGATCGGCCACAGCGAACTGCTCGACGCCCGCCAGGCCATCGAGCACTGGAAGGCCGACGGCCTGGACCTCGATCCGATCCTGCGCGGCAACGAGTTCGATTCGAACGAGCCGATGCGGAACATGCTCCCGCAGAACCACGAGCTCGACCAGCACTTCGACAACAAGCTGATCGAGATGAGTGCCGATGCACTGCACCACCGTTCTCCGGTGCGTATCTCGGTCGACGTGGTCAACACCGACCGCTCCGTCGGCACCATGCTCGGCCACGAGGTCACCCGGACGTTCGGGCTGGACACGCTGGCCACCAACACCATCGACGTGACGCTCACCGGCCAGGCCGGCCAGTCCCTCGGTGCCTTCCTTCCTGCCGGCATTACGCTGCGGCTGCTGGGGGACTCGAACGACTACGTGGGCAAGGGCCTGTCCGGGGGGCGGATCACCGTGCGGCCGGACCGCGCCAACGTGTTCCGCGCGGACCACAACGTCATCGCCGGCAACGTCATCGGCTACGGTGCCACCAGCGGCGAGATGTTCCTGCGCGGTCAGGTAGGGGAGCGGTTCCTGGTGAGGAACTCGGGTGCGACCGCGGTGGCCGAGGGTATCGGCGACCACGGTTGCGAGTACATGACCGGCGGCCAGGCGCTGATCCTCGGGAGCACGGGCCGGAACTTCGGTGCCGGCATGTCCGGCGGGACCGCGTTCGTGCTCGACCTCGACCGGGCCCGCGTCAACAAGCAGAGCCTCGACAACGGGGAGCTGCTGCTCGTCGAGCTCGACGCCGAGGACATCGAGATCGTCCGACGCCTGCTGATCCAGCATCTCGAGGAGACCGAGTCCAACCTGGCCGAGAGCCTGCTCGAGTCCTTCGAAGAGGTTGTCCCGCGATTCACCAAGGTCCTGCCGCGCGATTACGCTGCGGTACTGGACGCCCGTGCGTCCGCCGTCGAACAGGGTCTCGACCCGGACGGCGAAGAGGCATGGACCAAGATCCTGGAGGTTACCGGTGGCTGACCCACGCGGATTCATGAAGGTGCGCGAGCGCGAGACCCAGCCCCGCAGGCCCGTACCGGTCCGCATCATGGACTGGAAGGAGGTCTACGAGGCGCAGGAGAAGGGCGTGCTGAAGGCGCAGGCGGGCCGCTGCATGGACTGCGGTGTCCCGTTCTGCCATCAGGGCTGCCCCCTCGGGAACCTCATCCCCGAGTGGAACGACCTCATGTTCCGGGACAAGGGCCGGGAGGCCATCGAGCGGTTGCACGCCACGAACAACTTCCCCGAGTTCACCGGTCGGCTCTGCCCCGCTCCGTGCGAGTCCTCGTGCGTCCTGGGGATCAACCAGCCACCCGTGACCATCAAGCAGGTCGAGGTGTCGATCGCCGATCAGGCCTTCGACGAGGGCTGGGTGGAACCGCACCCGCCGGAGCGCCTCACCGGACGGACGATCGCCGTCGTCGGATCGGGACCCGCCGGCCTCGCGGCCGCCCAGCAGCTCACGCGCGCCGGTCACACCGTCGCGGTGTACGAGCGCGACGACCGCATCGGCGGTCTCCTGCGCTACGGCATCCCCGACTTCAAGATGGAGAAGATCCACCTCGAGCGGCGCCTGGACCAGATGAAGGCCGAGGGGACACGGTTCCGCACCGGCGTGGACGTCGGCAGGGACATCAGCTGGGGGCAGCTGAAGCGGCGGTACGACGCCGTCGTCGTCGCGACCGGCGCCACGGTGCCGCGCGACCT